>CAZEXZ010000065.1:0-1849 GCA_964516655.1 uncultured Candidatus Saccharibacteria bacterium | reverse complement strand
AAAAAGATAATTCACGCGCCTTCACATTTTTATACACATTCCCCTGCTATACTATCTTCATGGAATCTATCGCACTCTACATCATCTCTCTCATTATTATTCTAGGTCTCACAACTGCACTTTTTTTTGTAGCGCAATTCAAAAAAGATAACAGTATTATTGATATCGCCTACGGTCTTACGTTTATTATCACTGCATGCATTCTCGCCTCCAAACGACTAGAGCTTCACACTCTTTCACCAGCAAGCACTATTATCTTAGTACTCATCTCTGTTTGGGGAATTCGACTTGCCTATCGGATCTTTAGTAAAAATAAGGGAAAACCTGAAGACTTCAGATATCAATCATGGAGAGCCACTTGGATGAGAAAAGGTCTCAGGTATTATTTTGCGCGAGCATATCTTCAAATATTTATTTTACAAGGTCTCATTATTAGCATCGTCCTACTTCCTTTTACGATCAGTTTATCTTCTACTTCACAATCCAACTCACTCCTCTTATTTGGATTAATAGTCTGGGCATGTGGCTTTTTGTTTGAGGCAATTGGAGATAAACAACTTGATACATTCATAAAAGATACGCACAAGAAAAGTACCATTATGACAACAGGATTATGGAAATATACCCGTCACCCAAATTATTTTGGAGAATCAATGATGTGGTTTGGCCTTGCGTTCATTGCATACTCTTCAGGTGTCTCATTCTTTGTATTTCTCTCACCACTACTTATCACGTATCTTCTTCTTTTTGTGTCTGGTATTCCGATGCTCGAAAAAAAGTGGGACGGTATTCCTGAATGGGAAGTCTACAAAAAGAAAACCAGTGCTTTTATTCCTTTACCACCAAAAGGAAATTAAGAAAAATATCTTGCTTTGCACTGCAGATAATGGTATTGTATATATACTTAAACGACTTTGGCAGAAAAAATAAACATCAATAATAATATTCGCTCTCTAAAACTTCGGGTCATTGGACACAACGGAGAAAATTTAGGAGTACTTACAAAAGATGAAGCTCAGGCACGCGCAAAGGCTCTTAACCTTGACCTAATCGAAGTCTCCCCACAAGCAGACCCTCCTGTTGCTCGAATTGCAGATTATGGAAAGTACACATACGAAACTTCAAAGAAGTTAAAAGAAGTAAAAGCAAAATCACACTCAACAGAGACAAAAACGGTACAAATCAGTGTTTCTATTAGTGAAAATGACATCATGATCAAAGCTAAAAAAGCTGCGGAATGGATCAATGAAGGTCATCGTGTAAAAATCGACCTCCAACTCAAAGGACGAACAAAATACATGGATGAAAAATTCCTCCGTGAACGAATGGACAGAATCCTTGCGATTATTCCCGCAGACTACAAAATTGCTGAACCTCTCAAAAAAATCCCAAAGAGTATGATGGTAGTGATTGAGAAAGCAAAGTAATATAAGAATCTAGATATCAGAATATAGAAAATAGATATTTTTGAATCTAAAATTCTATGCTCTATATTCTAAACTCTGTGTTCTAAAATAGTCTTGTATTTTAAAGAAAAAGATGGTATAATACCCCAACTATCGAAAAGTCGGTAAAAAATAACTGGAAACCCTTATGAAGACAAACAAATCATTCTTGAAGAGACTTAAAGTCACAAAAAATGGCAAGATCATTGGTCGCAAGCCAGGTCTCAACCATTTCAACGCAAAGACATCTCGCCGAAAGCAACTTGCTGGAAAGCGTGGAGCAGAATTTGCTATGACAGGAAAAGAGAAGTCACGTTTCCTTCCAGGTCTCCTTTAGTTATCAATACTTGTCTTACTTAATTTAATTAACTACCATGTCACGCGTAAAACGAAGCAAAATTGCG
>CAZEXZ010000064.1:0-2017 GCA_964516655.1 uncultured Candidatus Saccharibacteria bacterium | reverse complement strand
GTGTTGTTAATGATTAGAAGTTTGTCGAGATAGAAACGTCACTGGTTGCATTTGGTACTGTGTCGATCATTGACTCAGTTGCTTTGGTTTCGTCTTTGGTTAAATCGTCGATGAGGTAGTCGATGATTTCGTCAGACGATGCGCTCGCTTTTGGTTCAGGTGTTCCTGCTTGTTCATCGATGTGCATGAGTTGCTGATTCTGTGTATTTGCTGACACAGCCTGCTGAGAAGGTGCTGGGGTATCGTTAACTTTTTTTGGAGAGGAAAATAGTACAGCTCCTCCGATGACTATGATTGCAAGTGAGCTAAGGAGTATGGTTTTTGTAGACATTGTGATTGCAAATTAATTGTATAAAAATATCATCTCGGTACGGAATTATAGTATACCTTGTAATGAGATAAGTGGTATACACATTGTCTATATTTTTTGGAATAGTATTACGATTGGATGCGTTTTGATATACTTGCTGTATGAAAATCCACGAACTCGGCCATGTCGTGCTCTATGTTACTAATCTTGAAAAATCATCGACATTTTATCGTGACGTACTTGGTTTTCATGAGATTCATAGAAATTTACACATGGCACTCTATTCTGGTGGTAGAACACATCATGAGCTGCTTCTCATCGAAATTGGGGGCAGTGTCCCAGAATTTTCTCAACCAAAAGCAGGGTTGTATCATATAGGCTTTAAGGTGGGTAGTTCTCATGAGGATTTAAAGCGTGTGTACCAAGAACTATTAGAAAAGGGTGTCAAAATAGTCGGGGCGACAGACCATCATGTAACGCATAGTCTTTATATCCTTGATCCAGATAACAATGAACTTGAGTTATATGCAGATGTTAGTGATATTTGGAAAACTGATCCAAAAGCAGTACTTGCTCCAGCAAAAAGGCTGTATCTTTAGTATTCGTAATTTTTCTTTTCAGCTGTAGGCTGGCTTAATTTGAATATTGTTGACTTTTCAGTAGATGAGTTATAGTCTCAAGGTATCTTCATCAACGCTTTTGAAAGGAGTGTGTAATGAAGAATACAAGAGTTCTTTGGTTATTTTTTGGTCCGCTCATCGTTGTTTTACTGTCTGCTTGTGCAAGCCTTCATAGTGGATCGGCGGAATTTGTAGTTAATGTCTGGTCGTATAGTTCTTTGCCAGATAATCTCAAAAAAGAGGTTGAGATGATTGCAAAGTGCGATAGGGTAGGAACATGTAGAAGTTCTGCGGTTCTAGGCAAAAAGCTTCGGGCATGCGGAGACGCGGGGATCTGTAAAAGAAGTACTGTAGAAACTGTGTTCTTCGTACAGTATGTAGGTAAACAGCCTTATGCAGGTGAACAGTTGATCAAAGGGAGAGCTGTTTACGTTGTTCCATTTGGGACTGAAGTCTCTGCGTCACTTGTATCTGGTAATATATTGATGCTTCCGCAAGGTCGCTATACACTGAAGGCGCAAGAGTGGAGTGACAGAGTAATGAATTCACACTTTATCGTGTTGTCATAAATTCTACACGATACATTAGGAAAAGAGGTCAGCGTACTAGTATGTTGGCCTCTTGCTTTTTATGTGTGGAGGTGTAGTATGAAGGTAGATCCGACGAACACGGCGCACGACAGCGCGGTACATTTAATTTCTTAAATATTATTACATTACTTTTTTAGTGATGCTTATAAAAGACAATTAAAGTCTTCGCGGAAGCTCTATATGTCAGGGGTACATACGTACCCCTGAGCAAGGACTGTGTCATTACCCTTTATTCATTTTTAATTTTTTGACAAGGGTATGAACATCCTTAATTTTTTACACAACACAGTGGCTTTCGTGAGGAGAATTGTCCCTTTTAAAAAGGTGCTTTTGTCTTTTATATTCATTTTTTACTTCACGACATCACTTGATTCAGGTAGCTTTTCAGTACAACATACTAGTTTTTTGCATACAATTGCTAATTCTTTCATATCTAACGTATTTGCTGAAGGAGATGGTGGGGGAGGTGGTGAACCTGGTGGCGGTGATCCGGGTGG
>CAZEXZ010000063.1:0-2223 GCA_964516655.1 uncultured Candidatus Saccharibacteria bacterium | reverse complement strand
GCTCAAAATATAAAAATGCACCCAAGGTGGGCGCATTGAGTTGTTTACAACTTTCCAAAGAGTTTGTCGAACAATTCTTTATAAATTAAGGAATGAATCCACAAAATTTCATAGTGTGAAAGTAACCCTCGATATTCGACTGCTCTACGGATTCTTTCAATATCAAATAATTCACTCATTAAGCATTCATGTCCATCTTGGGCAGTATTTCGAAATTCAGAGATTGAATTGATTGTGCCCACTAAAACATGCTGTGTATGTTTCTTATACAGCGGGCTTCGAGATGGCTTCTCTATCGTTTTGAAGAAATGGAGCTCATCAACCTCGAGACCAACTTCCTCTTTTACTTCACGAAGTGCTGCATTGTGTACAGTTTCTCCTTCCTCCAATCCTCCTCCTGGAGATCTCCACATTGATGGGTTGCGTGTACCAGATCTTGTGAGAGGTGTTAAGATTTTGCCACTTAATGGGTCTTTGTATAGTCCGATGACTAGTACTGCCTCAGTAGTTGAAACATTTCCTGACATCGCTAGTTCTCCTTAGTAACAGGTGAAAAGTAAAGCACAAGAGCTTCTTAAAATATTATAACACATTATATTGTATAGGTCAATATTATATCGTAATCACTTTGATAATGTTTGCTATACTTATGACATGGAACCACTCGCATCTCTTATTCGTCCGACTTCACTAGAAGAGTACATTGGTCAAGAACATCTTGTGGGTGTTGGTAAGCCACTTAATTTAGCTATAGCAAAAAAGCATCCATTTTCATTTATTTTGTGGGGACCACCAGGAACTGGCAAAACCTCACTTGCTCGAATGTATGCAAAAGCACTCAAGGCGGATTACCATGAACTTTCTGCAGTCTCATCAGGTAAAGAAGATATCAGGATGATTGTTGAAGGTGGAAATCTGTTTGGACCTAAAATACTTTTTTTGGATGAAATTCATCGTTTCAATAAGGCACAACAAGATTTTCTTTTGCCATATGTTGAAAATGGACAGCTTATCTTAATTGGAGCAACTACAGAGAATCCAAGTTTTGAAGTTATCCCTGCGTTACTTTCTCGTGCGAGAGTGTTTGTACTTAACCCACTTTCTGAAGATAATTTACGTGAAATAATCTCAAGGGCTTCTACGAAAATACATAAAAAGATTGACGCAGAAAGTGAAAACTGGCTTCTTCAAATGGCGGGAGGGGATGCAAGACAGATGCTTTCAGTGCTTGAACATACAGTTGAGTTGTATGGAGAAGTTACAGTGGGTAATCTTATGTCGACACTGCAATCATCGACACTCCGGTACGATAAGAAAGGTGAAGACCACTATAATACAATAAGTGCATTTATAAAAAGCATGAGAGCATCTCAGGTGGATGCAGCGTTATATTATCTTGCCCGTATGATTGCTTCAGGGGAAGACCCAAAATTTATTGCGCGACGAATGGTTATTTTTGCGTCTGAAGATATAGGTCTTGCAGATTCACAAGCACTTATTATTGCCAACGAAGTTTTTAAAGCAGTAGAAACAATCGGTGTTCCTGAGTGCGGAATAAATCTAGCTCACGGAGTGGCGTATCTAACGAAAGCGCCTAAGAGCCGTTTAGCATACAGTGCATACCTGGCCGCACTTGATGATGCTAGAAAACTTGGCAATCTCCCAATTCCAATGAAGCTTAGAAACGCGGAAACAAAATTAATGAAGGACATTGGGTATGGTGATGGGTACGAAATGTATGAAAAAGAAAGTTTTTTGCCTAAAGAAATTAATGGCAAAAAATATATGAATGAATAGTTTCGGCGAATAAACCACCAGCACTCTTATCTAGTCAATATAGACAAAGAAGTTAATTTTGTGTAGTCTCTAGAATAGAGTAAGAAAGGGGGATGTGTGCAAAAAGAAACAAGTAAACTAAGTAGACTTTCCCTGCATATACTTCTCTCAATGCAGGGCCAACAACTAACGAAAGAAGACGTAAGAGAAGTGTATCTCAGATTTTATCCGCAAGGAATCATAGCAAAAAAATTAAGAATACCGCCAATTAGCTTAAAAAGAATTGAAAGGGTTCTTTTGGTTCTTGAAGCCCGAGGGTATATATTAAAAGAGTTAACTCGATTTTATGCGGGAGATTCGTGTAAAGTTGATACGCCTATCTTTTCACTTTCTAAAAAAGGTGCACAGCGTATAACGAGGAAAAAATAACACTATTCTGGTAACAGG
>CAZEXZ010000062.1:0-2255 GCA_964516655.1 uncultured Candidatus Saccharibacteria bacterium | reverse complement strand
TTCATCAGAAGATTTTAGTCTCGCTGATGTATCCACAAAACTTGTGTACTTGGATGAAGTTCGAGGCGAAACGAATTTTTAGAAGGAGATGTAGTAGACCTACATTGACTGATAAAAATGAAGTTTCAACAAAGAAATTCGCCAAGTTCGCGAGTTTTTATTTTGAAAGTTTAGCTACTGCCTTTGCAAGGCGTGACTTCTTTCGGTTAGCCTGCCCTTTCTTGATAGTTCCTCTCTTTGCTGCCTTATCAAGTGCTTTAAATGCTAATGATAAGTCAGTCTTAATAGCCTTAGAATCCTTTGCGACAACGTCCTTACGAACAGTTTTTACCGCCTCTTTCATAGTACGACGAAGTTTGTCATTAACGACTCGCTTTCGTTCACTTACTCGTATTCCTCTTTTTGCGTTTTTTGTAATTGCCATATCTTTAAATTTGTATCATGCACTATACCACAAAGTTTGTTATTTTTCAAGGCGCCTTAGAAAAATCCACCACATCACTCTCGTGGTATACTTTTTTTCATATATGATAGGATTTTTAACAGGAAACGTGCATTCAACTGACAGCTCATCACTTATTTTAGACGTCCATGGCGTCGGCTATAAAATTCTTGCACCACTACCTATTGTAGTGTCAGTTACCGTTGGTTCTCCTCTTTCGCTCTATATTCACACCCATGTTCGAGAGGATCATATCATGCTCTACGGCTTCAAAGATGAAAATGATCTTTTTTTGTTTGAAAAACTCACCACTGTTTCTGGCATTGGCCCAAAGAGTGCACTTGCGATGCTCTCAGTGCATTCCCCTTCATCACTTGCTGATGCAATAGAGAGAAATGATGTAGAAGCGCTTTCTCATACCCCAGGAGTTGGTAAAAAAACTGCAGAAAAAATAATTCTTGAACTTAAAGGTAAACTTTCTCATCTCATTGGAAAAGAAATGAATGATACAACGCTTGAAGTACGACTCGCACTTGAAGCTCTTGGATACTCCTCGAAAGAAATCCATGAGGCACTTAAAGATTTAGACACTGAGAATAAATCTACGAGTACCATTATTAAAGAGGCATTACATCAACTCCAGTAACTTTCATGGAAAAACTCCTTCGTACACTTCAAAAATATATTCCAAAAAAAGTCTATTCTTTTTTTCAACCTTTCTATCATTATCTCCTGGCTATAGTTGGCACAGTTGTTTACCGTAGACCATCACGTCATATCTATGTCATTGGTGTGACTGGCACAAAAGGAAAATCTTCAACCACGGAATTTATCAATGCGGCACTGGTTGCATCAGGTAAAAAAACTGCAATTCTCTCAACGATCCGCTTTAAGATTGGTGATGAGTCACGGCCAAACCACTACAAAATGACAATGCCTGGAAGATTTTTTACACAAAAATTTTTGCGCGACGCAGTGAAAGAAAAATGTGACTATGCGATTATCGAAATGACTTCTGAAGGTGCTCGCTTTTATCGACATATTGGTATTGAAATGGATGCACTCATCTTCACCAACCTCATGCCTGAGCACATTGAAAGCCACGGGTCATTTGAAAACTATAAAAATGCGAAGTTGCGTCTTGTGCACCAACTTGTCAAGAGTAAAAAACCAAACAGAATTTCAATTGCCAATATTGATACTAAGCATGGATACTCTTTCCTCATCCAGACTGTAGAAAAAAATCTCAGCTATTCAATAAAAGATGTCAAAATTCTCTCAGAAACTCAAAACTCAACTATCATTGAGTACAAACATACTCATATCACTATACCTCTGCCAGGTAAATTTAATGTCCTAAATGCGCTTGCAGCTCTTACGCTTGCAAATGAGTTAGAACTTCCACTTCAGGATGTAAAACGTGGCATTGAGTCATTAACACAGATACGAGGACGCGTTGAACGAATAGATGTAGGGCAGAATTTTACCGTCATTGTTGATTACGCACACACTGATGACAGTCTCAAAAAATTATATGAAGCATTTGAGCCTGTTGGTTCTCGTCATGGACGAAGCTCAAAGCTCATTGCAGTTCTCGGGTCAACGGGTGGCGGACGAGATACCTGGAAGCGTCCAGTTCTCGGTAAAATTGCTGATGAGTACTGTGATGTAATTATTGTTACCAACGAGGATCCCTATGATGAGGACCCTCAAAAAATAATAGATGAAGTAGCAAGCGGTGTTACACAACATACCCCTCTTAAAATAGTAGACCGTCGGGAAGCAATTGCTAAAGCACTTTCACTTGCTCAGA
>CAZEXZ010000061.1:0-2507 GCA_964516655.1 uncultured Candidatus Saccharibacteria bacterium | reverse complement strand
CCACCCCCTGCAGTGATCAGTCCTGCGCGCCGAATGGATTCTTCAGCGGTGCAGTTCCTGTACCCATATCCGGCCGGCATCGTGTTGATGACCGTCGGCGCGGGGATGGCTACTTGGCGAACTTGTTGTACGCCAATCACTTGCTGAACTTGAACGTTGGCTTCTGCTTTGGTATCGCAGAAGCCCCCGTTTGAGGATGCAAAGAAAGGAGAATGGTTTTGTGGCAAGTTACCAAGTTCTGTGGTACAGAGTGCCGAAGCAATCTGAGAAACCGACAAAACCGACAAAATGAAAGCCAATTTGATGGTGTTTTTCATCTGAGAAACTCCTAAAAGTGAATGAACTGTTGGTTTTTATCGATTTCCGGAGGATTCCGGAAGCCTCAAAACACTAGTTACATTATACACGAAAATGGCATTTTGTCAAGCTACTTTCTGGATGAGACAGGGCGTCGGGCGACACCGAAGGTGTCGCCCGACGCCCCCTATTTTTAGCATTTTTTTGTACTACCTCTTCAGAAAGCAACTACATCAACAGGTGTACACCGCTATCACCATATATATCTAGTATACTAACTTCATGCCTACAGAGTTTAATGATCTTAAACAAAATGAAGAACTTTCTGAGATCCACAAAGAAGAGGAAGAGGAGCTCGTGAAGATTCTTTCTGATAAATATAACTTACCATACATAGACTTACGTGGAATTGCACCTGAACCAGATGCAATGAACTATCTCCATGAAGAGGAAGCACGCGATGCGGGAGTTGTTCCTTTTAAGCTTGTCGGTCAGAAGCTCTACCTTGGAACCATATCCCCTGCTAACGAAAAGTTAGAAGAAATTCTCCGTCCAATTGAAGACAAAGGTACTGAGCTGCTCTTGTTTCTTTGTTCTCATGCTTCCTTAGAGCATGTGCTATCTCGCTACAGTGAACTAAGTCATGGAGAAAAAGTAGACACGGGGATGTTCGACCTGACACCCGAAAGAATGAATGACCTTATGAGTCACTTTGAAACTCGTGATGAGTTGCAAGCATTTTTTGATGAGATGTTTCATTCCCAGATGCTCTACAAGACAACAAGAATCCTAGAACTCGTTATGGCAGGAGCACTTAAGTTCGGGGCAAGTGATATTCATATTGAACCAGAAGAAGGGAAAGTGAGGTTGCGTTATCGAGTCAATGGAGTTCTGGAAGATATAGCATTTTTTGATTATTCATTGCTAAAAAATATTACCAGCCGATTAAAATTACTTTCTGGACTCAAGCTTTCAACAACACACGGAGCACAAGATGGGCGTTTTAGTATAGATCTAGGGGATGTAGAGGTAGATATGCGTGTGTCAGTCGTACCTGGAAATTATGGTGAAAGTTTTGTGATGAGAATCCTCGACCCTCGAAATACTATTACAGGGCTTGATAAAATAGCGTTTCCCGATGTACTTCGTGAGGCAATTATGGCTGCACTTGCAAAGCCGTTCGGAATTATTTTAACAACTGGACCAACGGGCTCTGGAAAAACAACCACCCTGTATGCGTTTCTCCATCATGTCTATAACGAGGAAGTAAAAATTATTACGATTGAAGATCCAATTGAATATCATCTTGAAGGACTCACCCAAACACAAGTTGAGGAAGAAAAAGGATACACATTCGTAGCTGGACTACGCGCTGCATTGCGACAAGATCCCGATGTTATCATGGTTGGAGAAATCCGTGATACTGATACAGCAAAAGTAGCAATCAATGCTGCTCTCACTGGACACTTGGTATTCTCAACACTTCACACAAACAATGCTGCTGGAACTATTCCACGATTAATTGACCTTGGAGTTAATCCGAAGGTTATCGCGGGTGCACTTTCTATTTCTCTTGCACAGCGACTTGTACGAAAAATCTGTGAGAACTGTAAGGGTGCATATGAGTCTAATGAAAAAGAGTCACGAGTTATCACAAATGTTTTAGGTGACATGATAACAACAGGAAAACAGGACTCAATGGCAGGACATTCTGTATCGACATCATACACACTTTTCCATGCAGCTGGTTGTGAGGAATGTTCTGGGACAGGATATAAAGGAAGAATTGGAATATTTGAAGCTATTATTATGAACGCTGAAATTGAAACAACATTACTTGGTAATCCAAGCGAGCGTGAAGTACATAAGGCAGCAAAAGGCCAAAAAATCCCCTCATTACGAGAGGATGCTATAATAAAGATGTTGGAAGGACTCACTTCTTTTGACGAAATTGCGAAGACGGTTGATTTGTACACTCCGGAATAGGATCTGAAAAAGACAAAACCTAGGATGCTCGTTTTTTCGGTACAAAAAAATTTATATACAAGGCGCGTGCAATTTTTGTGACCAAAATGTACGAGTAGTACATTGCGGGAATAAAAATTACACGCAACGCAGTAGATGAAAATTTTTTGGAACGAAAAAACCCATATATCTCTAAGCAACCCCTTGGTGAAGAACATTCCTTCGTAAGGATAGGCACAGAGGCA
>CAZEXZ010000060.1:0-2523 GCA_964516655.1 uncultured Candidatus Saccharibacteria bacterium | reverse complement strand
GTTTCAAGGTGACGTAAAGCTTATTGAGTCCCGTAGCAAAAAATCACGTCACAATCGTAAGCGGTGACGCGATTTTTTGCCAAGGCACATGATCGGGAGTTCGTGTCACTGTTTCAAGGCGACGTGAAATGTACTATTTAATATTCTCTCAAATTATAGTCATACCTATGTGCATAGAGCGCTGCCCAGAGACGAATATACATAATACGGTATCCTTCACTACTTGGATGAAGTCCGTCGCGAGAAAAGAAGTTAGGGGGACATGTTTCGTTTGGTAAGAAAATAGGAACAGCTTGAATACCGAACTCTGAAGCAACACGCAAGTAGATTTCATTTACTTGGCGTGTTCGCTTTAAAATAAAATAGCGTAAGAAAAAAGGGAATACTGGCCCAGATGCATCATTGTTATAGATAATAAGTACAATATTTTTACCAGTTATTTGCATTGCTTGAGAAATTGCAACCCGTAGGTCTCTCTCTACTTTACGGAGTGATGTAAATCTCCATGTGTCATTACCTCCCGAACTAATAATAGTAAGATTGTATTTTTTTGTTTCAACTTTTTCTAATTGCTTGATTAGGTTACTTGTAACTGATCCATTTACCGCGTAGTTGTTAACTTCCACTTGTGGGAAATCATGCGCAAAGCGCCCAACAAGTGTGTCTTCGAGTGTATCTGCTCCAGTGCCATAACCAGTACTGTCACCTAGTACAAGTATTTTCTTTTCATTACCTTCATTTAATATCCTCGGTCTCTCCATTGCTAATCTAGCAAGTCTCTTGTTTGTGATTCCATTTGCTATTAACATTTTTATTTGATTTATAAATGTGAGCAGGCTAAGAAAAATTACTAACCACGTAAGGCTTTTGATTGGATGGTCTTCTAGATACGAAAACGTGGCCTTAATTTGAGGTCCAGAGATACTGTTTACTATTTTTTGACCAAGTGGAGAATTGAAAAAGGTAACGATTTGTTGTACAAGGTTTTCCATAACATTGAGTAGCTAACGGTATACAGTGTAGTATAACGAAAAAAAAGTAAATCAGACACTTTGTTATGCCTATCTGGCACAATTGTATATTTACGGCATTCTCTATTTCTGATAGTATAAGCATATACAGCGTTGACGGGACTAATCACCCCAGAGCTTAGGGAAGAAGTCCATCCCCAGTTTTGAATACTAGAATTTTCTAATAGCAAAACTGGAGCTGGATAGTAGAACCCAAACAATGAGGGGATAGTAATGTCCTAAACACAAGGTGGTACCACGATATAGTCGTCCTTGGAAAAGAGTAAAGCACGTACTTTTTTCCAAGGGCGATTTTTAATTATAAAAACCATGAACAATAATCAAACTCCAAAAACAATATCTGAAAAAGAACAAGAAGTTCTGGCATTCTGGGAAAACAATAACATTTTCGAAAAGTCTGTTGAAATGCCTGCAAGTGAGAAACCACAAGGTACTTTTTCATTTTATGATGGACCACCATTTGCAACAGGGCTTCCTCATCATGGGTCATTAATGGCAGGAACAGTGAAAGATCTTATCCCACGGTATCAGACTATGAAAGGTAATTCGGTAAGACGGGTATGGGGGTGGGATTGTCACGGGCTTCCAATTGAGAACTTAATTGAGAAGAAGTTGCATCTTGCTAGTAAAAAAGATATTGAGGAGTATGGAATAGATAAGTTTAACCGCGCTGCCTATGAAAGTGTTCTTCAGTATGAAGAAGAGTGGAAAAAAATAATCCCGCGTGCTGGAAGGTGGGTTGATATGGAGCATCCGTACAAGACGATGGACGCAACTTACACCGAAAGTATTTGGTGGGCATGGAAGACTCTTTATGAAAAGAAGTTAGCGTATGAAGGAAACAAGATGATGCATATTTGCCCACGGTGTGAGACACCTCTTGCTCAATCTGAAGTTGGTCTTGAATATCATGATGTAACTGATCTTTCTGTTACCGCAAAGTTTGAATTGGTTGATGAACCAGGAACATTTGTGCTTGCATGGACCACAACACCTTGGACCTTACCAGGGAATGTTGCGCTCGCACTTTCAGGTGAAGCGACGTATGTAAAAGTTTCAATCGAAGGTCAAGAAGGTTTGTATATTCTTGCGAAAGAAAGAATAGAGGAAGTATTAAAAGATATGACATTTGTTCTTGTTGCGGAAATGGCCGGAAAGGATCTTGTTGGAAACACGTACAGACCTGTATTCCCATATTTTGAAAATACAGATATTGAAAATAATGAAAATATATTTAAGATCTGGCACGCTGACTTTATTACGCTTGATACAGGTACTGGTATTGCTCATGAGGCTCCAGCGTTTGGTGCTGAAGATATGGATCTAGCAAAAGCCAATAATATTCCGATCATTAAACACGTAAAAATGGACGGAACTTTTGCAGAGGAAATGAAAGAGTTTGTAGGATTGGATTTAAAACCAAGAGCAAAAAATAAGCCTGAAGAAATCCGCGAGGCAGACTTAACAATGGTAAAATATTTAGAAGAAAAGG
>CAZEXZ010000059.1:0-2532 GCA_964516655.1 uncultured Candidatus Saccharibacteria bacterium | reverse complement strand
GAGTTATTCCTTTTAAACACTAGTGTTTAAGCGCTATACTAGTAGTTGTAATGTCCGCTAAAAAAGTACTTATGTTTGGATGGGAATACCCTCCACACCACAGCGGTGGGTTAGGTGTTGCCTGTAAGGGTATAGCACACGCACTTATCGATAACGATGTCCACGTGTGTTTTATGTTACCAAAAACTGTTGCACTCAACGAAGTAAGAGTGCCGATCATGTTTGCAGATAAGTATATGAAACAAGTACCTGTTGCATCACATCTTGAGGTACTTGCGCGTGAACTTCAAAACCCCTACATTTCTTCTGTTGAGTACGAAAAGCGTCTCAGCACTTTTATTAAATCTGGAGGTAAAATGATCCCTAGAACTCTTTTTGAACAAGTTGAGTACTATGGAACACTTGTTAAAACTCTCTCAAAAGACGAGCTTCAAACATTTGATGTTATACACGCGCATGACTGGCTTTGTTTTAAGGCTGGGATTGCTGCAAAGGAGATAATGAAAAAACCATTTATTGTCCATATTCACGCAACGGAGTTCGATAGATGTGGAGGCAACACCGTAAACCAATATGTGTACGACCAAGAACGTGAAGGTATGCATAAAGCAGATCATGTCATTGCTGTGAGCGAATTAACTAAAAGAACAATTGTTAATCATTACGGTGTGCACCCTGACAAAGTAACCGTAGTTCATAACGGTAATACAGTAATGACTGACACTCACAGCAAAAGACTTGCTCCACTTATGCACTTTAAACAGTCAGGAAAGAAAGTTGTTCTTTTTGCAGGAAGAATAACAATTCAAAAAGGCGTAGATTATTTTGTTCGTGCCGCAAAAAAAGTAATTGACTATGAGCAAAACGTTCATTTTATTGTTGCTGGAACTGGTGACATGGAACAACAAATCATTGCACTAACTCATGAACTTGGAATTAATAACTACTTTACATTTACTGGTTACTTTACCGTAGATGAACAGAAGACTCTCTACGCCTTAGCCGATCTTATTGTGATGCCATCTGTTTCTGAACCGTTTGGCATTATTCCGCTTGAATCAATGGCAACAGGAACTCCTGTTATTGTTTCCAGACAGTCAGGTGTATCAGAAGTTATTACTCATGCTCTTAAAGTAGATTATTGGGACACCGATGAAATGGCAAATCAAATCATTGCCATTATACGTCACCCAGTTCTTAAAGAAACGTTGCAACGAGAAGGACTGCTGCAAGTTAAAGGAATTACCTGGGACAAAGCAGCCAAAAAAATGAAAGAACTTTATCAATCAATAACCTAACACATATGCCATCAATTGCACTCTACCTAAAAACACATCAACCATTTCGCATAAAGCACTATCGTGCTTTTGATGTCGGCTATGACCATGAGTATTTTAATGACCAAGGTGAAGGGAATACAAACAATGTAAAAATTCTCAAAAAAATTTGTGAGAAATCCTACAAGCCAACAAACAAAATTTTACTCGAATTACTCAAGAAACATCCTGAATTTACCTTTAGTATTTCTCTATCTGGCACACTCCTTGAACAATTAGAAGCGTACGCCCCTGCCACACTTGAAACTTTTAAAAAGTTAGTTGCTACAGGACGTGTAGAGGTTCTTGGTGAAACATACTACCACTCACTTTCATTTTATTACTCGCTTTCTGAATTTGAAGCCCAGGTTGCTTTACAAAATAAAATTCTTAAGAGAATATTTGGAGTAACTCCAAAAGTATTTTCTAACACCGAGCTCGCGTATCGAAATGACCTAGCTGCCTGGGCAGAAAAAGCTGGATACAAAGGCATCATCGCAGAAGGATGGGACCCAATTCTAGGATGGAGATCGTCAAATTTCGTCTACCAGCCACTTGGGACAACTAAAATAAAGTTACTCCTTAAAAACTACAGAATGTCAGATGACATTGCCTTTCGTTTTAGTAACAAAGAGTGGACAGAGTGGCCACTTACTGCGGACAAATTTGCGCAATGGGTAAATGCTGTAAATGGAAATGGTGAAACAATTAATCTATTTATGGATTATGAAACTTTTGGTGAACATCAATGGGAAAGTACTGGAATTTTTGATTTTCTTAAACATATGCCGAAGGAAGTCCTTAAGAATAAAGATAATGGTTTCAAGACGCTTTCTGAAACATGTAAAGCATACAATGTAAAAGATGTAGTTGATATGCCACATATTGTGACATGGGCAGATACTGAACGTGACTTAACTGCATGGACTGGTAACAGTATGCAACAATCTTCTCTAACTGAACTATATCGAATCGAGACACAAATACTAGCAACAAAAGATAAAGTACTAATCGATGATTGGCGGAAGTTACAAACTTCCGACCATGTCTATTACATGTGCACTAAGTGGTCAGCGGATGGAGATGTGCATAAGTACTTTTCTCCATATGATTCACCGTATGAGGCCTTTATTGCATTTACAAATGCATTAGCTGATCTAAAGATTCGAGCTAAAATTTCATAATAGTATGGCAAAATCAATTATCTTAGCTAATG
>CAZEXZ010000058.1:0-2883 GCA_964516655.1 uncultured Candidatus Saccharibacteria bacterium | reverse complement strand
TACTGTCGAATACCGCCATGTCAATCACATATCAACCTAAGAAAAAGAAACGAGCACCAACTCATGGTTTTCTCGTACGTATGGCTTCAAAAGGAGGACGTAAGGTTCTTGCACGACGACGAAGTATTGGTCGTAAAAAGCTTTCTGTATAACTCTAGAAAGTAGAGGGTAGAACGTAGAAAGTGGAAAAAATGCATTGCATTTTACAACTCCTTTCTATTCTCCGTATTCTATTTTCCATATATGCTTTCAAAGTCGAAGCGACTCACTAAAGAAGATTTTCAAGGAAAACGCCCAAAGGTGTTTTTTCGTGGAACAGTAGTCGATGCAGCATCACTCATACTTCCGACACAAAAATTTGCTTGTGTTACTGCAAAGAAAACCTTTAAACGAGCTGTTGACAGGAATCTAATTAAAAGAAGAATTTTGAGTTGTATTAAGGAACTTCATATAGAATCAACAGTTTCAGTTATTTTTTATCCAAAGAAAGGAACCCAAACAATTCCCTACTCGAAACTCCGTGAGGAGATTAAGACGGTTTTTGATACACTACAGTAATTATGTTTCACACACTATTCTACGAGCCAATTTATAATCTTATTGTTCTTGTTCTTACCTTTATTCCACTTCATGATATTGGAGGGGCTATAGTTATAGTTACACTTATTGTTAAAACGTTTCTTCTTCCTTTTAACATGTCTGCACTCCGTACACAGTACATGATGAAGAAGATTGAGCCTGAAATGAATAAGATTAAAGAGCTTCAGAAAGTTAACCCTCAAGAAGCTTCAAAGAAAATGGTTGAGATGTATAGGAAAAATAAAATTAATCCATTCTCATCTCTTTTTGCAATGATTCTCCAGATTCCTATATTTATTGCACTCTATATTGTTTTTTCAAAAGGATTATTTAATGACCCTAAATCAATTTATTCTTTTGTTACATTCCCAGAAAAATTACACACAGTTGCATTTGGTATTTTTGATGTAACTGAAAAAAATATTGTAATAGCACTCCTTGCGGGTGTATCATCTTATTTCTTAGCTCGTCGTCAGACTCAAACTATGGACATGGGTAAGAGTGAAACAAAAGAAGTAAAAGATGAATCATTTCAAGCTCATTTTACTAAATCAATGAAGATGCAACTCCTCTATGTTCTTCCAATCATTATTACAGTATCAGCCTCTGCTCTTCCTTCTGCACTTGGTCTTTATTGGTTTATGAGTAATACCGCAAGTTATGGGTTAGATGTCTACATGAAGCGAAAATTGGCTCACCTGGCCCCTCCTGCTATACGTGGAGAAGCATATGATGTTATTAAGGAAGTTGAAGAGGAAGGATTGGAAATAGTGAAAGAGGTTACAGAAGAAATTACTTCGTCAAACAAGCACGAGAAAAGAAACAAAAAACATAAAAATCATAGATAAGGGTTAAAACATTATTTTTATAAAAAACTACTCAATTGCATTGAGTAGTTTTTTTTGTTAATTATCTATAATTGATTCATACAAGCACTTAGTTCACAGGCATAACTTTTAACGGAGCACATATTAAAATCACCTTCCCCAGGATTGATTGGACATGCCCATTTTGGAATTGAGAAAGGAAACCCAGCAGCTGTGGTGCAGTCAGCACTTGGAGAATTTGGTACAGTTCCATTAGCACAACAGTTATAAGAGGAAAAAGGTCCAGTTTCTGCAGGAATGTTTTGGTACGTTTGGGAGGAGAGTGCAATTTTTTGTCTCATCAGAGTTACACCTGCTTTAATATTTAATTGAATATTTTCAGGTTTAGTTAGTAGTGATGAATCACAGGGAGAAGATTGGTTTATTTGCATTAAACCACAATCATATGAGCCATTACTTGTGTTTTTATTACTAGCGGTTGGGTTTGCACGAGATTCTTTGCACATAGTAACAATAATCATTTTCCGTAATTGAATGTTACTTCCAACTTCTTGGTCTATGATTGGTAGATATTGTTGATAATTACAACCTGATAGTGACGTGCATGAGACTCCCCCACAAATGCCCCCTGAAGAAGTAAGTTTACTAATTGTTGTTTCTGTGGATTCACATGCACGAGATGTACCACCACTACCTGTAGTTGCTCCGGTAGTAGTTACTGCACCACTTCTAGTTCCAGATCCAGCAGAAATACCAAGACCACTTAGAGTCACATCCCCCGTCAACAACCCCCTATTTAACGTAGCAATAATAAGAAACAATCCAAATACTCCAAGTAACCCAAGTGTTGTTCTTTTAAACGTTTCATTACTCTTACGTATTCCGCTTTCAGAAGCTTCCATTCTATATACCCCCACTAATATATATTCATAAAAAGCAGCTCCAATAATAGCAACAAAGAATAACGTATAGATAAATGACGATGTTTCAAAGAATGAAGCATCTGTACTACTAAACGTAGGAGCAGGAAGTCCTAATGATTGGAATGTGGAGGGTTCAAGGGATTTGTATTCCACCATACATTATTCACTACCAAGTAAATTAAGATTGAGCATCCAAAGACTTGCATCTTGTTTTTTTGTAAAACTAAGAAGTGTCTTATCTTGAGTAAAGGAAATATTTGTTACATCAAATACCCCATCCTCATTTTTAAATGTATAAAGCGGGAACCTGTCCCCAGTATTTGGATCAATAATATACAAGTCATCATCAAAAGAGACTCTACCTTGAAACCAATCATCAGGTAATCCTTCAGTTTGACGAGGTAGTATTTTTGGAACACCACAAACAAGAAGTTTTTTATCTCCCCATGCACATTTTGAAGCAAGCGTTTTTGCGTTCACCATTTTGATCTCACCATTATTTGAAAGAAAAGTCGCTAAACCTTGTACCCCCCACATACTATTAAGAATAATTC
>CAZEXZ010000057.1:0-3341 GCA_964516655.1 uncultured Candidatus Saccharibacteria bacterium | reverse complement strand
AACCTCTGACATCCACAACGTCAATGTGGCGCTCTACCAACTGAGCTAACCGCCCGTGTTTATATTTGTTTCACCGACTATCTAAGTGCACGCTTTGTAATGTCTACCAACTGTGTCGAAAGTTTGCTAACTTTCGACATCTTCGAAGCCGAGCTTCTCGAGCCAACCGCTCGTATAGTTGTATAGTATACAACACTACCACCGATTTTGAAAAAGTAAAATTTCGTGTTAGTATACAATGACTTTCGTAGGTAAAAACTATTGTAAGTTGTTCCAAATAACCGGCCCCATCGTCTATCGGTTAGGACATCGGCTTTTCATGCCGGTAAGCGGAGTTCGACTCTCCGTGGGGTCACATCAACAAAAATACACAGGTTCTTCCTGTGTATTTTTGTTGATTGTGGTCAAAAGAAGTAAGCCACCTGCCGATGAGTACATCGCGCCGGGAGGCGTATAGCTTACGGGAGGGTCGAATAGGGGTCGCGAGACTTTATCGAGGAGCTTGCGACGAGAAGTCTTGTGACCGACTCTCCGTGGGGTCACAGAAATTAAAAGCACCATCGTAAGATGGTACTTTTAGTTTTTCTCATTTGTGTTCATCCACCCAAATCACTCCAATTCTCCTGCTATACTTATCCCATGAAAGTATCTTCACAATTACTTGTTTTTTGCTTGCATCGCATGAACATAATAATCTATGTACCATAAGCAGTTAGTAAAACACATCACACTTCGAAGATCTGAATGGATGGAAGAAGCAGCAATTCGAAAGGAACTTCTTGCAGATGGCTGGAGTAAAGAAGACATTGATCAGGCTTTTTATTATGTTTTACATCCTGAAAAGCAAAAGCACTTTTCTCTCAGTCGGTTACTTCACTCAGAGGTAAGCACACTCTCATTCATTTTGACATTGCTTGTAACAGTAGGAATTTCTTCCATACTCTTTTCTTATTTTGGAACACAGGTTAATAATTATGTTCTTGTAACTCAGGCAGCAGCGTCTCCTGAAAAAATATTATTTAGTTACGGTGTTCAGCCGTCACTTTCTAATCCAGATTTTTTTAATAAAATAAAAACACAATTTGTTGAAGAGAAGGCAACATTTGTAGAAGTGGATTTGTCACAAATGGTGGCGCGAGTATATAAGGAAGGTGTTGTATCTGTTGAGGTTCCTGTAAAAACAAAAGGTAAAGAAGGTTCGTGGTGGGAAACTCCAGCAGGGTTATATAAAATTCAAACAAAAGAAAAGTCACACTATTCAAGTATGGGGCATGTATCACAACCGTGGAGCATGCAATTCCAAGGTAACTTTTTTATTCACGGATGGCCAACCTATGATGATGGCACGCCGGTCGCCTCGACCTTTTCAGGTGGATGTATCAGACTTGCTGATGAAGATGCTAAGAAGATATATGATGCAGTCACTGTCGGTACACCGATATTAGTTTATGAAAAAGATTTTGTATTAGATACATTTAGGTATACAGAGAAAAAGCCTGTACTTGATACAAATACATTTATGTTTGCAGACATGCATAATAACTATGTTTTTTTGGAACAAGATAGAGAAAAAGCAGTTTCAATAGGAGGACTCACCAAGCTCATGACAGCACTCATTGCAACAGAATATATTAATATCGAAAAAACAACCATAATTAAAGAAAGTGATCTAGTGGAAACAAGTGTCCCACGACTAACCAAAGGAATGAAGATAGATATGTATCAACTTCTCTTTCCTTTACTTAGGGAATCATCTAATGAAGCAGGGGAAGCAATTGCATCATCATATGGAAGAAGTGGATTTGTGCGTCATATGAATGAAAAGGCTAAAGCAATCGGCATGACCCACACTAAGTTCGTAGATCCAACAGGGGTGTCATCAGAAAATATATCCACCGCAGAAGACCTCTTTATGCTTGCAAAGTATATCTACAACAATAGAAGTTTTATTTTTGACATAACCTCAGGTAAAGTAAAAACAAATACGTATGGTAAGAGCATCTTTACGGATCTCGGTAGTGCAAACAGCCTAAGTGGCCATCCGCAATTTTTTGGAGGTATAAGTAGTCAACGTGACCAGCATGATGGGATGAATCTTGTCGTGTTAAAAGTCCCTATAGGGGGTGCAGTTCGTCCACTTTTTATGCTCACGATAGGGTCACAAGATGAGAAAAATGATATTACAAAAGGATTAAACTATATCCTCGGGAAGTACTAATCAACTTATTCACAGTAAAGATTACAATATCGATGGATTCATTTGATAAATAGGTATACTTACAGTATGGAACAATTTTTTACACCATTTAGTATTTTTGTTACGACAGTGTCTGGATTTTTGGTAGGAGCTGTATGGTTTTCTCCAATTTTATTCATGAAGGCGTGGCTTAGAGGTGAAGGACTAACTAAAGAACATGTCCCACGTAGGACAACAACCTACATGTTTCAGATTAATTTTTATTCGTTCATTGCTCATGGAGCGATGGCGTCAGTTCTTGCGGTACTTTTTGATGTACTCGCTGTTAATTCTCTTACCCTTGCTCTCACACTTGGGTTACTCATTACGTTTGGATTTATTGTAACGTCTAAGTTTATCGATATGGTCTACACTCCAAAAGGGAGACATTATGATTCTCAGTCTCAAATAAAGTTTTTGGTCCATGCTGGCTACTATCTTGCAGTTGTTGCCGTGATGTCTGTTGTACTTTTCTTGGTAGCTCACCATTAGGTCTTTTATGACTCCGCTTGGAGAAATTTGTCATAAAATCCAGATTTCTGTGAATTACTATAGTTTTTTTAGGGGAAGTGTTATACACTTATGGTATACGTAGTATACGGTGAAAGTACCCACATGAAAGAAACGGAAAAAAAGAAAATATTAATTATTGAAGATGAAAAACCACTTGCTCATGCACTCGAACTCAAGCTCTCTCACGAAGGGTATGATATTGTCGCTACAAGTAGTGGGGCAGAGGCGCTCACGCTTTTATCTGACGGAGCTTTCGATCTGGTACTCACTGATCTCATTATTCCTGGGGTTGATGGTTTTAAAGTTTTAGAAACGATACAAGAGAAAAAAATGAAAATACCTGTAATTGTAATGACAAATCTAAATCAAGAAGAAGACCGAAAACGAGCATCTGATTTAGGTGCGTCAGAATTTTTCGTTAAATCTAATTCCCCAATTTCTCTTATTGTTGCAACAGTCAAGAAAACAATTCAGGCCTCCTGAAAATAAATTTTTGCTACACCTATGAACATTGACAACAAAAATATAAAAGAAATACTCATCGCCGGCAACTACATCAGTAATGAAGATGCAGAAAAGGCAGAGCAGGTTG
>CAZEXZ010000056.1:0-4035 GCA_964516655.1 uncultured Candidatus Saccharibacteria bacterium | reverse complement strand
TTAAAAAAGCAAAAGAAATGACAAATAATAAAGTTGTCCTTGTTTCTCCAATGAACGTAGGAGCATCACTTATGTTTTGGTTCCCAATTAATATAATGTATGAGTGGCGAAGTAGATCAGTGAGAAAAATCTTTCACGCAGTAAGTAAGTCATATGAAGTTCCATTAATTGACCTCTTCTCACCACGAAGAACAGATTTCTTTGCAGAAGACCCTGGGCTTTATTTTGCACCAGATAATATTCACTATAGTGGAGAAGGGTATGGCTATATTTACTCTAAAATAAAAGAAGTAATTGAAAAAGAAAATCTTATTCCAGACAAATAATTTTATATACCAACTACTCGTGATGATACTTCTCCCCTTTAATGATGGTGAGGGCTCTGTAAAGCTGTTCAAGAACTATGACACGCACTAACATGTGTGGGAATACAAGAGATGATAATTTCCATACATAGTTTGAACGCTCAACAATTTTCTCAGATACACCATATGAGCCACCAATAATAAATACCATTCTGCGAACTGAGTCAACCATTCGATTCTCTATCAATTCAGCAAGTGCTTCACTTTTTATATCCCTTCCCTTCTCATCTAAAAGTACAACATAGTCTTCCTTTTTTAGAAGTGATAAGATTTTATCTCCCTCTTTTTCTTTTGTTACATCGTGAGCTACATAGACCCACTCTAGCGGAAGATATCTAAGCAAACGTATCTCAAAATGCCGGATAAGATCATCACTTACTTCATCCTTTTCCTTTCCAACTGACAGGATAGCTATTTTCATGTATACACTCTACGTGAGATTTATGATTTTGACAATATTACTTAACCTAAAAACCTAACCCACTTTGTAGTATACTTGTACGTACTAGATACAATTCTTATGATTTTACTTGCAATCGAAACCAGCTGTGATGAGACTGCTATTTCTCTCGTTAAGAGAGTGCGTGGTAAGCAGGTACGCTTCGAATCACTTTCACATAAAGTACTCTCCCAAATCGATCTCCATGCGCAGTATGGTGGGGTATTCCCGGCTCTTGCAAAACGTGAGCACACAAAAGCTATCACACAGCTTATTGCAGAAGCTCTTGAAGAAGCCGACCTCCTCGTTGAACGATCAAACTCATACCACATCCCAAATGCTGAGCGCAAAAAATTAGATACTTTACTTGAGCGTGAACCAGAAATGCTTTCGGCTATGAAAGTACTCTTTGAGGGAATTCAAAAACCAGCAATTGATGCAATCGCTGTCACATCAGGCCCAGGGCTTGAGCCAGCACTATGGGTTGGGATAAACGCAGCACTGGCACTACGGATGCTTTGGGATATACCTGTATATCCAATCAATCATATGGAAGGCCACATTGTAGCTGGACTCATTACACTCACTGAAGAGATATATGAGATATCTGATTTCGACTTACCGGCTGTAGCACTCCTTATTTCAGGAGGCCACACTGAGCTCGTACACGTGCCTAAACTTAGAAGTTACAAAGTAATAGGCAAAACAAGAGATGATGCGGTTGGTGAAGCGTTTGATAAAGCAGCTCGCATGCTTGGACTGCCGTACCCTGGTGGACCTGAGATATCGAAGCTTGCAGAGCATGCAAGGAAGGAAGGAATAATTGTTGATGAAGATTTACGATTACCTCGTCCTATGCTTCACAGCGGTGATCTACACTTTTCTTTTAGTGGCCTTAAGACTGCAGTTCTTACACGTGTCAAAAAACGGGAGACTCTTGATGAGAAAACGAAAATGATGCTCGCTCTTGAGTTTGAAAATGCGGTGACGGACGTTCTTGTTGCAAAAGTAAAACAAGCGCTCTACGAGACTAGGTCAAGCACACTCATTGTTGGTGGTGGGGTGAGTGCTAATACGCATATTCGTGCAGCGCTTAAAAGACTTTCAGAACTGGAAGGTTTTACACTCTTTATTCCAAATAGAAATCTATCCACTGATAACGGACTCATGATTGCATCTACCGGATTACTACATATCGCAGAAGAAGAAACGCCGAAAGTAAAGATAGTGGCGAATGGAAGCTGGAGTGTGGATGGCTGTTAGCTTTTGGCAATTAGCTCTTAGTAATACAAAATAAAGATACAGAGGAGGATAAAAGAAAAAGCGAGACCTTACGGTCTCGCTCTTTCTTTCGCCTCGCACCCAATTGTGGTGAGCGTGGCATGCTCCAAAGATAAATGCCTTATGTGAGCGCAGTCGCCCACCGCAATTACTTGCGAAGTGGGTAACCACGCTTATTAGTATACCTGTACCGCTCAAATAATTCAAAGGAAATACAGCTCTTATCTTTTTAATTCCACCTTTCTTTTAAGTATTCTAATAGTTTCTGCTTCAACAAATCTCCATCAATTAGCTCAACAGAATTTGACTTCGCGAGTTCTATTGCTTCAGAAGTAAAATGTGACTGAGTGACTACAATCGCCTTTGTGCACCCATAATGAAGCCTAGCTGCAACAGCTTGTTGCACCGCAGCATTACCAACTGAACTAGTATAGTCCTTTGCCTGAATTAGCAAACTCTCTCCATCTTTATTTGCTATGACATCTCCTCCCTGGTCACCATGTCCACCAATTCTTTTACTAGAGTATCCCATTACATTGTACAAACGAACAATAAGATTTTCAAAATCATCACCACTTTTATTTAAGTTAGAAAATTTATTAGAAATATTTGATCCTAAACCTTCACTCATATATCTCCTATCCTTTTCATCAATAAAGTATTTTAAAATAGCAATTAACTCTAAATTATCTTCTGAAGAAATTTCAATCCTATTTTTAATTGCAGTATCTCTAAAATCCCTAAGCCTTTCATTTCTCAAGCTCTACCCACGATCCTCAAAATTGTCACCTTTCCCTTCCTTTCCAAACATATCAATGAATGTGTTAAATTTAACATCAAACCCTATTTCTTTAATTTTTTTTACAGTATCTTCAAAGCGATTAGTTTCTCTTTTTTTTCTTTGGGCTAAGTAGTACAAATATAAGCTGAAAAGTACAACAATAGCAATAACTACCGGCAGTATGAAGCTAGACATAATATGCCAAAATTGTGCTCTGTTTACATAAAAAGTAAGTACAAGATACAGAAAAAATATGCCCAATATTCCGCCTAGCGTATCTAAAAATTTATTTGTAAAACTATCGTTACTATTATTTCTATAATATCTTTTTTTCATATATTTAAAGTATATCAGTCAAGTTAACTACACATTTGTACAAACTTAAACTCAAAGGTATTTCTTTTAAGATTCATTTAATTTTAAGGCAAAAAGTGCTTTAGCTACAAGGCGCGAAGGATTTTTTCGACTAAGATGTACGAGTAGTACTTCGCATGGAGAAAAAATTCTTCGTAACGCAATAGATGAAGTACTTTTTGGCTTAAAAACATAATGCCACTCTTACGAGTGGCATTATGCAGGCATTTATTTATCTTGTAGAGCACACCTTCATGCACTCACTCTATAAGTATATCCTATTTCTTTGGCATCGCAAGAAGTTGCTTGATATACGCATCAATGTCAGCAGCAATTTCTGGCCTCTTCTTCTTTTCTTCGTTAAGAATCTCGATGGCGGTAGAAATTTGCCCTGAAGTAACAACCCCTGTTAATACGTCTGGATCAAAACCTAGATCTTGCCCTTTTGATGCAGCGTAAGCTTTTGCTTCTTTATACTTTCCGTCATATGCGGCCGCGATCATCATCCACTTGAGTGCATCAGTACATGAAATCGAAAGGTCATACGTTGCGCGTCCTAACTTATACGCTTCATCAAACTTCTTTTGCATGAGGTATGCACGTGTTAAATCAAATGCTAGGAGTTGCTTATTAGGAGCAAGTGCCATTGCTTCCTTGAGAACCTTTTCTGCATTAACTGAATCCCCTACACCATTGAAGAACATGCCGTAAATTGAAAGCATTCGAACATCATTCTTGTTTGCTTCATGTGACGCATTAACATCATTAGCAGTTGCTGTGATGAGACCATTGAGTGCCTGGACAGCTGATTGTTT
>CAZEXZ010000055.1:1735-4095 GCA_964516655.1 uncultured Candidatus Saccharibacteria bacterium | reverse complement strand
AGAAACAACGAGGAGCGGGAGGCGAGAAATTTTTGTGACGACAAAAATTTACTTGTCGAAGAGATTCCCGCCCTAACTGCATTGTCAGTAGAGAGCAAATAACCTGCTGCTTAGTAAATCATGTCGGGAGACAGTAGGTAGTTTTGTGAACGAGTCCCGCTGCCAAGCTTCAAACTTGCTGGTTCGCCTGGGCACATCAACAAAAATACACAGGTTCTTCCTGTGTATTTTTAAAAACTTGTAACGGACCCCTTCACAGTCACAATTGAGTTTCCACTAAAAGTAAAGAGATTTTTTTCTTACCGCTATTTTGGTGCTGAAACTGATATACTAATGAATATGAAAACAACCTTGCTACTAATTCTCATAGTACTTATTATTTGGTCTATCTACGGTTATTTTGGATCTCGTGTAGAGCAAGCTGAATACACAGTCTTAAAAAAAGAAAAGGAGTATGAGATCAGAAACTACCCAAGCCATATTGTTGCTCAAACGACACTAACTGGTTCTTACAACCAATCAATGAGCAAGGGGTTCAGTATTGTTGCTGGTTATATTTTTGGAGCCAATACAAAAAAACAAACTATTGCCATGACCTCCCCTGTAGTAATGCAAGAGGGCGCTTCTGAAAAAATTGCAATGACTGCACCTGTAATAGTGGACAGTGAAAGCGAAACAAGAACAATATCTTTTGGTATGCCGAAATCATACACCCTTGATACACTCCCTACTCCATCAGACCCTCGAGTTAAGATTGTAGAGATACCAAATAAAAAAGTTGCAGTACTTAGGTTTTCTGGTTACAGAACAAACGTACGCATACAAGCCAAAGAAAAAAGATTACTTGAACTCCTTTCTAAAGATACCATTGATGTCCTCAGTAAACCTTCTTACGCTGGATACAATGCTCCAGGAACTCCTCCTTGGATGACACGAAACGAAGTATTAGTTGAGGTTAAGTAGTTTTACTATAGAGTATAAGTACATAATGAATTTAAGTGTAACTAGTTTCGGGTAATTTACTATTTTCTACCTAAACTCTTAAATTTGTTATATACGGAATTACTTCAGATTTCATCAACTCAGTTCTAGAATTGTCTATTATGTTGACTATGATTTTAAGACACAACTTAACTGCACGAGTTGTGAAATTTTTTACCATATTTTTAGATTGAAATTAG
The DNA here is from genome assembly GCA_964516655.1 of uncultured Candidatus Saccharibacteria bacterium. Lineage (GTDB taxonomy): Bacteria > Patescibacteriota > Minisyncoccia > Phycocordibacterales > UBA5272 > UBA11704. Next base: position 2,914 of record CAZEXZ010000055.1, on the reverse strand, counting down.
TATACTGCGGTCCTATGAAAATTCATCACAACAAAAAATGTGCCACTTAATTACCTTAAAAAATGACAACAAACACTACTTTATGAAAAGTTTATTATATAGTTGTCAATATTGCTAAATACATATAGTTATGTCATAATAGCATGTGGTAGATCTTCAAAATTAGGAGAATGAGATGGAAAATATTCAAAATGATGCCAAAAGCTTCCCAGATATCACAAAGGGAGAAGGTTGGCTATTTGTTCTCTATATACTCATGATCTTTTGGATTATGTTCCAACATTACCATATTGTGTACTTTGGTACCCATGCACCATGGAATACAGCCACAATCATTACACTACTTGGTGCACTCATGACTCAGATTGCAATTATTCCTTCAGGTCATTCTGCTAAGCTCACATTCTTTGGTAAAGCAAAAAAAACAACCTGGGAAGATGGAATATCTCCTTTACCTAACGCCTTTCACATTAGTACAAAGATGTTTCATTTTTCTGTATTGTGGGGACTGCTTCTCATTAGGAATACAAGATACTATAGTGGGGAAGAAAATTGGGGCAGTAGCCAGCCTGACCAAGTTGTAAAAAGTGGTTACCTTGCTATTGTGTCACCGCAACAAATGACATTCATTCAATTGATCGCTTGGTTAGCTCTTGGATGGAGACAAGGATTACCGCATTTGTGGCTCTCTAATTTTGGCTTCCGTGTCTTAATCTTTGGACTGGTTATATCATTTGGTGGCGAGGGCGCCTCAAACTTATATTTAAATCAGATTAGAAAAATTAATCAAAAAGATAAAACTGAGGTGTATACCCAACTCAAAAAAGGGACTCTTCCTGTGATGCCGCTTCCTGAAAAGTTTATACCTCGACCAAACATAGGTAAGCAACTTGCATTCTTCGTAAATAAAACTGACGAGAGACTGTATTACTTATATCATGAGGTAGAGGCAGGTAAAATGCCAATTACCTACGTAACTGAATCTCACTGTTCTGTCATTCCCGCTGGTAGAAAAAAAATATTTGTCACAAAATATTCTCCGCGAGTTGCAGTAAACATGGTGGACGAGGTCTCCTACAAACAGATTATATCCACAAAGAGTGGCCTGCAAAAATTTGCTGACTCCATTACAGGTGCACCATCATACCTTGATACCGGAACTTGGGAATACATTAATGA
>CAZEXZ010000055.1:0-1725 GCA_964516655.1 uncultured Candidatus Saccharibacteria bacterium | reverse complement strand
TGACACCTACGGGATCATTGTTCAGGCGTTACCAGATTCAGAACTCCCCGCATCAAGCAAAGGTCGCGGAGGCATCGTATGTTTCTAACGTATATCAAAAGATCATGACAATGTCATGATCTTTTATTTTGCCTCGTAACTAATCTTTACATGCACTATACTTACACTGTACACACCATGATAAAGAACCCTTCAAAATGTATTACAGAAAGCGAGTTCAAAAATTCCCCCTTTCTTTCTAGGTTACTTGAACTTCATGATATTCCAAAAGAGATCAACTACAGAGGTAAGTTACCGGAAATAACAATTGATGAGTACGGCCGTTTTACTCCTCGTATTCTCACTGTTGTCGGGTCACGCAAACATACTACATATGGTAGACAAGCACTTGAGACACTACTTTCAGCACTTGAAGGCTACGATGTCATTATTCTTTCGGGACTTGCTCTTGGAATCGACAGCTTAGCTCATAAAAGCGCCTTAACACATTCTATTAAAACTATCGCAATCCCTGGGAGTGGTCTGGATGAAAAAGTACTTTATCCAAGTAGTCACACACAATTAGCCAAGGAAATCCTTCTACAAGACGGGGCACTTATTTCAGAACTAAGTGACACTACACCTGCAGCACCATGGACTTTCCCGATGCGAAATAGAATCATGGCAGCACTATCTGATGCAGTACTCTTTATAGAAGCAGAAGAAAAATCCGGCACCTTAATTACCGCACGTCAGGCTCTTGAACTAGGAAGAGACATCGGTGCGGTACCTGGAGAAATTTTTAGTCCAACATCGTTTGGAACCAATATGCTTATTCGTGAGGGCGCATATGCTATCACTTCTCCTGAAGACCTCATTGACCTGCTCCATCTTTCAAAAAAGAATAGTGAAGAAACTCCTTTTTCTTCACAAGAAAAAAAGTACACTCCGCAAGAAGCGCTCATCATAGAATTGTTGCGAGAACCCTGTGACAAAGATACACTTTTTTCTTTAACACAATTATCATTTGAAGAATTTATTACAGCGTATTCATCACTTGAAATAGAAGGCCATGTACAGGAATCATTTGGCGAAGTGCGACGTTTAGTGTAAAGTAGAATCTATTACCCTATGAAACTCTTAATAGTAGAAAGCCCCTCGAAGGCTAAAACAATTTCAAAATACCTAAATGGTGCGTACGAAGTACGTGCTTCTGTTGGTCATGTTAGAGACCTCCCAAAGAGCAATAAAAAAGCGGTGGATATTGAGGGAGGCTTTATTCCTCATTACGAAGTTTCACCAGGAAAAGAGAAAGTCATCGCAGATATTAAAGCACTTGCAAAGAAGGCAAATGAAGTAATCCTAGCAACCGACCCCGACCGCGAAGGAGAGGCTATTGCATGGCACGTTAAAGATGCATGTAAACTAGACGGAGCAAAACGTGTTACGTTCCACGAAATTACCGAAGATGCCATAAAAGAAGCGCTCAAACACCCTCGAGAAATAGACATGAAAATGAAGGAAGCCCAAGAAGCACGCCGTGTGCTTGATCGTCTTGTAGGGTACGATCTTTCAGGAGTTATTTGGAAAAAAGTTCGTTACGGACTTTCTGCAGGTAGGGTTCAGTCCCCTGCACTTCGAATCATCATGGAGCGCGAACGAGAGATACGTGCATTTATTCCTGTAACCTATTTCGTTATTGCAGGTGAATTTAAAACAATTGGACGAATGGCTGAGAGTAAGACA
>CAZEXZ010000054.1:3647-4338 GCA_964516655.1 uncultured Candidatus Saccharibacteria bacterium | reverse complement strand
GTAGCTTCATGAGATCATCCGGGGTGAGCATCTTTGACCCAGGGAGACGAATATCATTTTTATAAAATAGCTTGAACCCAGCGAACTGCACAGGCTCTTGAGTAACAATTGTACGATACGTCATTTTCTTTAGCTGTTCACCTCCCCAACCATCCATATCCATTACAATCTGAACTTCAGGAAGTGGTCGTATATTTTGGTAGTTTGTTACCATTGCTTCCGTAAAGCGGTGAATGACAAGAACTTTTGGAGGAAGTTTATTGTCTCTCACAACTTTTGCTAAATATTCCGCAACTTTGTTTATGTCTTGTGCATCAATTGTACCTATCCGTGTCCCCGGGCGTTCTCCTGGCTTCATAGCAAACTCAGGATCGATCCCAAGATGGACTTGTGGGAGTGCAAGATATGTACCAATTTCTTCCACTTCTGTCATAACATCACTTCCTCCTATCTGAAGATCAAGAAATACAAGACCATTAATTTTCTTTGCCATTGCAAGAGATTTATCAATTTCTGAAAATGGCATCTGGAACATATATTTACCTTCTTTACCAGGAGACGATTGTGCAGTAGAAGCAATATAATGTATTGCTGGTATCACTGGTGTTGTTGGGTCTGCGAGCTCCCATTTCTTAACTTCGGCAGCCAACTTCTCGAGCATGATATCTTCTGGATACTCCCCAAGTACCCC
>CAZEXZ010000054.1:0-3637 GCA_964516655.1 uncultured Candidatus Saccharibacteria bacterium | reverse complement strand
AATTTCCATAGTATGCAACAATACGATTAAATGGAAGGAGGGCACCATAATTTGGATAAACAGTTTTAACGGGCCAGAGTGGCTTTTTTATTGGAGCTGAAGTCGTTGCAGTTGTAGATGTTGCGGTTGAGGTTGATACAGCAACAATTGGGTTGTTTGCTAACTGATTCATCTTTTTATCATAAAGTGCTGTGTCTAGTGTAGGAATTACTTCTTTGGCCACTTCTTCATGTACAATAATCTCTGGGATATCTTTCTCATACTTATCGTACTTTTCTACACCACCTTTTTTTGCAAATATAAAAAAAGTCACAATAACAAAGAAACAAAAGAACAGTAAAATGATTGATTGCGGAGAGGTTGATTTTTTCATAGAAAACAATTAGTAAGCTTACAATTGCTATAGTGTACTTTAAAAAGTAGAAAATTACCTATTTCTTGTTCCACACCAAGAAAAATCTCCTCTTTGCTTTTGTTTACTCTCTATGTGGTCACTTACTTAACCCCTCTTTCTTGGGAGGTACTCATGATTGAATCATATTCAGCTTGGCTAATGTATTGAGGTATGTAGGTACCTCCATTTGTTTTCACAAAAGCACGTAGGTGATTACGTGACCCTTTTTGTAAATTAGTATATGTACGCACGATGTCTACATTTGTTGTATTTTTCATCAATACATCCAAATCACGAATATCTAAATCTTCAATAGTCGCACCCACGACAAGGGCTTCTGATAATGAAACCCCACCCTTCTTTGTAAGCGCATCGTATAAATCCTGCATCGTCTTTGAGGTAAAAACACCGACTGTGTCATTTGTTACAGGATCTTTAATCCCGTATTTTGTAAGTATAACTTTTACCGCATCAGTATGTGTTTGTTCAGATGCTGCAATATTTGTAAAAATGTTTGTCCCCCATATACCTCCTAATGTAGTGTACACATCTCTTGCAAGTTTTTCCTCTTCACGCATCTGAATCAGTCCTGTGATTTCCTTATCAGTAAGATTAGATTTTTGCAATCCAGAAATGAGAGATTGCCCGTTAACCATGTCACCAGCATCGACAATATACTCAAGTTCATTTGTACTCGTTGTGACAAGCGATATGGCAGTTTTGTTTGAAATAATGCCGCCTTGTAATTGATATATATTTTTTATACCGTTTGCACTCATTATTGACACAGCTTGTGAAGACCTGCTTCCGGATCGACAGTACACGAAGTACGTTTTAGTACTGTCTAGTTTTTTAATTTCTGATTGAAATGACTGATTCTCAAAATCAATATTTATTGCGTTATCAATATGTCCTTCTAAAAATTCTGCAGGTGTTCTTACATCAACAAGTACTGCATTTGGAGTGCTCTTAAATGTTTCTATAAATTCTGCACCTGAGAGAGATGCATTACTTTTTTGAAAAGAAAACATGAAGACCACCAAAAGCGCTACTCCTATGAGGCCAAATAGTGCGAAGTTACTGTTTCTCTTTTTTGTATTCATCATTATTGTAGTTTCGCTTGTAATGAATGCCACCCGCCACCATTATGCCCCTTGTCATATCCAGCCTCATGCAATATATTTTTAGCCATGGAGCTCCTGCCTCCAGACATACAGCACGTTATGATGTAGGTATTTTTATCACCAATTTTTTTACTTTCTGACGACAAGGTATCAAGAGGAATATTAATGGCGCCTTGTACATGCCCACCTGCGAATTCTTCTTTGCTACGAACATCAAGCACTACGGCACCCTTTGCAACGAGATCCTTAACATTTATTTCTTCTTTTTGTGAAAATAGTCCTAACATAGTTTTGTATTGCTTAGTTATCTAGTTCTAATAATAGTTTTGCCACCACAAGTGCCTTTTTATCTTTAATACTATAAATCTGATTCTTCCCATCTCTAGCACATACCGCTATCCCCTCGTCCTTTAACACCTTTAGATGTTGAGAAAGCGCTGATTGCGAAAGATTACAGAGTGCAAGAAGTTCAGTGACATTTTTTGCGTTTGATAAACACACAATTAATCTAACTCTATTTTTATTTGCAAATGCTTTATAGATATCTTTTGTTGTTGTAACCATATTTTCATATTAGCATATACTAATATGAAAAGCAATAAGACCATTACATGCTCAATTATCACTGCTTCTACGAAACTCAAAAAAAGGCTTTTTATAATTAAGGATTACAAAAAGAGCAATCTTCTGGCTTTGCAAAATCCCCCTCTTTTCTTTCCTCTTTTTTTCGACAATTCTGACATTCGTAAAGAAAAGTTCCGGGTATAGTTGTTTCTAAATTACAGGTAGCGCATGGTAGTCCTTTTATAAATTGAGTTTTGCAAAAACCTACAGTCCCACAATCTGGACAAACACTCTTAAGATTTTTTATTAAATCACTCGCTGCTTCTTCAATCACCTTCATGCGTGTTGGATTACGGTGTGCCCTCATATCTGTCTCAAGAAAAATTGTTTTGGTAAAAAACCCTGAGAAAAGTTTTTTTGCAACATCTTCTAACTCTTCCCAGTCTCTAATATCTTTATATATTTTTTTAGAAGTCTCATTTTTACGAACTATTATTCCGTGTTCTGGAAAGCCTATTTGTTTTGCAAAGGACAATACTTCTTCTATATTAGAAACTTTTCTATGATTATGATTTGTATTTGACGTTCTTGTGTGACCACGAACTTCGGTCTTACCTTCTTTATCAACAAGCAATACTAGCTCTACATTTGAAGAAACAAATGGAAAACTGGGATGAGGAGAAAAGCTACCTTCACTTGCAATTGCTATATCTGCTCCAGTTTTTTCTAGGGCAGCAAAGGCCTTTTTGCGGGCAGTTTCTAGTTGGTCACCTGGTCTTTTTATATCTCGAGTAAACGTACCAAACGTGTCAGTATTAAAATTATCTGGCACAAAAGCTTCTACACCAAAATGCTCATTTAAAAGTTTTCCTATTACCTTTTCTTTTCCATGCATCGTTGCAATAACAACTTTTTTATTTTTGAAAAATGTTTCTATATTTTTATCCATAAAACAATAATTAAAAGTATATCAGTTCCGACTTCCTCTATAATTATCTCAAGGTTACATAAATGTTGTAACTTAAAATCCACCACTTTATTCAGATGGTTACAAAGTAGTCTATCTTTCGAGTTCTTTTCTTAATTCATCTATCACAGCTTTCTCCCAGAATTTCATGGAATACCAACCAATAAGTGGTTTTGCGACTATACGGAGCCACCGCTTATGAATAGCAACTTGATACAGATAATCAATCTGAGTTCCATCTTCATGTTCGGAGAGTAGTAATTCTTCGTGTCCAGAAGTCCCAAACTGGTAACTGTCATTATCTGAAGTATAGCCTTTCCCTGGAAGGATTTGAGTATTCATTTTTACCTTAAACTTTTTGCCAAATGATTTTACAGTAGCTTCCATCTCTACATTATTCCCATCACGTTTAATAATTTTTACTGAATCAGCAACTTTCGGAAAATACTTTGGTAAATTTTCGAAGTCAGTCATTAAGTTGAAAACCTCTATAACAGGTGCCTTGATAATCCACTTTGCGCGAAGAGTAATATCTTTCATATAAGAATTATATCATTAGTTCCAATCTAGCGATTATTCTCGATTGAT
>CAZEXZ010000053.1:0-4458 GCA_964516655.1 uncultured Candidatus Saccharibacteria bacterium | reverse complement strand
CTTTCAAAGCTTGCAATCGAGGATCCAACATTCCGTGTTGCATCAGATCCAGAAACACTTGAAACAATTATTTCAGGAATGGGAGAGCTTCACCTAGACATCATCGTTGATCGTATGAGACGAGAGTTTAATGTGGAAGCAAACACAGGTAAGCCACAAGTTGCGTACAAGGAAACCATCCTAGGGTCAGCGTCTGGTGAAGGTAAGTACATCAAGCAGTCCGGTGGTCGTGGACAGTATGGACACTGTAAGATTAATATCAAGCCGATTGATTATTCTATTGATAAAGATGATCTTCCAAAGAATACAAAGCGATATGATGCATTTGAATTCGTCAACTCACTAAAGGGTGGAGCGATTCCACAAGAATTCGTACCAGCTGTAGAAAAAGGACTTCGTGAATCTATGGATCGTGGAACACTTGCTGGATTTAAGATGGTGGATGTATCAAAAGCTAAGCCAGTTATTCTAGAACCAATTATGAAGGTAGAAATCGTTACCCCAGATAAGTTCTATGGAGATATCACTGGTAACCTATCATCAAAGCGTGGACAGATTGAAGGAATGGATGAACGTGGACAGGATAAGGTGGTGAAAGCTATGGTTCCGCTATCTGAAATGTTTGGATACGTAAACTCACTTCGCTCTATGACAGAAGGTCGTGCAACGTTTACTATGGAATTCGGAAAGTATGATGTTGTACCGCAAAATATCGCAAAAGATATTGCAGAAAACAAGAAATAAAAATAGCATTCAAAAAGCGGCGCCGTAGGCGCCGCTTTTCATTCCCTCCTAATCCTCTGCACATTTGTAAAAAAAGCTTATTTGGTATAGAGTATATGAGCCAGTTCTTCTTATAATGTAAACAGAAATGAGGCCATATGGACAATGTTGCACAATTTGAAGCGTCAACTTCGAACTTTCCAGCATTTGATGCTTTTTCAAGATTATTTGACGTAAGCCTACGCTACGCTTCTATGTATGGTGTAGATGCATTACGCAAACAAACAGATCATGCGTGTATACTAGCAAATAAACAAGAAAAAAAGTTGGCAGATGTTACGCACGCACTAAGCTACTTGCGTGATATTGTTAGTTCAGAAGGCGTAGAAGAATATAGGCTCTATGCTAGAAGACTTAGGGTGTTCTCTGATGCAAAGTATTCATTTCATGAACCGGATTCCCTCGATCGTCCAATAGAAAGCTACGATCATGACACAGATTTAAGTATCGTTGATGTCATTATTTCACAGGAATCACCTGATGAAAATGCTCGGAAAATAGAAATAAAGAAAGTAATTGCCGAACTTTTAAATTTTTTGTCAACCGAAGAACGACAGATGCTCGCACTTCGTTTTGGTTTAGGTGACAATGATTTTGAACAAGAGATGACAATTGTTAGTATGGGTAAAAGGTTAGGCGTTTCAAGAGAAATTACTAAAAGACAGTACGAGCGTTTGCTCAATAAATGTCGTAGATACTTTGAAGGAAAAGGTTTTACGATAGATGACTTCTTTTGACTATTAACACAGGATGTAATTTTATACACAGGTTCGCACAATACGTTGCGAACCTGTTTTATTTTACGTGGTACACTTTTTATATATGAGAAAATACATACTCGGTTTTTCTGTGCTTGCTAGTGTTTTTATCGGAAGCATTCAAGTGAATGCTGCGGCATGTGTTGATTTATCACATGTGCTTGCTCGTAGAGATGAGTCAAATGAAGTACTTCTCCTCCAAAATTTTTTATATGAAAAAGGGTATCTTACAGCAACCCCAAACGGTTATTTCGGTCCAGGTACATTAGCTGGTGTAAAAGCATACCAAAAAAGTCTTGGGTATGAACAAGTTGGGAGTGTTGGTCCAATGACGCGTGCGTCACTAAAAAGAGATACCTGTACCGCAAGCGGACAAGCAACGAAACCTTCTACATCGACAACAAATACAGTAACAACTACTACGACAACTAATTCTCCAACTATTGCGCCGCCAACAGTTGCTATAGTTAATACACCGTCAGGACTTCGTAACGCAAAGCGACGTGAAGATCTAGAAAAACTTATAAAAGGACTCTATGCACGGTACAGAGATTATCGAGGGGCGCAAGTTGCTCAAGTTACAGAGACACCGATTGAGCTTTGTGTCGTGCCGCCGTATGTTCCTTCCACTGCTTCTGCAACTGAAGTGGCAGTGTTTGTGACACCTGATTCGCCATGTAAGGATTATGTTGATATTTCATACCTATCACCAAACTACCTCAATCCAATTCCACGTGACCCTAGTATCGCAACATCCAGTTCTCTTACAGGGTATATGCTTACTCGAAATGAAAATAATCAGATAACACTTGAAGCTAAAAATGCCGAAGATAAAGCAATCATTAAGGTTACTTGTAACTTCAATGGTTTCTGTCAGGACTTCAAACATATTTCAACTATCATATACGGAGCCCCAGTATTTGCTTCAAGTAGTCGTTCAATACTAATCAGAGATACGTGGCCAAAGGATACACTTACATTGTATGGAAAGAATTTCACAGCTACAAACACGGTAACGTTACTTTCTAAATACACAAGTAAGAAATATGTTATTGGTACATTTGCTTCGACAAATGGGACTTCGCTTCCGATTACAAGTTCAAGTACCAATCAAGAATTTTCTTGTGGTAATGGTTGTATGGAAAAACTTCCTCTTGGAGAATATAGCTTTACAATCACAAATGATGGAGGAGTGAGTAATGTTGGATATCTTACATTTAAAGGCATTACAACCTCATCTTTTTCTTCACACGGAAATTCAACGGTTATTCCTAAATCTACTGCTGTCAAAGTTGGTTCAGTTACCATTAGTGCTGGTATCCCAATTAAGTTAAAAACGCTTGCAATCACACTTGCCACCACAACATCACGTGACCTGCCTGGAAAGTTAAGTAATTTTGTACTTAAAGACCCAATGGAGAATTTAACATATACCGGTCCTTCAGCTTCGCTTGGCAATAAAATAGTATATGAAAATCAATCAAAAGTATATGACGTATATGTCGATGTAGCACAAGTTGATACCTACCAGTCAGGATATATTTCTTACGGAGGAACATTTACTGTGTCTGATGTCTTAACGGGAGCTGATATGGATCTCCCAATCAAAGAATTTTCATTTACAGTGTCCTATTAAATAGACTATAGACTTCAGATAGTAGATTGTAGTAAATGAGTGGCACGACCGAAGGTCGTGCCACTCATTTACGTGATGGATTATACTTAGTTATATACTATGTATATGAAAAAAGTAATGAAAACCTTCAGTGAAAGAGTGGTGGATGCTGCGATGAGTATTCCAAAAGGAAGAGTCACAACATATGGTCGTCTGGCCCGCGCCTGTGGCGCGGGCCCAATGGCCTCCCAATCAATTACTGGAATATTGGCCAAAGCACATCGTGAGCAGGGGCTTGCAATCCCGTTCCACCGCATTGTCTATGCCAACGGTACCATTTGGGTAAACGACGAATACCGCACTAAGCGCCTTGCTCTCTATAAAAAAGAGGGAATCGTAATAGAAAAAAATAATAAAATAAAGTATTTTGATGCTATTGTGTTTGAGTTTAAGTAGAACACTTGACAAACTTTCTTTATTATATATAATAAAAAAATCCCAACTTTAGGAAAGGAGTACGGAAGCATAATTTCTTCGCACCATAAGGCCGTTTGGCCAAGAATGGCGATGTTGCCATGACGCTGGTGACTGTATGAAGAAGCGTTCCGTATGTAGGTTACTGCAACCTTCACTACCAAAAAATGCAGAACCCGTAATCCGTGCTGAGGCTGAGCGAAAGCTTGCTGAAGTATTGGGGTGCGGTAATAAGGATCTCTATGCACTTTATGTGCACAAGAGAACCAAGCTCCTTTCAATTTCGGAAATTCGATCGTTAGTGGTTCATTTCACTGATGGCGGGCAGTACGAATTCGAAAAAATGTTCGAACGTCTCTTTGGGGGGCGTCCTAGTTGGGAAATTGAAGCTCATCCTGAGCCGAAATTTTCCGAATGGGATTATATTCCGTTCGAATGATTCAAAGCGGGTGCCCAAGGCACCCGCTTTTTCCTTTTGTGTTATATGAGTTTTTATGAAATTAAATTCGGTATTTCAGACTACCAAGCTTTTTCGTGAGAAATGACTTGCCGGATGATTAGTAAATCATGCCGAGAGGCTCCGGTGAGGCGAGACTGAAGCTCCCGACTTTTTAAACTGTACTCAGCTTGTTAAAGTCGCAGTGTCGTAGGCCAACTTTTCAGCAGAAAAGTACTCTGTTCATTTCGATGAAAAAGCTAAGAAAGAAAACAAAAATAATGTAAAAATAGATTTATCTATAGAGGTTTACTTTGTAATATAAAAAGCATTAATATCAGTTGCAAACTGATAAAGAATGTGATATTATAGCGAGACTCACTTAGCACTAC
>CAZEXZ010000052.1:0-4743 GCA_964516655.1 uncultured Candidatus Saccharibacteria bacterium | reverse complement strand
TCGTATCTTCCCTGATCGCCCTGTTACACAAAAGGCAGCAGAAGTACCGATGGGTAAAGGAAAAGGGGATCCAGATCGATACGTATTTGAGGTACGACCAGGACGAATTCTTTTTGAGATTGACGGAGTCACAGAAGCTGTTGCACGTGAAGCTCTTAGAAAAGCTGGGTGCAAGCTTCCTGTTAAGACACGTGTTGTCGCACGATAAACACAATTGAATTATAATTTTATGAAAACAACATCAACAACACCAGTAAAAGCAGCATTTGTACCTACACGTAAGAAACTTACAGGTACGGTTGTTTCTGATAAGATGGACAAGACTGTCGTTGTGAACGTCAATCGTTACGTTGCACACAAGAAGTACGGAAAGTACTACAAAATCGACAAGCACTACAAAGCTCATGATGAAAATAATGAGTATAAAGTAGGGGATATTGTCCTCATTGAGGAGTGTCGTCCACTTTCAAAAGATAAGAACTTTATTGTTCTTAGTAAGAGTAATTAGTAAGCAATTTTAACAGAACTACCATGATACAAGCAGGAACAAACGTAATAATCACAGACAACTCTGGCGCAAAACGCGGACGAGTGTTTAAGGTGCTCGGAGGAAGTAAGCGACGTTATGCATCTCTTGGAGACATGGTTGTTCTTTCTGTTAAGGTCGCAGAACCTCGAAAGCAAACTAAGAAGAAGGATATTGTGTATGGTGTTGTTGTACGTACAACAAAGCAAGTTCGCCGTGAAGATGGTTCATACATTTCTTTCGATGATAATGCAGTTGTTATTGTTGATAAGACAAAGAAGGAGCCTAAGGCTGGACGTGTTTTTGGACCTATTCCTCGTGAAATTTCTCTTACTGGTATTGATGGATACAAGAAGATTGCATCTCTTGCACCTGAAATAATTTAAATACAAATATATGCACGTAAAAAAAGGAGACAAAGTAATAGTGATTGCAGGAAAGGAGAAAGGAAAGTCATCTTCTGCTGTATCTGTTGACCGCGAGAAGAACCGAGTAGTTCTCGAAGGTCTTAACATGATGAAGAAGCATGTGAAGGCTCCAAAGCCAGGAGAGAAAGGTGGAATCGTAGAGATTGCAATGTCTATCCACGCATCAAACGTAAAGCTTGCTGATAAGAAAGCTGTTAAGGAAAAGCCGGCTCCTAAAGCAAAGAAAGCTGTTAAGAAAGTTGCTGCAAAAGCTGAATAATAAATAATTAACCCGAGGACTAACGTCCTCGGGTTATTTTTTGAACATTATGAATTGAAAAAGTTAGATAATTAGTATTCTTACTCGTCTTCCTTTTTGATTATTTTACTTTCTTCATTTTTCATTCTTTCTTTGACTAAATATGTTAGGTGTTCGGTTTCACCTTCTTCTAAAGTTCCAGACTTCATTTTTTTAAGATGTTCATCAACTAAGTCTAATAGTGGATCTTTAATAGGAGCTATACGATCAACTTCATTCCAAAACTCCTCAAGATCTCCAGACTTATGTCGATTTATTTCTATATAGTATTTACCGTGTCCAAGCGTGCTTGTAGTTTTTACAGTATTCCCAGTTGGTATACCTAGTTCATTTGTTTCCTTTGAGGTGTGTGAGTACTCTTCAAGAGGCTTATTGATAATTTTTATTGTAATGCCATATTTCTGAGAAATCTCTCTCATAGTATTTAGTTGTTCTTGAGAAGCAACTGTTTTTAAAGAAAAAAGCACTGGTAAATTTTCGAGACTGTTATCAGTTGGCTCTGGGTTAAAGTTGTTCATATGCCTTAAAGTATATATATATATATATATATCTATTACGCAAGGTAAAAATTGAACGTAGGCTATATTTACAAGGCCTTATTTTTATAGTAGAATACGAGTCTACTACTAAGTAATGAGTGACGTATATCGTTTGGCAAGACTTCTATCTAACTAGAGTCAACCCAGCTAATCGTGCTCAAATAAACAAAATTATGGCAACAAAATCAGCAATTATGAGTGTGCAAGAAAAAGAAAAGGCGGCATTCGCTACCCTTTCTAAGGAATTTGGTTACAAGAATATCATGGCAGCACCACACCTTGTAAAGGTAACGGTATCTGTAGCAACAGGTTCAGCTATGAAGCGTGATAAGAAGTTCAATGATCTTGTTATGGACAGACTTTCAAAGATCACAGGACAGAAGGCAACTATCCGTAAGGCGAAGATGTCAGTGGCGTCATTTAAGACTCGTGAAGGGGATCCAATTGGAGTTGCTGTAACACTTCGCGGTGCACGTATGTTTGGATTTATGGATAAGGTGCTTAACGTATCACTTCCTCGAACAAAAGACTTCCGTGGACTTAACCGTACATCAGTTGATGATATTGGTAACATGACTTTTGGTATTAAGGAACACACTATTTTCCCAGAAATTAAAGATGAAGAATTGAAGGATGTCTTTGGTATGGCTATCACTATGGTGACAACGGCAAAGACAAAAGAAGAAGCAGTAAAGTTTTTTGAGCTTATCGGTATTCCGTTTAAGAAGGCGTAATACAGACGTAGACTTAAGACTGTAGGCTTTAGCTAAATACAAATACAAAAGAACGATATGTGCGGTGTCGTTCTTTTGTATTGGACTGTTTGATATACTTCAGCAATGAAACAATACTCACTACTACTAGCCTGTGATCTTGATAGAACAATGTTTCCAAACGGCCCCGAGCCTTTTTCTGTGGAAGCAAAAGTGATGTTTGAAAATTTTATTAAAACGAATAATGTGTTCCTAGTGTATGTATCCGGGAGATCGTTGCAAAGAGCACTTATGGGCTTCAGTGAATTTTGTGTACCAAAGCCGACCATGTATATTGGCGATGTTGGGACTTCATTATATATAAGAAATGAAGACGACTCATATACCCTGCATACAGGATGGCATGACGAGCTTTCTAGATCGTGGGGATCCATACAAGGAAGCGATATACATGAAAAAGTTTCAGGCATCCAAGATTTAACACAACAAGAACTAAATAACCAAAATACGTTTAAGCAAAGCTATTATTTTATTCCAGGAATGGAAGAAACCATTATCACGGAAGTTAAGAGAAGACTTACTGATCTTGAAGTTAGTTGTGAAGTCATTACACACATAGACCAAGATACAAACATTGGATATCTAGATATTGTCCCAAGTAAGTCATCTAAAGAGCACGCCCTTGCATATTTACAGGAATATTTTTCAATTGATAAAGATTCAGTAGTATACGCAGGCGATAGCGGTAACGATTTGTCTGTGCTTACAAGTGGTTATAAGGCAATTCTAGTTAATAATGCAACAGAAAATTTTAAAATAAAAGTAAAGAAGGTCGCTGAAGAAAAAGGTACATTGCAGAACATATATTTCGCACAAGGGGGATATGGCGGGCTAAATGGCAACTATGTTTCCGGGATTCTTGAAGGGCTCCATTATTTTGGGTACCTAAAATAATTTTATATATAAAACCGCACGGTACCTCTTCAAGAGATACCGTGCGGTGCATGAGCTAGGGTACTATTCTTTGACCTCGATTAAATATGTATTGATCGGGTATGATGTCAGTACTACATGGTCGTGTGTGTGAACAAAATAGAGGCCAGGGCACATCTTTATCAAAGAAATAGATTTTACCTTTGTGACTAGTTGTGTTGTAGTGCACAATTACTTTTTGGCCTATTTCTGGCAAATAAGATTTTTTATGTACACTGAGTCCGTGCACGGCATCACTGACTACACCTGTAATATCCCACTCTTCAGTTACTTTATTGAAGGCATCAAGACCGCTAACTTCAATAGTAATGATGCTGTGCAGTGGGCAATTGGTGTGGATTGCCACTGTTCGTGTCGGTATCGTGTGGTCAATAAGAGCTAAAGCTATCTCCATTTTCGTTGGGCCACCAACCACTGGGTAACTATCTATGTTGCTCACGGGGTTCCTTTTCTGAGGGTTTTTTGAACATTTCTGAATAGTTTCAGAAGCTTTCTATACACTAGCTATTTTTAGGTAGCTTGTCAATGAAACATCAGCTCTAGGTATTGACAGATTTTTTAGTGTATGGTAGGGTACGAATATGAAAAAGATTATTGCAATTGCGGGATTTGTCGGTATTTTTGTAGCTTCGGCACTTGATGTGTCTGCAGGTTACTTTAATAATGACCCTATTATTCGTTGTGAGTCACAGATTTATTCAACATTACAAATTGGTTCAGAAAACAATGAAGTCTATACACTTCAAAACATTCTTGCGAGTGCGGGCTTTTTAGGTGCAACTCCAAATGGCTATTTTGGTTATCAAACAAAAATCGCTGTACAGTCTTTCCAGATGAGTAATGGAATTTCTGCAACTGGTGTCGTTGGACCTATGACTCGTAGTGCACTTAATGAAATGGCATGTGGATCTGGATATTCAGTTTCATCTGGCTTTATCGGATCAAACTACACATTTAATCCATATAATTATACGAGCGGGACAACATACGTTAGTCAAAATGACCCATTTGTAACCGTTATCAATCCCCCAGTAAGTGCACCAGTAGTCTACGCTGCTCCACAAACAAACGTTTATTCAACTTCTGTTCAATCAAATACAGCGTACTCAAACTACGGTGCTGGTGCTTCAGTCGCTACTCCTGTTATTCAAATGGGGTCATCATACAATTCAAATCAAATCGCAAGTACACAAGTAATCTATAATCCTTCAGTTGGGTATTCGTACGGGATAACTCCTCGAAGTGG
>CAZEXZ010000051.1:0-4794 GCA_964516655.1 uncultured Candidatus Saccharibacteria bacterium | reverse complement strand
AGCTGGATGAGGTTTACTTGTGCTTTTGCCATAGTTGTACAATTATAGCATATATTTTAGACTTTTCAAGCCACTTTAAAGCTTACTACTGCAAGGAGTTTACTACTTACCGATAACAACTGTCTGCAAGTTTCTATCTTTCCCCATGCTTACAAGCAAGGTTTCCGTATGAGGCCCACCATCGATCATAAAATTATCAGTAATAATAATACCTCCACTTGAGTTTCTTTTTACTGTTATGTTAACAACATACCGCGTAGGGCTTACTACTCTTTTAATTGTTTTCTGACCCGCGTCATTGTGGTTATTAATATTAAGAATAGAAAAATTATTCCCATCATCGAAAAGTTGGATTCCAATAGATGTAGCGTATTCTTCAACACCTGGTTCATATTGGACGGGACGATTCATTGCTCGAGCTGAGGGACTTACTTCAACTGGCACGACCACTCCTTGATTTGTAACTGCTCCTCTCACTGGGAAACCTGGTACGACTCTGTCTGCCACTTGATTACCTATATTCACTGCAGCTCTTTTAAATATAACTTCTGCTTGCTGCTCAAAAGGAGATTTTGCTTGTGCTGTATCCACTGTCGCCGCACCACCAATTCCAACAAGGGCAGCAGCTGCGAGAGCTCTTGATTTTTGACCAAAGATCGACGGTCGATGAACTTTTCCACGCAATACCAACGTTCCTTGAGTTGGGTTTTGTACAGTTTCAAGATGCTCTGGCTCTCGCAATACATGTGACTCTTCGTGCGGTTTTTGTTCAAGTGTTTGTTCTTGCTGAGGTTCTGACTCTTTTGCTTCACTGCTAGTAATCATGAACTTAGCATCATCGTACGTAAAGCCAGGAGCTTTTTCTCCAGTACCTGAATGAGTTACTGTAAACATAGAATCGTTGGCAGCTTCAAAACCAGTTTTTTGTAAACCATGAGTAACTTCACCTGATTGTGGGGATGATTCCATATACTAAAAAGTATACTACAGAATTTTAGAAGTGAAGTGTGAGTAGAGATCAGCTATCGGGATACGCACTTGCTCCATCGTGTCACGGTCACGTACTGTCACCGCATTATCTGTAAGCGTATCGAAATCAACCGTAACACAGTACGGTGTTCCTATCTCATCTTGTCTACGGTAACGCTTGCCGATTGATTGTGTTTCATCGTGTGCTACTCGTGCAATCTTCTTTAAGTCATTTGCAATTTTTTCTGACACACTTGTGAGTTCTGCTTTTTTTGAAAGTGGTAACACTGCGATTTGAACAGGTGCAATCCGAGGATTAAATCTAAGCACTGTTCGGGTATCCCCTTCTGCTATCACTTCCTCGTCATAGACACTTGTGAGAATCGCAAGGATAGTTCTATTGAGACCAAACGTAGGCTCTAGCACATGAGGAATGAACTTCTCACCTGTCTGGTCATCAACATACGCCTGAGATATACCACTGTGAGCTTCGTGTGCCAAAAGGTCAAAATCTGTACGGTATGCTAGACCGTATAGCTCCTTCTGACCAAATGGAAAATCAAATTCAATATCAATTGTTCGTTTAGAATAATGAGCAAGATCTACTCCTTCTTTTTCTATTTCGTGTGTCTTATCTTTAGCAATACCAACATACTCCATCCACAGATACATTTCCTTGCGCCACATTTCAAAAAGATCTTCCCAGTTACCAGTTCGGGGGTCAAAGAAATATTCGAATTCCATTAAATCAAATTCTCGAGTTCTAAAAATAAAATCACGTGCTGCAATCTCATTTCTAAACGCTTTACCGATTTGAGCAATACCAAATGGTAACTTTGGGTGGATACTATCTAAAATATTTTTATAATTCGTAAACATCCCTTGCGCAAGCTCGCCTCGTAAGTATGCAGTTGTACTTGTCTCACTTGAGGCACCCATTTTTACAGGAAAAAGGAGATTGAAATTCTTTGCTTCACTAAATGCATTCCCGTCTTTACTTGTAATGCCACGCTCTCTAATAAGTGCAGTCATTTCTTCTGGAGTAAGTCCAGCACAAGAAATACCTGCATCTTCTAAGACATGGTCTGTTCTGTACGTCTTCTTAGTAACACTGTCTTCAATGAGTGGATCATTAAACCCTGCTAGGTGTCCACTTGCTTCCCAGATTTTTTCGCTACTTATTTGAGCAGCATCTAGCCCATACATGTCACTTCTTCTTGTCACAAAAAATTCCCACCATGCATTTTCTACTGCTCGCTTAAGAAGTACACCATATGGTCCGTAATCAAACGTGCCAGCTAGTCCTCCATAGAGTTCTCCACCTTGAAAAATAAAGCCTCGACGCTTACAAAGTGACACAATTGCCTCCATACGAGATGGTTCCTGTTGATTATTTGGAGAAGTCATATTTTGAAATTATACCATACGCGAGATAACAGACACCAGATGTATAGACGTCAGACAAAAATTCGGACTGTCAGACTTACGGACTGTCAGATGGAGCTAAGATTACTCAGTTGAAAAATAAACACGAGCACCGAAGGTGCTCGTGTTTGTGTTGTCTGATTGTCTGTCAGTCTGATGTCTCAACACCTAGTACGTAAACATCCCTCCAAACATATCATTAAACAATTTCAGTATTCCTCCCACTGAAAGGATGATGAGTAGTCCAACCAGTCCCCAGAGTAAGTGACTCTTCCCAAAATTTTTCTTTTGAGGGTCATTCATATCAACTATAAACTTAAAGACTCCATACAGAAAGTACAAAACTGCAAGAGCAACAGCTAGTTGATAGAGTGGATTGAATATCTCCGTTATGACATTTTGTAAAACCTGTTCTCCGCTATTTTGCATAATGTAATGATAGTAAGTGTATCATGTGTTAGCTAACTACACTTCACCAGGTAATTTAAACTCACCAGGCTGACCACCTAATCCAATCCCTAGAAAATGAGCAGCAAACTGAATTATTCCCCACACAGCAACCATACAAAAGAGTGCGATTATCGACCATGTCATTCCAGATATCGCCTTCTTTCGTTCCTCTGGATTATCGACAGACTTCCAGATAAAGATA
This sequence comes from uncultured Candidatus Saccharibacteria bacterium, assembly GCA_964516655.1. GTDB lineage: Bacteria > Patescibacteriota > Minisyncoccia > Phycocordibacterales > UBA5272 > UBA11704. The sequence continues at coordinate 1,748 of CAZEXZ010000051.1, read as the reverse complement.
ATCAAAAACCAGAAAAATCCAAGAAGTGCAATACCGATTATAAGCGGAGTGAGAACTCCTAGAATTTTTTGTAAAAGTGCTATGAGTGATGTGAATGGACTAAATGTTACCGTCGTTGTAACTGGAGTAAACTGTCCGATCCCCTGTGCATAACAAGAAAAAATACCGCTCATACCAATAGAGATATATAGCGGTAATTTTTTCATAACGTAAAGGAGATGATTATGGAGAGGATCTCCTCTTCAAATAACTAATTAGCTGGTTGTGGAAGACCTGGAACTGGAACTCCTCCTCCAAGACCGATACCAAAGATGTTAGAAAGCATTGCAATGATTCCCCAAACTGCAACCATCAAGAAGAGCGCTAAAATAGCGTACCCCATTCCTTTTGTTGAAGCAGCTTTTGCTTCTGCACTTGCTCCACCTTGCATAATAAACTTAATAAGGTACCAAAAGAATGCAAGTACTGCGATTCCGATTGCAAACGGTACGAGGTTATTTACAATACTCTGCGCACTTGAGAGAAGTCCTAACAAACCACTTGCGTTTGTTGTAGATCCTCCAGCGACTACTGGGTTAATACCTTGCGCCATTGCAAATGACACACTACTTCCGATAATTGATGCAATTGTTAATACTTTTTTCATATATTTATTTTGTGTACTTTAAGTATAGCGAGATACACATAGGAGTACTAGGTATTTGGAGATATCGCTGTGGATAAGACTTTTTTGGGATTTTATGTAAATGAATGTGTTTTAGCATATAACCCTTTATTTATAAGCTAATTTTCATAGTATACCAAATAAAAAGAGAGGGCTTCCTTTCCGCAACACTGCGAAAAGTCGAAGTGTGCGAAGAGGAAGACCTCTCCTTGTCGGTTGATACGTCTGACATGACGGTTTTTTGTGTTGTCTCACATTAATTCATATGTTATTTTTTTGGAGGATCGCCACTCATGAAGAATGCTACTGCTGCAAGCCCCATAAGTACTCCAGCATTGTGAGCCATCATCCTGAAGATCGCGTTAAGTTGATCCGCTATCATCCCAAGAATATTGGAATAGACGAGAATCAAAATAAGGACGACAATCAAAACAGGATTCGGACCACCTGAAGATTTTTTATCTCCTCCGGCGGGTGGATGTGCGTGATCTGACATTACTTTTTCTCCTTTTTACATGTTGATGGTTGATTCGCCTCGTGAGTAAATCAAGATGAGATGCTCACTACGACCCGGGGTAACGAAATCAGCAAAAAACTGATCGATATCAGGAGACTGTTCGCTTGACCAGCCTTGCGTCCATGCTTGCCGCCTACTCTTAGCATCAACAAGCAAAAAGCTACCTTGGTAACTCTTCGGCATTGCTGTCAAAAATACGCGAGCGGATGGATCACTATTTGGATACTGACTAAAAATGAACCTGATGTTTTCTGTCATCCCCCATTGCTCACCAGGCTTAACCCTGATAATTCTTAGAGGTTGATCTATGTTAGGCTGTTGAAAATTCTGCGGAGGTGCTTGAATGGGAGCTTGTCCCACACTTGCGGCTTCTGCAGCTATTCTCATTTGTTTTGTTTTTTCTTTTTCAAGTTCAACTTGGCGGTCTTTTGCCTGGTTATCAAGCATGGCAAGTTCTGCTTTTGCTCGATTTGGCTGGGTGTCGTGCGTGTAAAAGTAGACAGATCCAGCCGCAAGCACAAGCCCAGTAAGCAATTTCAAAAAGCTTGCTAATTCATTAGATCCGCC
>CAZEXZ010000050.1:924-4835 GCA_964516655.1 uncultured Candidatus Saccharibacteria bacterium | reverse complement strand
TATATTCAGTATCAGTAATACATATGAAAATTGCTACTACAGTACATGTTAATGATTTGATGCAAAAGAAATATACCTACGAGCGTACATGTAAAGTAGGAGAAAATTTTGACCCGGCTTTTAAGCCAGACCTTACTCCACAAGAGATGCTTGAACTTGGGGTATTTGGTGGAAAGTATATGACGGATTGTAGAGATGAATTTCCAAAAAGTTGGTTTAAGGGTGCAAAATTAAATAGTGAGAAATATGATAAGAGCTTAAATTTCTATGGAGTGCGTGCGAGTCAGTCACTAGCCGAATGGCAAAAGAAAGGCTGGATATATAAAGATGACCCACGTGGATGGTTCCAGTGGTACTGTAGATACGATATGGGAAGGAGGCACGTTGATGATGCGAGGCAAATAAAACGATGGGTTAATATGCGGCGGCATATTATTTGGTTACAAGGAGCGTGTAGACGTGGAGATCTCTCATGTCGTCCGCGACAACGACAGGCACTTCTACACTGGGGCTATGATAGCCGGAAACTATAAGTCATAATAGATGCTGTACATTGCTTGGACTATAAATGGAGGTAGTGCTCTCCAAAAACTCGCATATCTCTTATAAGCCCATGTAAGTGCTTACCTTCATCAGTAAGAGTGTAAACAACCCTAGGAGGTCGTTCTCTAAAGACTGTGCGAGTAATAATTTTTTTCTCTTCAAGAAGTTTTAATTTTTTAGTAATAGTACGTGAACTAACATGGGAAAGAGAAGCTTCAAAGTCCTTGAAACGCTTTGGTCCAGTGAGGAGATCTCTAATAAGTAAGAGAGTGCAAGCATCCCCAAGTAGCACAGCTACGCGTGCGACAGGGCAAAAGTCATCAGTATGAGTTTCTTTCTTCATTTATATAGTATATAACACTTTACAAAGTAAAGTAATTAACTTACACTGAGTACTTACTCACTATGAAATTGAAATTTGAACTAGTATGAAAAAAATTATTGCAATATCAGGAAGTTTACGAAAGGATTCTTTTAATACGAAAATCATTAATGAAGCAATTAAACTTGCTCCAGAAGGAATGGAGATAGTGTATTTTGATATCAGCTCTCTTCCACTTTATAACCAGGACCTTGAGTCTACCTATCCTGTAGAAGCACAGAAACTTAAAGACGCTATAAAAAATGCAGACGGAATTATTATTGGTACGCCTGAACACAACAGATCTATTCCTTCTGCACTTAAAAATGCGATTGACTGGGCATCTCGACCATGGGGACAGAACTCCTTTCCTGGGAAACACGTACTTGTTATGGGTGCATCAAGCGGACCAATCGGAACAGCACTTGCACACTATCATCTTAAGCAAATAATGAATTATCTTGACGCTCATGTAATAGGTCAACCAGAATTATATATTGGGAATGTGCAGGATAAGTTTAATGAAGCGGGTGAGTTGGTGGATGAAAATACAAAAGAACATATCAAGAAGGGGTTACAAGTGCTCATGAATCGTTAGTTTTTTTATTACTATAAAATTAGTAAAAACTACACCTTTAGGTGTAGTTTTTTGTTTGAGATACCCGTGCTACACTTTTTGTATGACTGAACAAACACTATGTACGCATCTTGATCAGAGTAAAGATGTAACCCCACAGAGCAAAGGGTGTGCTAAATGTATTGCTTCTGGTGATGAGTGGGTTGCTCTTAGAATGTGTCTGACATGCGGTCATGTTGGGTGCTGTGATTCTTCTAAAAATAGACACGCAACCAAACATTTCGAGGAAACAGCACATCCGCTTATGCAATCATTTGGGGAAAGTTCACCTTGGAAATGGTGCTATATTGACGAATGCTATCTATAGCAAGTTTTTTGCTTACGTATGAGGGTGGATTAATAGTTCTTCTCGGGTGTATACTCTAGGAATATGGAAACTTTAACACAAGAGCCACAGCCAATAGTATCAATTGTTGACCAAAGAAAATTAGAAGCAGCAGAGTTCACGTTTCAAAAAATTAAGGAATTAGTGGATGGAGGAAAAAGTAAAGTAGAGGCAGCAAAAATGGTGTATGAAAGTGTGAAAGGTAATGAATATAGAGAAGAACAGGCGCTAGCAAAGCTACTCGAGTATTTTAATTTAAAAGAAGAGGTAGATAATAGGGCTGTTGAACTTAAATCTAAATATCCCGCATATAGTGCTTTTTTTGACAATGATAAAGTAATCGATACTCCTGCAGCAAATGATGCAAAGTTTGCAATAAAACAATAAACTAAAACCAACTTATGTCAGTTAGCTCTTTTGATACGTATGATTTTGATGCTTCGATTCGTTGGCACTTAGATCAAGTGCGAAAGCTTCGTGCGCCAACCGGGCTCTTTACTGCATCAGCACACGATGTTTCTACTGGCTACAACAAAGCCTGGCTTCGTGATATTTATTTCATGACGCTCGGTTTTAAGTACACAGGTGAAATGGATGTGGTAAAAGATACCGCAAAAGCTCTCCTTAAGATTCTTGCAAAGCATCAAGAAAAAATAACTTGGGCGGTGCAAAATAAGCCATTTGAAACATGGCAGTATATTCACGCTCGCTATAATCCAGAAACATTTGAAGAGTATTGGGAGGAGTGGGGGAATAAGCAACATGATGCAGTTGGGGAAGTGCTATACCTTATTGCAGACTGCGAAAACATGGGGCACACTGTCGTAGAGACTGATGAAGAAAAAGCATTAGTGCAACTTCTCATTAATTATCTTAATGCAATTGAGTATTGGCATGATGCAGATTCTGGTATCTGGGAAGAAAATCAAGAAGTGCGTGCGTCATCGATTGGGTCTGTAGTTAATGCACTTCGTCACGCATCAAAACTCCCGTACATAACTATTCCAGAAGGGGCGATAGAAAAAGGGGAAAGTGCGCTCCGTGCGCTCCTTCCGCGAGAAACTGCTAACCGTTTCTGTGATCTTGCTCTCCTAACACTCATCTTTCCATTTGAAGTCACAACTAAAGAAGAAACGAAAGTAATTCTTTCAAATGTAGAATACTTTCTTACTCGTGACATGGGTGTGATTCGATATAGAAATGATAGATATTATAATAATAATGTAGATGGCTACTCCGAAGAAGCCGAGTGGTCAATGGGACTCTCATGGCTTGCTATTATTTACGGGAAGATGGGTAATGTTGAAAAGGCAACACATTATTTAGAGAGAGCTGGTAAGACAGTCGATCCACAAGGGCTCATCCCAGAACTTTGGTATTCTCACACTACAAAACCAAACGATAATAATCCTCTTGGGTGGGCAGAAAGCATGTATGTTGTAGCGCTTGTAGTTGTCAGAGAGTTACTTAAAAAATAAGGACACTAGACAAAATAGAAAAGTCATTGCATTTTAAATTGTCACACTTTCATGAGTGACTTGTTAGTTATAGTGTGGGGGTCGAGATTATAACAACAAAATAACTATATACATTATCATGAAAGTACATACAATCATGCAGAAAAATGGTGCGTTTCTAAAACCACTATTTCTTACAACAACTACATTACTACTCGCGCCATCATTAGTGTTTGCGGCATTTTCTCCGATAAATTCGCAACTTGATCTTGGAGAGACAAATGCCGATGTTACAAAACTCCAAACATTCTTAGCATCAAATCCTCAGGTATATCCAGAAGGGTTAGTTACGGGATATTATGGTCCGCTGACACGTTCTGCTGTCGAAAGATTCCAAGTGATGCAAAATATTGTAAATTCAGGAACAGCAGTTAGCACAGGCTTTGGTCGTGTAGGTCCATCTACACTTGCAGCGTTAAATCAGGCCATTGCAAGCGGTACTTGGGGAAGCGGAGGTGGTATGACAGCAGGGGATGTTTCAGGTCCGCAGTTCTTATCTCTTTCAAAAAACATAGGTAACACTTCAGC
>CAZEXZ010000050.1:0-914 GCA_964516655.1 uncultured Candidatus Saccharibacteria bacterium | reverse complement strand
GTTGAACGGTTTCAGGCAATGCAAAATATTGTGAATTCAGGGACAGCGATGAGTACAGGTTTTGGTCGCGTTGGTCCTTCAACACTTGCCGCATTAAATCAGGCTATTGCAAGCGGTACTTGGGGAAGTGGAGGGATGACAACAGGGGATGTTTCAGGTCCACAATTTTTATCTCTTTCAAAAAACATAGGTAACACTTCAGCGACATTTACGTGGACAACTAATGAAAATGCAACCGCAAAAATGTTCTACGATACTAATTACGTACGAATGAATGAGGGAGATATTAACTCAGTTGGATTTGGTGCAATAACTGGACAAACAGTTCACGGAAGTGACAATCAGTTACGAACCACGCAATCAATTACCTTGTCTAATCTTCAGCCCAATACTGTGTATTACTACACGCCAGTTGCAACTGATGCAAATGGAAACGTAAGTGTAGTTGGTCCAAATGAATCATTTAGAACAGGAAATTAAGCACATGTCTTGCTAGGCGTTTGAGAAAGTGAGGTTTCTGTCAAAACATACCATGTACTAAGATACATGGTATGTTTTTTATATCAGCGCCCTCGAATCTTTTTTGAAAAAAGTGGACTATCTTTGTATTTTTTAGCGAGCTCATTTATTTTAAATTTTTCACGAAGTTCTTCTTTTGGAAGTGTTGTATCAATGAGCCCAAGTTCGTACGCATAGTAATCAGAATCTTCTGGGAAAAGTACTCGTTTATCAAATGGTATAAGTGTTTCGTCGGCAACAGAATTAATGTGATCCACAATATTTGTTGTACAGGTATTCGTAAGTGTATTATAAAATTCTGGCTGTGATTCAAGGTTATTTGCACGTCGTAGCATACTTTCAAAAAGCTCATTTGCTTTTTCGGTACTTATCTTTGCAGGGTAGAGGAAAACATT
>CAZEXZ010000049.1:0-4908 GCA_964516655.1 uncultured Candidatus Saccharibacteria bacterium | reverse complement strand
CATATCATACATTTATTGTTCGTAATGATTTGGATATCGCAACTGTTACACTTGCACACAACTTACGTCGAGCTCAATCACTTTCTCAATCTGCAGATGGGGATATGACATGGGGTGTGCATGTGGGGGTAGGGAGTATACTGATATACAAAGGAGCAAGTTATATTCTTAGAGATTCGTCCTTTGATGAGAATACACAAATACCAACAACGATTGTTCCGACAGGAATAAACGAGGTAACTTTTTCCAAAGTGTTTGGAATACCTAATGCAACAGGAACGTTTTCTTTAACTTCACAAGCAAACGAACAACGAAATGTCACAATCAATGAAAAAGGAATGGTCGACTATTAAACAAGGATTTCTCCTTGTCGAGATTCTTCTTGCTAGTTCGGTTTTTATTTTATTTATGACTGCGTTTTCTGGTGCATTCTATTATGGTCTTCAGTCTTCAACATATGCTGGAGATAGAGCTCGTGCAATTATGTATGCAGAAGAAGGGCAAGAAGCTGTAAGAAGTATAAAGAATGTAAATTTTGCTAATCTTACAAACGGAACATACGGCCTTACGTATTCAAGTAGCACATGGACATTAGCTGGGAGTTCTGATGTGTCTGGTATTTTTACAAGGCAAGTTACTATTTCAAGTATTGATTCAAAAAGAAAAAGTGTAGCAGTTACAGTTACGTGGCAACAGACACCAACTCGTACAGGAAGTGTAACAACAACATCACGACTTACTGACTGGAAAACAGCAATTAATCTAGGCGTTGGAATAACTGTTAATAAGACAGTTATAAATCATGGATTAAGTACAGTTGCGACAGACTTTGCACCGTTTAAAGTTGGGGCGACAACAGTTACATTAGGTAGTTCTACTATTTTTAATCCAGGTACGTATACTGTATCTGAGAGTGCTGATTCACGATATAATCAGACATTTACTGGGGACTGTAATAGTAGTGGTCAAATTACAGTAGCAACTGGATCTGCAAAATCATGCACTATTACTAATGAAGAAAAACTTGCGTATCTTACTGTGAATAACACTGTTATAAATCATGGAGGAAATTTTACAACAGCGAATTTTGCACCATATAAAGTTGGCTCAACAACAGTGACTCTTGGAGCACAGACACCAATTAATTCAGGGTCATATACAATTACCGAATCTACAAGTAGTGACTATGTTCTCACTTATAGTGGCGACTGTTTTACGAACGGAACTATTACTCTAAGTCCAGGGGATAATAAAGTCTGTCATCTTACAAATGAAGAAATCATTGTAGGTAACAGCAGTCAGTCACTTCCAGGGATTATTATTTATGGTGATGGAACCAATGTTCCAAAATACAGAACCTTTAACCAAAATGACAATACGTTTAGTTTAGAGACAGGTACATTCACTGCTACTGTTGGGCCTACGTGGTTACTTAGAACGTCTCCTACACAACATATCGCTCTTGCTGGTTATTATGATTCTTCGGCGACTCTTACAATTATGTGTTTTGATGGAATTTCTTGGACACAAGAATTTCAGACTGGTTCTGGTGGTGTGGGGAATCGTCATCGTTTTGATATCGCATTTGAAAAAACAACAGGAGATGCGATGGTTGTTTTTAGTAAGGGTCAAAATGTATTTGGACAACTTGGCTGGAGAGCAAAAGCTGGAGGAACGGGGTGTGGGCAGGGGTGGTCAAGTGAGTCACTCATAAATCCTGCAAGAACTTCAAATGATATTATGTATGTGAAATTAGCTCAAGATAGAAGAATTGGGTCAAACCTACTTGCGATGACATGGGTAGATACAAGTGAGGATTTGTCTGCGATGATGTGGAGTGGAACTGCGTGGGTAAATGAGCCAAGTACTGTTACTGATAATAATGTAGAAAGAATATCTTCATCTCACGACATAGAAGACATGGACATAGAATTTGAGTCTCTTTCTGGAGATGTGATGCTCGTCTGGGCAAATGCCAGTGGTAAAAACGGAGTAAATGGTGTCAGGTATAGAACGTGTACTGGTGGAATTGCTAATTGTACATGGGGAGCAGTGACAACTCCCCCAACCTTTTCTGATGATGCAACTAGTCTCGATATTGCCGCAAATCAAGATACAGATGAGATGGCTTTTGCTTCAATTGGAAATTCTGGTGGAGATTTGCAGCTTGGCTATTGGGATGGAAATTCTTGGATAAACACGGCAAATGTTGACACTTCATGTACGTCACCATATACGGCATCTAAGTTAGTTGCTGTCGGATGGTTAACATCAACGAGCACAACTCGATCAGTTGTAGTTTATTCCGACCTTAATTCAAATTCAATTAATTGGTACTTAGGCAACAAGGGTGTATTTGTTCGACAGCCAGATTTTGCTCCAACACCAGGGATAGCTAGTCCACGGGGGTATATGGAGATATATATGAACCCACGAGATAAATCACAGCTCATGTATCTGACATCTGATAATAATGATGATTTATTTGCGAAACGACTCATGCTAACCGAGCCATCTACATTTACGTGGACAAATTCTGACGGTGGAGCGCTAGAAAAAAATCTACCACAAATTATTTCTTCTCCTTTTTCATTTTCATTTTGGCAAAAATAAGTATATATGAAAATACCACCACAAAAAGGCTTTACCTTAGTAGAAATGATTCTTTATGTAGCAATATGTTCTATATTGATGGTCACTATATCTGTGTTTCTTTCCTTCCTTTTAGATGCACGTATTCGAAGTCAGGCAATAACTGAAGTTAATCAGCAAGGTTTTCAAGTGCTTAGTTTAGTCACTCAAACAATTAGAAATGGAAGAAGTATTGAAACGCCAACAATAGGCACGTCATCTTCAACGTTATCGGTGACAACAGGCGACGTATTACTAAATCCGACAATTTTCACTACAACTTCCGGTAGAGTGCAAATAAAAGAGGGGTCGAAAAATCCTATCCCGCTCACTAATTCACGAGTTACAGTTTCAGACATTAGATTTGAAAATGTTTCCTCAGTTAGTTCGATTGAAAAAATTATTCGTATTTCTTTTACAATGAGTTATGTTAACCTAGGTGGAAAGAGTGAGTATTCATTTACAAAGACTTTTACTGGTAGTGCAACACTACGATAGATATGAAAAAAATAAGATTAATACAACATGTAAATAGAGGATACATTGCTCTCATTTCAGTTATTTTAATGTCAGCACTTGGTCTTGCTATTATGTTATCTGTAATTGCTGCAGGTGTAGATGCATCTAGGACAGATTTTTCGCTTCAACAGTCAGGTGGAGCAAGGAGTCTGGCTTCTTCGTGTGCAGAAGAAGCCCTGCAAAAGATTGCTGAAACAAGTACCACCTCAAGCACAGGGAATTTAACAATTGCATCAGGAACTTGTAGCTATTTAATCACATCTACAAATGGTCAAAATATTACAGTACAATCATCTGGATTTTTAGGAACGGTGACAAGTAAAATAAAAGTGGTGTTAGCAACTACGACACCATCGGTACTGTTATCCTCATGGGAGGAGGTTGTGGACTTTTAAAGCGGGAATTGTTTGCTATACTAAAAAGGTAGGTTAGTAAGGGGTATTCTTGCTACCTAAAAAGTGCAAGAGTTTCCTCAATTGTTTTATTATTTAAAAGTTAACGTTTAATCAGTTTAAAATACAAATTATTGTATTCTCATATTATGAAAAAATTACTACAAAGCCAAAAAGGATTTACACTTATTGAAATCCTCTTGGTGGTTGCCGCTATTGCTATTCTTGCAGGTATCGTTATCGTTGCTATCAACCCAGCAAAGCAGCTAGGAGATACTCGTAACGCTTCAAGAAATTCAGCTGTTAACACTATCTTGAATGCTGTTACACAGTATGCTGTTGATAATAACGGTATCCTCCCAGCGGGAATTTCTACAACAACAACAGAAATTTGTTCTTCAGCTGTAGCAACATCATCATGTACAGGTCTCGTTGATCTTTCTGTACTTACTATCAATGGAAAGTATGTTACTGCTATTCCTGATGAACCACAGAAGACTAATCCTAACGGAGCAGGATATACAATTTCTAAGAATGCAAACGGACGTATTACCGTATCTGCTTCTTTCCCAGAAAGTGGAGCTGTGATCTCAGTTACACGATAGTACTGTTCTATGATTGCTTGGTTTTCTCGTAAGAAAAAAATTCAAGCTCCTGTTTCAAGAAAGGATGATTTTGTTTCACTTTCTTCACATGAGCTTCGAAGTCCGTTATCGGTTATAAAATGGTACACAGAAATTCTTTTAGATGAGGATGCTGGCCCACTAACTGATGATCAAAAAAAATATCTTACGATTATTGAAAATAGCAATCAGCGAGCAATTGATCTTATCCGGTCATTGTTAAACGTATCCAGGTTAGACCTGGATACGTTTTGCATTTCTCCAGAGGATATTTTTCTTCCTGAACTTGTTACAGAGATTGCTGAGTCCGTTAGGGTGGATGCTTCGAAAAAAAATGTGGAGATTCTCGTTAAGAGCGATGATGGAATAAAACATATACTTGCAGATAAGCATCTATGCTCTTTAGTTCTTAGGCAACCCCTTACTAACGCAATTGCTTTCTCACATAACGGCGGTAGTATTGATGTGCATGTTGCACTATCAAAGAAAGACACTGTTGTAGGAGAAATGAAATTACCTAAAGAGAGTATCATTGTATCGGTGTCTGATTCTGGGTTGGGTATACCCGAAGCTGATAAGGGTAAGATTTTTTCTAAGATGTTTAGAGGAAGTAATGTTCAAGATACCGTTGGTTCAGATTCAGGCCTTGGACTCTACCTTGCCAAGACGGTCATGAATTTACCGTATGTTGATGGTGATGTTTGGTTTGTTTCTGAGGAAGGTAAAGGTGCAACATTCTACAT
>CAZEXZ010000048.1:0-4995 GCA_964516655.1 uncultured Candidatus Saccharibacteria bacterium | reverse complement strand
GACTTTCCTCTCTCAAGGCTACATTGAAAGCTGTAAGAGCGATTACCCAGTAGAACGTTGTAACAATACAATGAAGTAAGATAAAATGCAAGTTTTTAATTGTCATGACAATGTATATACAAATACTTGACAGCTTGTACCTAGGGTATATACTTAATACTATGATTAAAAATAATTTAAAAACAACAGTGCTTCAGCTTCGTGTGTCACCAAACACCAAGAGTAAAGCTCAAAAAATTTTAAATTCAAAAGGACTAACATTGTCTCACGCTGTCCATAATTTTCTTAATAACCTTGCTCTTCATGAAGATGCGCTTATGCTTGCATATGATCAGCCAAAAATTAGTGAAAGAACTCTTAAACGATGGGAAGCAGAAGTTGCACATGAACTCGCACATGCTAAAAAGTTTAATTCTAAAAATGAAGCTATTAAACATCTAAAGTCAGTGTAGGTGTCAATCATGAAAATAGCATTTTCTTCTAAGTTTGAAAGAAAGATTGCAAAGCGTGCTAAGCGTGATGCAACTTTATATTCTGAAATAGAAGTAGTAATTGATCTTTTTGAGAAGTGTCAAAAGCTACCCCTTCACTACAGAGATCATGCACTTCGTGGAGAATATCGAGGGTTCCGTGAATTTCATTTGAGATTTAATCTGCTTGTCGTCTACTATGATATCGAAAAGGAAGTACTACTATTTCATGATATTGGTACACACGAAGAACTATTTAGGTAAGTATAGTTAAGTAAACAAGTGCTTTTATGATGACTTTTTGTTAGTATTAGATAAACATGATTTTCAAAAATTCAGCATTACTCGCGGTATTTTCTATCCTTTCGGTACTTCTTGGAATTGTGCGAGACAGACTACTTGCAACGCACGTTGGTGTTGGTCCGATTTTGGACATCTACAATGCAGCATTCAGGCTTCCAGATTTTTTGTATGCAATGTCACTTGCCTTTGTGACTGCGGGGACCGTGGTGCCATTTCTTACCGTAGAAAATAAGTCAGGGAATATTGTTGATTCACGTCATAAATTATCTTCAGTTTCTTTATTTTTTGGAGGGGCTTCATCTCTTATTGGGCTTCTTATTGCAATTACACTGCCGTTATATGCAAAAGTAATCGTTCCTGGGTTTACTGATGAACAATTAGCTACATTTATTACAGTCACCAGAATAATGATGCTCCAACCAATCATTCTCGGTATTACATCTCTCATTTCATGCTTTGCACAACTTAAGAATCACTTTGTCCTTTACGGTCTTGCGCCACTTGGGTACTCGCTTGGAATTATTTTCGGTATTGTAAAACTCTACCCGATATATGGTGTCCATGGACTTATATATGGTGTCCTCATTGGCGCAGTCTTTTCACTTATTATTCAATCATTTTCGCTACGAAAAGCGAAGATGTTTGAAGTGCTCCCGTATTTTTCTAAAAAGCATATTCATGAATTATTCAAACTTGCGCTTCCAAGATCAGGTGTAAATACTTTTACACAACTACGTGTTATCTTTTTTACAGCGTTTGCTACAACACTTGGCCCAGGAGTACTTTCGAGCTACCTCTTTGCACAACGAATCACGGATGCAGTTCAACAAATTATTCAACAAAGTATCACAACAGCAAGCCTTCCTGTACTTTCAAAAGTATTCGTCGAAAAAAGGATTACTGAGTATAAGCAAGTGGTAAAACGGTATGTGCTTGTCCTTGGAGCAACTGGAGTTTTTGCTTCAATCTTTTTGTATCTTCTTCAAGATGCTGTCATTAGTCTTTTATATGGGAATACTCATGCAAACCCTATGATCGCCTTCTTTTTGGTTGGATTTTTGATTGCCCTTCCTCTTCAAATGATGATCGGCTATTTTTCTATTAGTCTCTACTCTGCAAAAGATACAAAGAGTGTTTTCTATTCCAACATGATTTCTACACTTGTTGCAGTGTTTGCATGTTATGCAACTCAACCACTTGGGAATATTAGTCTGGTCTATGGAGTAATCGCTATGGCTATTTCAAACTTTGTTGTTATCTCACTTTTGTACGGTAGGAAGAAGTTGGTGTAATTAAAATCCTTTATATTTTGGTCATTTTCGTGTAGTATAGAAAGACTTATGGAGATACGTAACTTTTCTATTATCGCTCATATTGACCACGGAAAGTCGACCCTTGCGGATCGACTTTTAGAAGTGACGTCCACTGTGGATAAGCGCCATATGAAAGAGCAGGTACTTGACTCAATGGAACTTGAGCGTGAGCGAGGTATTACGATTAAGATGACACCTGTGCGTATGAACTGGAAAAGTAAAGATGGTAAAGAGTATATTCTCAATCTTATAGATACCCCAGGACACATCGACTTCTCTTATGAAGTTTCTCGAGCACTTCAAGCAGTAGAGGGGACACTTCTTCTTGTTGACTCAACACAAGGTATCCAAGCTCAGACACTCACAACGCTTGAGATGGCAAAAAATTCCGGACTCACAATTATCCCGGTAATGACTAAGATAGATAGTCCTATTTCACGACCCGATGATGTACGCGAAGAAATCATGGAACTACTTGGCTGTAACTTTGAAGATATATTATCTGTGTCAGGAAAAACAGGCGAAGGTGTTGAAGCGCTTCTTGAAGAAATTATACAAAAAGTTCCTGCTCCAAAAAGTGAGTTTGGAGATGCGACATTTGCACAATCTCGCGCACTTATCTTTGACTTCGAATACAGTAATCACATGGGAGTCATTCTCTATGTGCGTGTCCTTGATGGAAATGTAAAAGCAGGGGATACGCTCCTCTTCACACAATCAAATCACAAGTTCATTATTCGTGAAGTTGGTACATTTTCTCCAGCAAAAAAAGAAGGGAAAGTTGTAGGGGCAGGGGAAATTGGATATATCGTAACCGGGATTAAGGAGCCGGGCATTGCGCGTGTTGGAGATACGGTAACAACAGCATCGCGTCCACTTGAGGCATTCCCTGGGTATGCTGAACCTGTACCAATTGTGTTTGCGTCTATCTATCCTGAGTCACAAGATGAATTCGATGATCTTCGTAGTTCACTTTCTAAACTTAAATTATCTGACTCATCGCTTACGTTTGAAGAAGAATCATCTGGCGCGCTTGGGCGAGGGTTTCGGTGTGGGTTCCTTGGGATGCTTCATCTTGAAATAGTGACAGAGAGACTAAGAAGAGAATTTGATCAAGAGCTTGTTGTAACAACACCATCAATTACCTATGAAGTGACTCTCAAAAATGGTGAAGTGGAGATGGTTTACACCCCAATTCATTTCCCTGATCATGGGCAGTATATTTCAGTTCGTGAGCCATGGATTCTTTTGACGATTATTACCCCACATGACTATGTTAGCCCACTTATGCAGCTTTTTCCTCCACATGAGGCTACCGTGTCAGATTTGGCCGATTGGGGGCATGATAGAGTGCGAATTAAGCTTATGATGCCACTTCGTGAGCTCATGCGTAATTTTTTTAATGAAGTTAAATCTGCATCAAGCGGATACGCGTCTATTGTCTACGAGCCACTAGAGATGCGACCTGCGAATGTAACCAGACTTGATGTCTATGTTGCAGAAGAACGAGTGGCTGCGTTTTCTCGTGTGATCCCAGAGTATCGTGACCGTGAAGAATCAGAAGAAGTGGTAGAGAAGTTGGAAAAAATTCTACCAACTGAGATGTTCCGTGTAAAGATACAAGCATATGTTCATGGACGTATCGTTGCATCACGTTCTATCGCGCCTATGAAGAAGGATGTTACAGGATATATGTATGGAGGAGATATTACTCGAAAGATGAAGTTGCGCGAAAAACAAAAGAAAGGAAAAGACAGAATGCAACGAGAAGGGAAGGTACACATCTCGCATGATACATTCCTTAGTATGATGAAGCCGGGGGAGAAATAAAAAAATAACATCAAAAGATGTTATTTTTTTATTGTTTTGCTGGTTGCTACTGGAAGAGTGCAATGAGTGTAAACCCAAGCATACCAACCATAGCAAGTATTGAAATAACTGCAAAGATTCTGTGAACTGTTTTTCTATTTTTTCCGTTAAACATGGTATTTGTTGTGCCAAAGTCCTTTAGACTGTGTGGTATTATTGTAAGTACAATACTAGCAAAATTATGCGGGAATATCAACAAAAACACATGATACGTACTCTTGTCTACTCAAGAGTGACACTTGTGATTTTATTTCTTCTTATTGTGCTTCTCCTGCGTTCAATTATGGAACTTAATGATAAACGAATAGAAGTAAGCAATTTACGTAATGATTCAGCAAAAGAGCGAGATGAATTACAAAAAAAAGTAGATAAAGCTCAAGCTCAGACTGATTTAATTAGTACACAAAGGGGATTTGAAGCCTATATCCGCACAACCTATCCAGTTGTAAAAAAGGGTGAAGGGGTAATTGTTATTTATGATGACGATAAGGTGCCAGTAAGTACGGTACGAGAGGATATGACTGTATGGGAGCATCTTAGTATTTGGTGGAATAATTTCTTCTCTAAGTAATTTTCTTTTTTTGTTTATTTCTGTATACTGAAACTCTATGGATACACAAGATACAACACAAACAGTAGATGGATCTACACAGAAAAAGGTGGAAATTTACAGTACACCAACATGTCACTTTTGTCATATGGCAAAGGAATGGTTAGCAGAAAAGAATATTCCGTTTACGGATTACAATGTTGGAGAAGATATGGCTCGTCGTAAGGAGATGGTAGAGATTACAGGACAGTTAGGAGTGCCGGTTATTAAAATTGGAGATGATGTTATGGTTGGTTTCAATCAAGAACAAATGGCGAAGATATTGGAGGTCGCGGATTAAAAAAGAGGTCAGACTGGTAGATGATAGATACCAGATCAGTAAGTTATCCAATATAAAATTGTAACAATACTCTACATGAACATGTTCATGTAGAGTATTGTTTTATGGTAGTATGTTCTTACTTGCCCTCGTAGTTCAATGGATAGAACA
>CAZEXZ010000047.1:0-4996 GCA_964516655.1 uncultured Candidatus Saccharibacteria bacterium | reverse complement strand
GACGAACGAAACCTGACATTATTAAAGAAAAAAAATATTTTTAGCACTCCTAGTTATATTGCCGAAATGAAGATTGACGGTCTTAAGGTGATTATGACTTATGAGCACGGGAAACTTATTCGTGCAGCAACTCGTGGCGATGGAGAAGTTGGTGAAGACATAACTGAAAATATAAAGACTGTTAAAGCTATACCTCTTGTCCTTCCAGAGGAGGTTTCTTTAACTGTGATTGGGGAAGCGTGGATGAAAAAAGAAGATTTGAAACGAATCAATACACAACGAGAAAAAGAAGGATTACCGCTTTATGCAAATACTCGAAATTTAAGTGCGGGTACATTAAGACAGCTTGACCCAAAAATTGTTGCAACTCGCAATATTCAAATTTATGCATACGATATTGAAGGAGGGAATTATGCGACCCAAGAGGAAGAGCTTCAAGCACTTTCATCATATGGATTTTTAGTAAATAACGACAGAAAGGAGTGTAAAAATCTTGAGGAAGTACAGTCATTTTATAATACATGGGTTTCTAAAAGAGATAAACAGGATTATGGAATTGATGGATTAGTTATTAAAATAAATGAACGAAGTGTTTGGGATGCGCTTGGTTATACTGCTAAAAGCCCACGTGGTGGTATTGCATACAAATTCCCAGCAGAAGAGGCTGCAACCATTTTATTGGCAATTACGTGCCAAGTTGGTCGTACGGGAGCTGTTACTCCCGTTGCAGAGCTTGCGCCAGTTTTACTTTCTGGTTCAACGGTCGCTCGTGCGACACTTCATAATGAAGAAGAAATAAAAAGACTGGATGTTCGAATTGGTGACACAGTTCATGTACGAAAAGCGGGGGACGTAATACCAGAAATTTTTAGTGTATTTGAAGAGCTAAGACCAAAGAATGCAAAAAAATTTGAGATGCCAAAAGTATGCCCAGAATGTAATAGTACTCTTGTTAAAGAATCACTTGGAAAAACTGAGTCTGCAGCATGGTATTGTAAAAATGATCTATGCCCCGCAAAACACCTCGAAGGACTCGTGCATTTTGTAAGTAAGAAAGGAATGAACATCGAAGGGTTAGGAGAAAAAATTATTGAGACATTTCATGATATTGGTCTTATTACAGATGCAGAATCAATTTATAGGCTTAAAAAAGAAGATATTGAAGGACTTGATGATTTTGGAGAAAAATCAGCTGAGAATATTATTGCGTCAATTAATGCTTCAAAAAAAGTTCCACTCCATAGATTTATTTATGCTCTTGGGATTAGGCATGTAGGAGAGCAAACTGCAAAAGATATTGCAAAACATTTTAGGTCGCTTGATAGGTTAATTAGCTCAACACCTGAAGAGCTTTCGCACGTTGAAGGGGTAGGGGAAAAGGTTGCAGACGCTCTTACTAACTATTTTTCGAATAAACATACTATTGAATTTGTGCAAAAGCTTGTAAGACATCTCAATATTATTCATGAAGAAGTTGCTTCAGACGGAAGACTCTTTAATAAGACTTTTGTTATTACGGGGACACTCCCAACACTTTCTCGCGACGAAGCTAAGAAATTAGTGGAAGATAATGGTGGGAAGGTGTCAAGCAGTGTTTCTAGTAAAACGTCCTATCTCCTGGCCGGAGAAAATGCAGGTAGTAAATATGAGGATGCCGTCAAAAATAACATTCCAATACTTGGTGAAGAAGAATTTAAAAACATGCTATAATCATACCTATGTCATTTACAGAACTTGAACTTGATAACTTGTCAAAGCTTGCGCGCATTGATATTGCTCCAGAAGAAAAAGAAAAAATGCTGGCAGATATGCAAGCTATTTTGGGGTACGTATCTGAAATTAACGAAATCGAGGGTGATGTTATCCGAGGAGAAGAATCGGTCTTTAATGTTGTGCGAGATGATGTCATCACACATCTAACCGGATCAAACACCGAGGTACTCCTTGCTGAGGCTCCTGCTGCAAAAGATGGGTATGTAAAAGTAGAACAAGTGCTTAAGTAATCGATTGCAGATTTTAGATATAAAAATACGTATGCAAAAAACGCTACAACAATTACACAATGAATTAAAAACAGGAGTCCTTACAATTGAAGGACTAGTTGATGCATGTAAAAAAACGATACATGATAAAGAGAAAGATGTGCACGCTCTGCTTGGAATGTACTCAGATGCACTTGTCACTTTACAAATTGTAAAAGCAAAAGAAATGTTTGAAAATGGAACTGATACAATTCTTACAGGTATTCCGATTGCTCTTAAAGATAATATTTTGGTAAAAGGTGAGCATGCAACAGGGGGCTCTAAGATTCTTGAAGAATATGTGGCAACATACGATGCAACTGTTGTTAAAAAATTAAAAGATGCGGGAGCAATTTTACTTGCTCGCACCAACATGGATGAATTTGCGATGGGTGGATCTACTGAAAATTCTGCCTATGGAGTAACGAAGAATCCTTATGACCTTACTAAAGTTGCAGGGGGTTCATCAGGAGGGTCTGCAGCAGTTGTGGCGTACGATGGAGTACCTGTGGCACTTGGTTCAGATACTGGAGGGTCAATTAGACAGCCAGCTTCTTTTTGCGGTATTGTAGGATTAAAGACAACATATGGTGGGGTGTCACGATTTGGTGTGATGGCAATGGGGTCATCACTAGATCAAATTGGTCCATTTGGACATACTGTTTTAGATGTAGAAGAGGTATACAAAGTTATCAGTGGTCATGATCCATTAGACGGCACCTCTTTGCCTGAATCATTGCGACATACAGATACTAAAACGTCTGAAATAAAAAAAGTAATCGGAGTACCGATGTCTTTTATTAATCGAGATGGAATCGACAAAGAAGTGCTTGAAAATTTTAATGAATCGATTAAAAAACTTTCAAAATCTGGGTATACCATTAAAGATATTTCTATTACTCATCTTGAAAAAGCCTTGTCTGTGTATTACGTCATCATGTTTGCAGAAGTATCTAGTAATTTAGCTCGGTACGATGGGATTCGTTATGGACTGTCACACCCAGGAGACACAAGTATCCGTAGTTATTTTAATTCTAGAACAGCGGGGTTTGGGCCTGAGGTGCGCCGTAGAATATTACTTGGCACCTATGTCCTTTCTTCGGGATACTATGATGCATATTATAATAAAGCAAATATCGTGCGTGACATGCTAAAAAAAGAATTTGCACGTGTCTTTAAAGACATTGATGTTATTGCTACACCAACCTCTCCTGTACCAGCATTTTCAATTGGCGAAAAGTCACACGACCCGCTAGCTATGTACTTAGCTGATATTTTTACTGTTCCAGTAAATATTACCGGTGTGCCGGCGATATCTGTTCCTTCTGGTACAACAACAAGTTCGCTTCCCCTTGGTGTACAATTTATTGCCCCTCATACAAGAGAAGATGTTTTATTTGTTGTTGCTAAAGATTTTGAAAAGGTGAGATAAAAAATACAGGAAGTCACTGGATAACATCTGAAAACAAAGGTGCTTGTGTGGTACCATTAAGAGGTAAATAGTAAACCGTAGGACTATTATGTCCATTTCTTTTGATTATATTTTTAATAGGGTCTATGACGTATTGCTTTGGTTTAAGTATACGTGGCTTTTTACTATCCTTCGAACAAACCCTGAGACATATGTTAATGATGTGGCTTATAGAGATTGGGATGGATTACGAGACAGGGGCTGGTTTACTGATTATTTTGACAGATTGCATGCGACAGTTCCTGCCGCAGATGTAAAGCATTCACTGTGGCAAAGAATGCTTGAATCAATGGGTGTTAATCTTCCAGATAGTGATTATGATGGTATACCAGATGTGACAGATTCAAGTCCATATGATCAAAATAACCTTACAAAAGCAGAATTAAAAGAGCGTTTTGAGGCTGACTATTCAACAGCTGATCATATTCGAGATATCTTTGGTATCGGTCCACAGGATACAGATAAAGATGGTGTCCCAAATAGCTATGAACTAAAGCATGGACTTGATCCCAATAATCCAGATTCTGATAGAGATGGTATTTTTGATGGACAGGAATTAGCTCGAGGCACAAATCCGATAAATAATGATACTGACGGCGACCTTGTTTTAGATGGTCGCGATGAAGCTCCTCTAGATCCTACAATTTCATCTATTAGTAAAGATACGGATGGAGATGGAGTAAGTGATAAGGTCGAAGGGTATCTCGGAACTGATATTACAAAGAAAGATACTGACGGGGATACTATTCCGGATAACATGGATACGTATCCGCTTGATCCAGAAAATCTTGGTCAGATTGCACCACTTAATCTTACACAGGCCGGAGAAGGTTTACACTTGTCTGTTCAAAATCCAATCTTAGCATTATTTACTGACATGGTTTCGATTCTTGTATTTGTCATTCTTGTCATTTTTGTATATGTATTATCTCGCTGGTTAATTCAATTTTTTAAAGGTTTTGCACATTATGAACACCATTTTCACCATGACACTCATTCGCACAAAGCGCATGTTGTTCACGATACAAAAACTGAACATGAGCACAGTGTTAGTGATACACACACAGAAATGCCTGCCGGCATAGTCGGACTTCCAATAAGTCAAGAGCCAGTAGTACCTGCGCCTTCTCTACAAGAAATGACCGATCATCCAAAATTTGCAGTCATTCAAGGCTATCTTAGCAGTCAGAGTGAAGCACTATGGAGAATTGGGATTATGGAAGCAGATAATGTGCTTTTGGAGGTGTTAACTGAAAAAGGGTATCAAGGTGACGGCGTCGGAGAGAAGTTAAAATCTGCAAGCTTTAAAACAGTTGATCTTGCATGGGATGCACATAAAATTAGAAATAGAATTGCTCACGAAGGATCTGATTTTGAATTAACGGAAAGAGAGGCAAAGAGAGCTTTTATGCTTTATGAATCTGTGCTGAGAGATTTGAAGGCGATTAGATAATTGCTAGTAGTTTAGACTGCGTGTTACGGCTATTTGAATACTGATACAAAA
>CAZEXZ010000046.1:0-5020 GCA_964516655.1 uncultured Candidatus Saccharibacteria bacterium | reverse complement strand
TCGAAAAAAGCTACACTATTCTCAGTTTCTAACTTAACCCTCCTTTATGACAAATACATATCTTCGCACCACTTTAATAAGTATTTTTTTCTTGAGTTGTTTAAATTCTGCATCAGCCCTTTCTCCTACTATTATTTATGTAGACAAAGCGTATACTGAAAAAAATGCTGAGAATCACACATTTGGAGTAGATGCTTTTTCTACAATTCAAGAAGGAGTTAATGCAGCGCGAGAAGATGGTATTGTCTATGTAAAAAGTGGCACATACGATGAGGCGGTTACCATTACTAAATCAATTTCCCTAAGCGGTTACGCTGGTTATGTATCTACTGGTGCATCTGATATGGCCCCTATCATAAACGGAAGCACATCAACTGCAACCATCTTGGTACAAGGATCAAGTTCCCCCTTGCGAGTTTCTATTTTTAATTTTCATATTCTAAACGGGAATCACGGAATTCTTGTTGTCCAAAAAGCAAAAATGCTTATTAGCCATAATACAATAGAAGGGTATGTGAAAAATGGTATTACATTTGGCTCAAAAATTATTCGCGGAGAAGGTGAAGTATCCGGTACTGTCAATAATAATATTGTTCGCGGCAAAGGTCCAACTGACACAGTTTCCCAAAATGGCATTCAGATTGCTGAACAGAGTACTGCAACCATTATAAATAATACAGTCCTTAATAATGTGTATACCCTCCCTGGAATTAAATGGGCGACAGGTATTTTAATTCATAATGCTAAAGGCGTAACCGCTTCTGGTAATATTTTGATCAACAATCAAGCAGGAATAAATATTCTTCAAGCAAGCGGAAATGTACTCGAGGGAAATACATTTATTGGGAACGCTACCACTAACGCAGGCATCATGATAACTGATTTTGATGATGACACTCATCCTGCAAGTGATAATACTGTTAACAAAAATATACTTACTGGAGGATACGTTGGTATCTGGGCAAGTTACTCCCCAAAAAACACCTACACTAACAACATCATTTCTGGAACATCCCAATATGGTATTTATTTGTGGGACACAAGCACAAACACAGTTGCAAATAATACTGTAAGTTTTATTTCTTCATCTGTTAAGAAAGGATACGGGATTGCTTTAAATGGCGGTGACGCACGGAAACGTAGTGTTGGGTCAAGCTTTAATTACATAATAGACAATATCGTTACAGACAGTGATTCAAAATTCTATTCTTCGAATGAATCAGTAAAAAATGTTTTTTTACGAAATAATTTCTAGACCTTAGCAACGACTCTACTACACACCTACTCCATCGGTATTTCAATTACTAAAAAACGCGCAGTAGCATGACTTGTGATTATAACGGTATCTACATCCCAAATACCGATTGCATCTCTATTGCCAAGAACATGAGAGTTTACTAGTAACTCTCCCTCAATGACAAATACATACACTCCGTTAGATTTGCTATGCATAGCATATGAAAGTATTTTTTCATGCTCTATCGAACCATATGACACAAAAGCATCCTGATTAATCGAGAGAGAAGCGCTACCGATAAGTTCTACAATTTCATTTGAAATACTACTAAATGATGTATTTTTCTGTTCATACCTTGGAGGAACTGATCGTACAGCTGGCTCAATCCATATTTGGAAAAGTAACAGAGGTTCACTTGCTGAATTGTTATGTTCAGAATGCATGACGCCAGTCCCTGCTGACATTACCTGTACATCACCTTCATGTACAACGTACTTATTCCCTAAACTATCTTCATGACGAACAGCACCCTTTGTTACAATCGTGATTATCTCCATATCTTTGTGGCTATGCGCACCGAACCCCTGACCTTCTGCTATCACATCATCGTTTAGCACACGCAATTTCCCAAAGCCCATTTTAGTCGGATCAAACCAATCATTAAAACTAAAACTATATCGAGTTGTGAGCCAACCATATTCCCCTCCTCCTCGTTCATTGTGTGGATGAAATACCATTTTCATGGGTATAAGTGTACCATGCACAAATGCTATACTCCTGTAATGCCTTATACAGAAAAACATACCCGCTCGATTGCTAAAGCAATTAGTTATCGAGTACTTAGCATCACATTTGACCTCCTCATTATCTACACTATTACAAAAAAAGCAGAACTTACATTAGGAATCGTTATCCTTTCAAATATTGTGAGTATCTTTTTGTACTACTTTCATGAGCGTATATGGAATAAATTTAAATTTGGAAGAAGACTTTTGGATAGTAAGTAGTTTCAATGAGCTCATTTTAAATACTACACATACAGTATGCTAGACTCCATTATAACAACATGGACAAAGCTACGAAGCCCATAAACTACCATTCATACTACAAAGCTTTTCTCTTTTCCTTACTATTTTTACTACTTTGTGTATCCTCTATCGTGCAGGAATCAACAGATGTAGAAACTATTTTGCCGCTTCCTCAAATCGTTGAACTACCCTTAGAACCATCACCCACACCCACCTCACAGAGTGCAACGACGACAAAAAATACTACCACAATCATTCCAATACTTGTCTACCATAAACTTTCTCCAATAGGTTTTGTACCAAAAAAAGCATCGGACACAAAATACAATGTATACCAAGATGTTTTTGAAGCACAAATGAACTATTTAGAAGGCGAAGGATATACACCACTTCTTATGCGCGACTTGGTAACCAAACAAAAAAGAGGGGAACTACCAAATAAGCCAGTTGTCATAACCTTTGATGATGGCTGGAAAAGTCAGTATACAATTGCGCTTCCTTCATTACTTTCACACCACTTTCCAGCCACATTTTTTATATACACTGACGTAATTGGAGATAGAGCATTTATGAATATGGATGACCTTCATACATTAGTTGCATCTGGAATGGAGATTGGCGGACATACAGTGCACCATCTAATACTGTCACGACTTAACCAAGAGCAACTAAAAGCAGAACTTCTGAACAGTAAAGAATATCTAGAAAAAAAACTTTCTGTACAAGTTACAGATTTTGCATACCCATATGGCAACTATAGTTCTACCACAATCCAAGCACTGATTACCTATGGATACCAATCAGGCAGAACATCTCGTCGTGATATACATAATACACTCAGGGATCCATACCAACTAAACGCACTCTACGCACCTCAAACATTAGCCGGCTTCAAAAAGATGCTTACTACGACTCAATAATTACTCATTGACACTATTTTGAGAGTGACGCTCTTACTAAACGGATATCCTGGTATGAACACTTTCCTTTAAGATGTTCATACACTGGTGTAAGTTTTTTTGTGTCTAATTCTTTAAATGCTTTCTTAATAGAATCAACAGTCTTCTTTGGTGGGAGTGTATGCTTTAGCTCAACGCTCTCTTTTAGTTCAAGTAATTTTTCAATATGACCGATAATTGTATCAACTGACAGTGACCGCTCTTCGGCAATTTCAAGCACCGTTAAACCAGCCTGTAACATTTCTTTTGTTTTGTCATGTGATGGTACCTTCACTGCCACCTCTTCAGCTTCCACCTCATCAAGCTCATCAACTGTTCCTCCGCGCTCTGTAAGGAACTTCTCATGAAGCCTCGTTAATTGCTCGTCGGTATATTTAGAAATTGCATTCTCCGCTTGGATACTTCTTGTTCGAAACGTATCATCTGCTTCACGTACTACTTCTGCAATCATAAGAGCCTGCGGATTAAATCCTTTTAAATGAAGCCCTTCGAGAGACTTAAGTCGTGATAGCGCAACATACCCCTGCCCTGAAGCAAATGAACGACTAAGGTCAATTTCTGCTCTATCAAGCGTCATTCCTTGGCTTTTGTGAACAGTAATAGCCCATGCTAATTTTATTGGTAATTGCATTAGTTCTGCTTTTACTTTTCCATCTTCTTCTATCTTCCAGGAGTCTGCTTTAATGGTTACTTTTTTGCCATTTACAAGCTCTACAATAGGAGCTCCTTCATTATCAAAGTTAATAACAATCCCCATAGAACCATTCACGTAGCTCCTATCTTGTGCATTCTTAATACAAATTACCTTTGCTCCAACTTTTAATTGAAGTACCTCCTCTGCAAGACAATTATTTTTAAGTGACGCAAGTAACTGCGCTTTCCCTTTTGTAATCATGTGATATGACCGCACTTCACCTGGCATTTTTTTAAATGCTTGCATATTAATTTCATCTACATTTTCATTATGCGTATAGAGCTTAATATGATCTTCAGTATGTTTCTTTTCGTGAGCATCACGCAGCATCTCATAGTGATCTTCCTCTATTTCACCTGAACGTATCGCATTTAAAATAGACGTGAGCTTATCATCATCTTGCCTGAACTGTTCAGTAAGATAACATACAACAGGCTTTGCTTCTTTCCATGCTTTAGAAGTAAATGCAAACACTTCTTTATTCTCATATTCATCCCCGAGGCGCACTACAGGCGGAAGCTGAAAGAAGTCCCCCGTAAAAATAACTTGTAACCCACCAAACGGCAACTCATTTCTTCTCATATGCTTCCCAACTCTATCTAACATATCGACAAACGAAGCATGAAGCATCGAAACTTCATCAATAATAAGCACCTGAGTTTCATTCCAACGTTTATACAAATTAGCTTTCTCTTCTAGTGCATCCAAATCGTAAGCATGTAATTTTTGTTTAATACCAATACCGCTCCATGAGTGAATCGTTGTGCCGCTAATATGAGTAGACGCAATACCGGTTGATGCGGTCACAGCATACCGAATACCGTGACGTTTGAGATAGACGATGTATTCACGTAGTGCGTAACTTTTACCGGCACCAGCAGCACCGGTGAGGAAAGTAGTGTGCCCGAGTTTTAAAATTTGTAGTGCGGTGGATTGGGTCATCGAGGAGCGAAGTAAGACGTTGACTTCAAAAGTTAGCAAACATTTGAAGAACGAAGAATATAGTTAGTACTGTATGTAGATACCATTCATTTCAGTGTAAGCGGAAAAGTGAAAATACAGAAGACTTGACTTTTAACATAAATATGATATAATATGTTTG
>CAZEXZ010000045.1:0-5070 GCA_964516655.1 uncultured Candidatus Saccharibacteria bacterium | reverse complement strand
TTCTATCCTTACTCCTTTTAGTGGCAACTGTGGTCCTTGTCTTTATCCCACCAATTGCTGATGATATTGCACGGTTTATCAAGACAGTACCGACATTGTTAGATTCAATTCAAATATTTGGCACCGACTTAGGTTTCAAGGACCTCTCATTTTCAATACAACAATTATCAGGAGACATTTCACAAGGCCAAATTCTTACAATCCTTAAAAATATTTTTATTGGATCCGGGAATTTTTTCGCAACCACATCAGTTTTACTTGGCAGTGTTTTTAATTTCTTGCTTACCTTTGTGCTTGCATTTTATTTGGCACTTGAAGAAAATGGTGTTCATAAGTTCCTCAAACTCATTGTTCCAAAGACAAATGAAGAGTATGTTGCTGGTCTCTGGGATAGGGCACAAATGAAAATCGGACGTTGGGTGCAAGGCCAACTCCTCTTGTCGCTTATTGTTGCGCTCCTTGTGTACATCCCAATGTTAATTCTTGGAATGCCGTACGCGACACTCCTTGCTATCTTAGTTTTTCTAGGAGAACTTGTGCCTATGGTTGGACTTACTATTGCTACGATACCTGCGTTACTCGTTGCATGGGCTCACGGCGGACTGTCACTTCTTGGGATAGTTGCACTTCTTTACTTTATTGTAAGTCAATTGGAAGGAAATGTGCTTTATCCAAAGGTGATGAATAAAATGGTGGGAGTGCCATCAATTATTGTGCTTATTGCTTTAGTTATTGGGGCAAAATTTGCAGGTATTTGGGGGATGATTCTTGCTGTACCGCTCGCTGCTATCGTGATGGAACTTATTAATGATATGGATAAACGAAAATCAAATGTCTAAGAATAAAGAACTTATTTCAACGGCAATCGCATACGCAAATGGTGCGCCACATATTGGGCACGCATTTGAATTTGTAATGACAGATACCATTGCTCGTTACAAGAGACTACAGAATGATGTATTTTTTATCACAGGCATGGATGAGCATGGACAGAAAATACAACAAAAAGCAGAAGAAAAAAAAATATCTGTTCAAGATTTTATAGAACAAAATGCACAGTCATTTATAGAACTTGATAATCAGCTAGGTATTTCATATGATTTTTTTGTACGTACAAGCGATAAAGAAAAGCATTACAAGGGCGCACAGATGCTTTGGATGAAGTTAGCAGAAGCTGGTGACCTTGAAAAAAGAACTTACAAAGCACTCTATTGTATTGGTTGTGAAGAGTTTAAAACTGAAAAAGATTTAAATGAAAAAGGAGAGTGCCCAGCACACCTAGTAAAGCCAGAAGTAGTCGAAGAGGAAAATTATTTTTTTAAACTTTCAAACTACACAGAAATACTTACTTCTAAAATACAAAATAATGAATTAAAAATTTACCCAGAGACACGAAAGAATGAAATTCTTGCGCTTCTTGAGCGTGGGTTAGAAGATGTATCTTTTTCTCGTCCAAAGAGTAAGGTTTCATGGGGGATACCGGTTCCAGGAGACGACTCACAAGTTATGTATGTATGGTGTGATGCACTTTCAAATTACATCACTGCAACTGGATATGGATCTGACACATTTGATGAAGAGAGATGGAATAATGCAACACATGTGATCGGGAAGGATATTCTTAGGTTCCACGCTGCAATTGGGCCGGGGATGTTGTTATCTGCAGGACTTTCACTTCCAAAAAATATTCTCGTACATGGTCATATTACAAGTGGTGGGCAGAAGATGAGCAAGTCACTTGGCAATGTCATTGATCCACAGGAATTGTTGGCATTATTTAGAGAACCAGCAGGAGAGCTGGCAGGAGAAGTTGTTCGATTCGTGTTGCTACATGAAATTCCTTCGTTTGAAGATGGTGATATGACTATGGAGACAATTAAAGCATCCTACACTGCTCATCTTGCAAATGGAATTGGTAATCTTACAAATCGTATTATGAAGATGGCAACAAGTTATGGCGTATCAAAAAATGATATAGACCTCTCTATACTTGAGCAATCATGGTTTACAGATGACATGGACAAAGGTCTTACACAATTTGCGCTAAGAAATATTATGGCTAGTACAAAAATGATGGATACCTATATTCAAGTACATGAGCCTTTTAAATTAATTAAAGTCGATGAAGAGCAAGCAAAGGTTCATGTCGCTTATCTTTTGCGAGCGCTCTATGATATTGCAGTCGTATTACAGTTTTTTATGCCACAAACATCAGCAAAAATTCTTGAATGTATTCGTGAGAATAAGATGCCAGAAAAACCACTCTTTAATAGACTTCCGTAATATGAAAACTATCTATAACAAACTTGTAAGAGATAGGATGATTGATATCTATAAACATGATGTTGAAAATAAAATAAGTGCAAGTGATTATAGCGTCAGATATATGGATTCAAAGGAAACGCTTGAAAAGTTAAAAGATAAACTCCTCGAAGAGGTACAAGAGGTTTTTGAGAGTTATGATAAAGAAGATAAGACGGAGCTAAAAGAAGAGTTAGCTGATGTGATAGAAGTTATTGATGCAATGTTATTTCACAACAACATTTCACTTTCCGAAGTGCTCGCAGTTCGTGAAAGTAAAAAGGAAAAAAGGGGAGGTTTTGAAAAAGGGCTCTATTTAGAGAGTATTGATTATTTTGAAAAATAAAACTATGACACCGAACGCACAAGGACTTGTTGATATTGGGAAAATGGTTTTATCATTTGCAAAAGTGAATCGTGTGACATTACATGAGGATGGTAAGCGTCTTGAATCTGATACAGATCATACGGTGATGCTCTCAGTTTCTGCCCTTGCTATTGGAAGCAAGCTATATAAAGATCAGCTTGATCTTGGTTTGGTGGCGCAGTTTGCCATCGTACATGATTTAGTAGAAGTATATGCGATGGACACAGATAGCTTCGGCTTAAGTGATGAAGGTAGGAAAGCAAAAGAGGAACGTGAACACCTTGCATTTTTGCGTCTACAAGAAGAGTTCAGAGATACATATCCGTGGCTTCCAGAGATGATACAAAAATATGAAGCGCTTGATACAATCGAAGCACGATTTGTGAAGACTGTTGATAAAATGATGTCAAAATTAACCCATGTCTTAAATGGTGGGCAGTATTTTAAAAATAGAAAGTTAAGTGAAAGTGAGATGTGGAGAGATTATACGACTATGGTGCGAACAGCAGAAAGTAAGTACGGTGCAGAATTTCCAGAAATTATAAAAATCATGGAAGAGCTTATGGAGGAAGTGAGAAAGAAGACGTACGAAAAATAAAAAAGCGCCACCCAAAGAGCGGCACTTTTGCATCAATGCTGAAGTTCATTGAATGAACCCGATAGAGTTTTTCTTATGAGAAGTATCTGGAAGATCTTTTGGTTCAATAAAATATCTACCCCTCAGTCTTGCATTTCCAAATCCTGTCATGAGAACCGTCCTCATTTTTCGAGGCACTATACTCATGAGTATATCAAGAACAGTATCATGTATGTCTTCGTCAAAATGCTTGCCCCATCCATGCTCTAAGCGAATAGTCCTGTAGAGATTTCTTGCAATAGTTCGAGATGCTTCATTATTTGGTGGGTCTATGTGAAAAACATTCATTCGATTGAGAATTGGTTTTGGTATAAAGCGTTCATCATTTGCAGTTGTTATCCAAATAACCTGGCTCGCGTCAATTGGGACTTCTGCAAATTCATCAGTGAAGCTTGACGCACTATCGTGCTCAAGTAAGTTATACAAAGCACCAAGTGGATCATACTGTGCATCAGAAGCAACCTTGTCAATTTCATCTACAATGATGACTGGATTTGCATAATCTCCGTTTATGAGAGTTTCAAATACTTTGCCCGGTTTGGAGCCTTTCCATTGCGATGATGCACCCGAAAGTAACCATCCTGCAGTCATAGAACTCATTGGTATTAATGTCATTTTTGTTCCAATTAATTCGGCGATTTTTCTTGCAAAATGGGTCTTACCAATCCCCGGATCTCCGAGTAAAAGTAAAGGAATTATCTCAAGTCCATCAGGAGCATCCACCGAAAGGGCAATACTACGTTGTATATCATCAAGTGCGTCTTTAAAATTTGGCATTTCCAAATAAAGATGTTCCATCGCAGGAACACCCGATGGTTTTACTTGGTATCGTTCTGGACCACGCTCAATCATGTTTAGATACATCCACAGCTGAGTGTCGTAATCGTGAGTCTGCATTTCTTGTAAATGGTGTGCTCTCTTTTCAACCTGCTCAGTAGAAAAAATTTTCCTACTGTTGGCAATTGGAAGTGTGAAACTACTCGACCGGGTGACATTGCTACTGTTTGACATGATGCAATCCTCCTGGTTAAAGATACAAAGAACGAGGCCTGCTGTAAGAATATACCTTAATTGAAGATAATCAAAATAATTGAATGATGTGGTATTATTCTGTACATATGATGCATTATGCACTTTTTGATATCCATGCCCATTTGCACGATAAGGCATATGATGATGGCCGAGAATCTATTATTAAGGAAACAAAAGAATACGGGCTTGGAATAATCACCGTTGGGACTGATCAAGAGGAAAGTTGTAAGGCGCTAGAACTTGCGAAAGCGCACGAGCATATTTTTGCAGCTGTAGGACTTCATCCGGCGGATAATGTTAGTGAGAAATTTGACAAGGCATTTTATGCAAAACTTGCCCATGAAGAAAAAGTTGTGGCAATAGGGGAATGTGGACTTGATTATCATTACATTGATACCTTTTTTCAAAGAGACAAAGAATCTGGGAAAGTGACATGGTCCAAAGAAGAAGAAAAAGAGCGGCAGAAAACTCTTTTTAAGGAGCAGGTCCAATTTGCAGTTGAAGTGAACAAACCTCTTATGTTACATGGTAGGCCAAGTAAGGGAACAATGGACGCATACGAGGATATGTTAGAGATTCTTGAAGATGCAAAAAAAGAGCACGGAACATACGTAAGGGGTAATGCACATTTTTTTGTGGGGACTATTGATATCGCAGAGCGATTTGTGCAGCTTGGTTTTACGATGAGTTTTTCTGGAGTAATTACGTTTACAAAGGATTATGATGATGTGGT
>CAZEXZ010000044.1:0-5175 GCA_964516655.1 uncultured Candidatus Saccharibacteria bacterium | reverse complement strand
TCATTAAATACCTTGCACATAACGGAAAGTTATTTGAGAAGCATAAGATTATTCACTCGTATCCACTTTGTTGTCGCTGTAAGACGCCGCTCCTTAACTATGCGACATCGTCATGGTTTGTTGATGTGCCAAAGATGAAAGAAAAGTTACTTGCTGAAAATCAAAATATTGGATGGACGCCAGAGCATATTCGTGACGGGCGATTCGGTAAGTGGCTTGAAGGAGCTCGCGAGTGGGCTGTTTCTCGAACACGCTATTGGGGCGCGCCACTTCCAGTATGGAAAAATAGTGACGGAAGTGAAGTGAAGGTTATCGGATCTCTTAAAGAATTAGCAGAAGCTTCAACGATACAACCGAAGAATACCTATTATGTTATGAGACATGGCGAGGCCATGAGTAATGCGGCAAGTGTTCTTGAGACAAAAGGAGATCCAAAAAATCATTTAACTGAAAAAGGTAAGCAACAAGTCATCGAATCACTTTCATACATTAAGACCCTTGGGATTGATGTGATCATTTCATCTCCATTTGTTCGCACACAAGAAACTGCACAGATCATTTCTGCTATGCTCGAGTTACCAATTCAAACTGAAGAAAAAATAAGAGAATTTGACATGGGGGACTATGATGGAAAACCAGCGTCAGAATATCTTGGCCACTTCGGACATGATTACCTCAGATACGATACCCGTCCGAAAAATGGTGAGACTCACCGTGAGATGATGCATCGCTCCATGAGTGCACTTATGGATTTTGAAGAACGTTATGTTGGTAAAAATATTCTTATTGTTACTCACGGAGGACCAGCACGTATGATGCTTGCAGAAGGGGCGCTGCTTACAGAAGAGGAGGTTATATGTGATGAGCGTGCTGTAATTACAACGCTTTACTTAGGGAATGCGGAAGTACGTAAGCTCGACCTAAAAATTGTGCCTCGTGATAATACCGGAGCAGTTAACCTTCATCGTCCTTATATTGACCAAGTTCATATGAGAGATAGTAAAGGTGAGGTGATGAAGCGTATTCCTGATGTATTTGATTGTTGGTTCGAGTCAGGATCGATGCCGTTTGCTTCTGTTCACTACCCATTTGAAAATAAAGATATTTTTGATAAAAGTTACCCAGCAGATTTTATCGCAGAAAGTATGGACCAGACTCGTGGATGGTTCTATTCACTTATTAATCTTGGTGTTGGATTATTCGACATGGCACCATATAAACATGTTATTTGTAATGGGCTAATTAATGCGTCAGATGGAAAGAAATTAAGTAAGAGTCTCGGAAATTACACAGACCCAATGGAACTGATTGAAAAGTATGGTGCTGATGCATTTAGATATTACCTCATGTCATCTCCTGTTATCAAAGGTGAAGGGGTAAACTTCAATGATAAAGAACTAGAAGATGTTTATAAAAAGTGTATCGGCCGACTTGATAATGTTGTTTCTCTTTTTGAGATGAATAAAGAAGATGGCCTAAAAGCTTCCGCCTCATCAGATGCTATTTTAGATAAATGGATGATTTCCAGAATTCATGCTCTGGTACGGGATTCTACAAAGGGATATGATTCATATCTTCTTGATGATGCTACTCGAGGAATTGGGGATATCATAGATGATATATCAGTATGGTATACCAGACGTTCACGTGAGCGACTTAAAGGAGATGCCGGTAGTGATGAAAAAATAAAAGCATATGAAACACTCACCTATGTACTCCTAACACTTGCAAAAGTAATGGCACCTGTCATGCCATTTATTGCAGAACGAGTATATAAGGCAGTGGCTGGTGAAAAAGAATCAGTTCATCTTGATGCGTGGCCAACAGGTGGAGTAATTGATGAAACAATTATTCGAGATATGAAAGATGCTCGAGAAGCAGTTTCGCTTGGTCTCATGAAAAGAACTGAATCTAAAGTTAATGTGAAACAGCCGCTCCTTAGTATGACACTTAAAAAAAGTATTCCTCAAGAATATTTTGATCTCATTTGTGACGAAGTAAATGTGAAAGAAGTTCTTATTGATACTACTCAAGAAGAAGAAGTCATTCTTAATCTCACCATTACAGAAGAACTTCAAAAAGAAGGGGATATTCGTAAGTTGATGCGAGCAATTCAAGACAAAAGAAAAGAACTTGGATTACAACCAGTAGATGCTGTCACGTTAGTCGTATCCTCAAAAGCAAAAATTGAAGGAGTTTCTGCGTTAACAACAACATGTAAAATTAAGGAAATACAAGAAGACGTACAACTCACAGAAAATCCAGTAGAGTTGTCATCAGGTGTTTTGTATTTTGCAGTACTACGATCTAATAGCTAAAAGTTCAAGATATGCATTTGCTAGTTTAGCTAACGGCAATAAAAAATGGCCATTGAAAAATATACAACTAAGTGCATCATTTTAGATGCATATGATCAAGGAGAGCACGATAAAGCGTACAAAGTATTTACGAGAGAATTCGGCCTGCTTACATGCCAGGCGAAAAGTATCCGTAAATTAGAAAGTAAACTTCGTGCTCATATGCTGCCGCGAACAGTTGCACTTATTACCTTAGTACAAGGTAAAGAAGTTTGGAGATTAGTTGGAGCAGAAAATGAAAAAAGTGAATCACCTTATATACATGAAGTTACAACACTCCTTAAACGTTTCGTTCGAGGTGAAGGGGCGCATAAAGCATTGTATGATCGTATTATCTCTTTTTTAGATTCCAAAAGTGACTACGATGAGCAGGTGGTTCGGTTGTTACTTTACTATATTTTGCTTGTAGAACTTGGATATGCCGATGCGAAAGTAGTTGGAGCAAGAGACATAAAAGAATATGTTGCTTATAGCATTGACGATCTCTACACACACACGCTTTTGCGAAAGAAGGAAATACGTTCTCACCTTCAAGAAGTTTTAAAAGAAATGCAGTTGTAGTACCCTTGGTCTTTCGTAGATTCTGGTATACTCACTATATGAACCCATCTCAAAATGACGATGTAAACAATGATCAAGCGATGCTTGATTCTATTGAACATGAACTATATGATCCGAAGTTTAAAAATAACGGGTCCGAAGTACACCATGTAAAGTCACGTAGGTCACTTGACCTACCTGCATCATGGGGAGAAGAAGCACCTCTTATTATTAAAACAAAAGAAGATGCTGGATTTTCCTTTGGTACGAAATTACTCGTGCTTTCGACAATAATTTTATTGCTTGCATTAGGTTTTTCTACCTGGAGGGTTATGTCATTACGTAACGTAGTATCTGCTACAAATATTGATATGGAGGCAGATATTTCGCAATACATAGAAGGTGGAGAACAGACTCCTTTAATAGTTACTTTACGAAATAGGAATACTGCCAACCTTGAATCCGCAAGTGTAACGTTGTTATATAAACAAGGAAACGGATCTCAGGATGAGCAAGAAAAGGTTCAAGAAAAAAGAGACCTAGGCACTATTAATTCCGGAGAAATTAAAAAGCAAGATTTTAGTGTATCGTTGTACGGAAGTGAATCAGAGTCTCGCGATCTTGTGGTAAAACTTGAGTATAAAGTAATGGGGTCTAGTGCAACTTTTACAAAAGTAATTACTCAGCAGGTGATACTGCGCACGCCTCCTATTTCGGTAAGCATTGAAGGGCCTGACACAATATCGGTTGGGCAAATGGGCACATATTCTTTTGTCGTTAAAAATAATTCAGCAACAACCTCTCTGCCAAGTGTTCTTACGCTCCTTTTGCCAAATAGTTTCACGATTGATACCACTTCACCAAAATCACTTTCAAGAAGTACTTCATGGAGTATCGGTAAGTTAGACAAAGGGGATTCACAAACAATTAAAGTAACTGGGTCGTTTGATGGTAAACAAGGTGAGACTGCAACACTCCAGGCAAAGATAGGTTCCCAAGGTGATAGTGCGTCAGAAATTGGAATCGTGTATTCATCACAAACGGTTGATGTAAAATTCCGTTCTTCACCACTTGTACTTGCAACAAACTTGGTATCTGATACGAACTTTGGAGAGACACTTAGATATGGTGACAGGATGAGACTGACTGTTAATTATACTAATGGCAGCCTAGAGCCACTTGAAGATGTATCTATAACGGTTTCTCTTTCAGGTGATGCAGCGATATATAATTCTGTTGATCCAACGAGTGGATATTATGACTCAGTAGCTAAAACAATCACTTGGACTAAGGCGACACTTCCAGATCTTGCGATCCTAGCACCTAACGCGCAAGGGACTGTTCAAGTGGTTATACCAATAGTTCCAAAAGGCATTAATTCGCCAACACTCAAAGTTACTGTAGTAGGTGCAGGAACAACTAAAGCAGCTGATGATGTTGTTGCAACTTTATCAAAGACGTATGCTGTATCAGGAAGTGCGACGCTCGTAGCAAGTACACAGTATAAAACATCTTCTTTTGTAAATTCTGGACCAGTTCCTCCTCGTCCAAATCAAGATACAACGTACACCGTTAATCTAAAAGTCTCTGCACAGAACGCAATCGGTAATACGACAGTCTCATTTGTTCTCCCTGCCTATGTCACATGGAGAGGTGTGACATCTGACCCACGAGTAACGTATAACTCAAAATCAAGAACAGTAACATGGAACATAGGACATATTGATCAGGGTTCTTTTGTAACGGCAGATGTTGGCCTAAGTGTAAAACCTTCACAGAGTCATGTTGGTCAATCACCAGCTATTACATCTGGTATAGTGCTAGATACAGATGAGGAGGTTTCACGTGTGCATCTAAAGAGTACGCTCTCACCGTTAACGACATCTGTAAAAAATGAGGTTTGGCAAGAAAATCCTTCAATTGTAGTAGACAGGTAACAGCTAGACAGTAGTCAAAGTCCAAAGACATCATCTCTAGGAATTTTAGCTACGACCCAATAGGCTAATGGCTACAGTTAGGGTTATTATGTTAGAATACCCGTATGAAAGAGAACGTCACCATCTCAATAACCTCAGGCACAATTGTGCGTGTGCTTTTATGGACAACTGTATTTGCGGGGTTGTTTTATATTAATGATTTAATTATCGCACTTCTCGTTGCGGTCGTTTTGGCTTCTTCTGTTGAAATGCCAGTACGAGTATGTATGAGGTGGGGTGTACCACGCACTCTTGCTGTTACGGGGATATTTCTATCCTTACTCCTTGTAGTGGCAACTGTG
>CAZEXZ010000043.1:0-5309 GCA_964516655.1 uncultured Candidatus Saccharibacteria bacterium | reverse complement strand
TAGCAATTACGTTCAATAGCTCAAGCTCTTCGAAAAAGTCACCTTGTTTTGTATCTAAAGTTGTCTGCGCGTCTTCATAACTATATCGCCTATGTGAATTTATCACTGAACGTCCATACCATTCATTATGGACATTCCCTTCATCATCTAATTCGAGAACACATGACATTACTAACCTATCCTCACCCTGCACGAGCGAACAAAGGTCGTTTGAAAGCACTTCGGGAAGCATTGGAATTACTCGATCAACCAGATACACAGATGTCTCGCGCGCTATTGCCTCTTGATCAAGAGCCATTCCATCACGCACGTAGTACGATACATCTGCAATATGAACACCTACTTCATAGTGGCCATTTGGAAGTTTTTGAAACGAAATAGCATCGTCAAAATCCTTTGCATCCGCTGGATCAATCGTAAATGTTGGAACAGTTCTAAAATCTCGGCGATCCTTTTTATCTTCATCAGTGATACCACGAGTTTTAATTGTATTAGCCTCGTCATTCACTTCCTTTGCATGTTCATCAGAAAAACCACGTTCGAGAGCATAGGCAAGCATCTCGGCATTATTGTCCCCTGGCTTACCTAGTATATTTGTTACTTTTCCAACCGGAGATTTTTTTGCGTCAGTCCAGTCTGTGATTGCAACAATTACTTTCATGCCAATTTCTGCATCCATTCGTGCATTATTTGGAACAATAATATCGGTGTACATCCTCTTGTCGTCAGGCACAAGGAAACACATACCATTTTCTTCTTCAAGGATCCCGGCGTATCCTTTTCGTCCACGTTCAATTATCTGAGTTACACTACCATATAACTCATCTTCCCCTTTCTGATTCTTATGTTTCCCTAAAAGTTCAACTTCAACCTGGTCCCCTTGTAATGCAGTATGGAGATGTGAGTGGTCCACAAAAATGGCCCCTTCTTTAGCTTGCTCTAGATCAGCTACACGGACATATCCGTCTTTCTTAGAAGTAATACTTATTTGCCCTGTAAAAAGTCGTTGCATAGAGTTCTATTCTACCACATATTTTACTCGGTGTTTTTTTTGTGCACTTTTCTTATTGTACGAGTTTTTCAGCTTCTTTAAAATTTATTGAGAGAAGCTTACTTCCACCATCGACACCAATTGTTACACCGTATAGCATGTCGCAATGGTTCATTGTTTCTCGGTTGTGAGTAATCACCAGTAGCTTACTATGCTCAGAAAGACGCTTAAGCATCGCACCATACTTACGCGCATTACTTTCATCAAGTGGTGCATCTGTCTCATCAAGAACCATAAAAGGTGGTGGGGTGATCGCACTCATTGCAAAAAGAAGAGCAATGGAAACGAGTGCTCTCTCCCCACCTGAGAACATACTTATTTCTTTTACTTTTTTATTTGGCAAGCTAACATCTAAGTCAATCCCTTGTTCCTGTGTCTCATTACCCATTTCATCAATCTTAACCGAAGTTACTAAAGTTATTTTTGCTTTTCCCCCAATGAATACTTCACCAAAAAATGTATTAAACACTTTTGATACCTCCTGGACACCTTGAGAAAATTTTGACGAAAGAGTTGAACGTAGTTCATCAATCAAGACAAGAAGATTTTGTTCACTCTTTTTAATATCAGCGAGTTCCTTAAAGAGATATTCGTCACGTTCTTTTGTTGTAGCATATTCTTTTAGAACCTCCTCTTTATTTGGAATACCTGCCTCTTCTATTCGAAGTTTCGAGCGCTCGACACCGCGCATAAGTTCATGCTTTTTAGTGTCGCGATACTTTTCAGATGGAGTCAGCTCTTTATACCCAAGCATGTGCTGTCCGACAATGGCTACACCTTCCTGCAGTAATGCCCTTGAATGTTCAAGCCGAAGAGCAAGTTCACTTTCTTCCTGCTTGCGAAGAGAGATTACACTCTGTAATTCACGAAGCTTACTTTCAAGTAGCATAATTTTCTTTTCTTCTTCGTGTCGATTTGTTACAATTTGCTCCACCTGTGTATCAAGTGCATGCAACTGTTCCTCAAGTTTTTGTATTTCTGAAGAAAGAAACGTCAGTGTTTCTTCATGTTCCTGAATAGACCCTATAATCACCTGTATTTCCTTTTGAGCGTCTTCTTGCTTTATAGTGTCAGCATTTGTGTATTTATTAAAAAATTCGTGAGTTGCCTGCGTAACTTCATTTGCCAGTATTGACGCCTTTGGGACATCAGATTCATTTAGAGCTCCTGTTAAAAAACTAAGTCGATTAATAATCGTAATATGGCTTAATTTCATCTCACTCATTGGAACAGTGACAGCAGTTATCTCTCTATCTTTACTAATTTGTTTTTCCAAAATAGCTTCTTCTCCTTCTAAACGACCAAGCGTTTTTATTACTTGATCTTTTCTTTCAAACAGCAGTTTAAGTTCAGCACTGAGTCGATTCTTCTCTGCTGATACACCTTGATCTTGGGTTACTTTTGTATCCTTTTTCTTTTCGGTGAGAATCGTAAGCTCCTTTTCTATTGAATGAGTGACAACAAGGAGTGAATCTGATGTTCCTTCTTCGTGAATTCGTTCTTTAAGTGCAGCAAGTTCTGCATCTTCTTTATGAAAATATGCAACAAGGAGCGAATGTAGATTCTTCCTCTCTTCTTCCTGAGATTCAATTTTTTTTACCTGCTTCTCTAGATGTTGCAGGTGAGGTTTTATCTCTGTGCGGAGCAACTCAACCTCACGAACATGTGTCTTGACCTTTTCTAGCTTACGAGTACTTTCAGCAAGTCGCAAATGGTATACACGAAGTCCGAGAGCATCTTCTAATGCTTCTTTTCTATCCTTGGGCGAAGCAAGAAGGATTCTGTCTGCTTCACCCTGATTAATAATAGTGTGTGCACTACCCCCAATTCCAGCAAAAGAAAGTAGCTCCTGCACATCTTTAAGGCGTACTTTTGCGTCATTTAATGTATAGTCACTTGTACCGTCTGCATAAATCGTACGAGACAATGTCAAATGTTCATATACTAAATACGGTGCAAGCGCCTCACTTACTGGTGACCCTCCTGTGTCATGTATTTTTTTCAGTGCGTCCTTGCGTCTATTATCAATAACCATTGTCACTGACGCACGAGAAAGTGACGACAGGTGCTCCGAGCCTTTAAAGATAACATCTGAACCTGTTTTCCCCCGCATGCTTTTCATTGACTGTTCACCTAGAACAAATCGAATCGCTTCTGCAATATTAGATTTACCAGATCCATTTGGTCCAACAACACCAGTAACCTGATGAGTTACATCAATAGTTGTCTTCTTTGCAAATGACTTGAAACCCTGAATCGTAATGTAGGAAAGGCGCATAAATAATGAGAATCTAATGTCTCCTTTAGTGTACCACCCAAATACCTAATAGACATGTGAAAAGCCGTCGTTCTGACGGCTTTTAAGAATCAATCGCAACTTCTAAAAAAGAAGGAGTTACTTTATGAAGTTTTTAATTTTGTAATGACCGATAGCACCACCGTCATTCCAGAAGATACTCCGAGGTGTATCCCATGGAGTTTTGCCACGATACGTTTCGAGAAAGTGTCCACGCTTTGCGCGTTTTGACCTTATTTCAGCAAGTTTAACTTTCTTGCTTTTTCTTTGTGGTTTTGAGTGGTGGTTATTGCTTTGGTTTTCTGTGCCAACCTGTGTCGCCTTCATATCATCCCCGCTTTCATGGTTTACAACGATTACACTATTGAACATTTCAAAACGACTATACCAAAAAAACAAGCTAAAATCAACTTCGAGATTAGGCTAAGTGCTATACTTCTAATATGAAGTATAGTTTAACCACATACAATATTTTCAAATTACACCTACCGCTTTCAAGACAATACGTAAGCACACTTGAAAGGAACAATGATTTTTTGTTACTTCAGGAGTGGGTAAGTTCACTTACCCCACAGCACACTAAGTACAAAAATATCCAAGAAACTTTTACACTTCCATTAAAAAAGGAAACTACCGGCACTGCAACCATTTCGTCCTTCCCGCCAGTAACGGAAGAAAAGCTCCTCTCACTGTCTCGTGAACTTGGTTTTACAACACATAAAAGTGCTATTTTAACTACCTATTTAATTGAAGGTGGGAAACTTACTATCCTTAATTGCCATGCGCTTAATTTTGTTGAAAATAGTACATGGAAAAAAACAATGGACTACTGGATATCCAAACTACCCGACGATGGTCCATGCGTTGTAGCCGGAGATTTCAATGTATGGAACCCTGGAAGAACCGATCATCTGCGAAAGATACTACTTGAAAAGGGTTTTTCCTACGCACCGTACAAACATTCGATTCCAATGTGTCTTGACCATATATGGTATAGACATATTGTGGTAACATCCTGCATTCTACATGATCGTGTTCACACATCAGATCATTACCCCATTACAATTACCTTTGATATGTAATCTACAGAAATGCAGGAACAAGAAATGAATTCACCCATGAGACTACATATGGCATTAGGTAATAGGTAACACTAACTCCAACTACAAATCCCCCAAAAATATCCATAGCATCATGTACTCGAGATTGTATACGTGCTACAACAATTATCATTGCAATACTAAATGACAAGATACCAAACACTAGGTCTTGACTCAGAATAAAAACCGCAATAGAAAAGAGCGTTGTGGAATGTGCGGAAGGAAATGCATATCTATCAAACGGTATAAAATATTCGACTTTTTTTGGTGGGCGACGTTTACGTACTATCCTTTTAATAACTTTTGTAACAAGAAGTGAGATAAGAAGTAAAAGTATCCCTGAATTTAAAACTCCAAGTTTTTCATATGTAGTTGGGAACTGAAGTACGTGTACTATAAAAAGTAGTCCTTCTAGCACTACGAGATACTCTGCACAAAAAATAATTATTTTCTTTTTAGTTTTTGACATCTTGTAAAAGCATACCATATTCTTTTAAAGCAAAATAAATAATCTGTGGTCGTGTGTTACACTATTTATCTATGACAACACTCCACGCTATTATTCTTGGTATCATTGAAGGTTTGACTGAATTTCTTCCAATTTCTTCCACTGGACACATGATTCTTGTTTCTCATTTTTTGCACATCGTAGACTCAGCCACACTTGCAACTTTTGAAATAGTAGTTCAGCTTGGAGCTATTTTAGCAGTAGTTGTTTTATACTACAAAAAGCTATTTCAGTTAGAAATGATTAAAAAACTAATAGTTGCTTTTATACCGACAGGAATTGTCGGTGTTGTTGTCTATCCATACATAAAGTACCTTCTCAATAATCAAACGCTTGTAGCAGAAATGCTTATTA
>CAZEXZ010000042.1:0-5511 GCA_964516655.1 uncultured Candidatus Saccharibacteria bacterium | reverse complement strand
CCTGTCACGGCGGGGGTCGTGGGTTCAAATCCCATCGACTGCGCAAAATTAAAATCCCCACAGGTTCTTCCTGTGGGGATTTTAATTTCGCAAAGTTTCTAAGCAAGCCAACTGCTTGGCTTGTGTCGGGATTTGAATAGGGGTTGCGGAACCTATTCGAGGAGCTTGCGACGAGAGGTTTTGTGACCAAATCCCATCGACTGCATTTTAAATTAAAAAATAAAAAATAATTCCCAACAACTATTGCATTCCGTCAAGGTATCTGCTAGAGTATTTCGTTATGAACCAGCATACACATGCTAACAAAGAAATTCACGGGCAAATACCTAGTGATTTTTTGATTCGTTTTAGAAAAAACCTGATTCGTGAATTAGTTTCAGTTCTGCAATATTTTAGTTTTTTCATCAGAGTGGTTATGGTCACTTTTTTTGGTGTACTTACGTTTCTTGGTGAGTTTTCAATTTTGAAAACAATACTGCAGATTGTGCTTCCTCCTGTTATGATTTTTGTATTTGGAAAGTATCTGACAGTTCTTCCGATGTATCTTGTCATTTTTCTATCTTCGGTTCCAGTTGTGATATTTGCACTCTATAATACCGTGTTAAGTAAAATAACGTTAGTAATTATTGGTTTTATTAGTATTTCAGTTGTGTACAGTCTTTTTGCAATATTTTTAGTATAAAAAAAGATAAGCCTGTCTAATCTTCATTTACACGTTTCTTTTTGGTATAATCGTTTTTATGAACTTCCAGGTACTTCTCTTTTATAAATATGTAACAATTGCAAATCCTTCAGAATTAAAGGATTCTTATCTCGCGCTTTGTAAAAAATATAATCTTCTTGGGCGTACAATAATCGCAGAAGAAGGGATAAATGGAACTGTTGAAGGTACCATTGAAGACACTGAACTATTCGCGCGCGAACTTTTGTCTGATTCTCGATTTTCTGATATGCAGATTAAAAGAAGTAAAGGTAACGGAAAATCGTTCCCGAAGCTGTCTGTAAAAGTTAGACCAGAAATAGTTGGTACACGATTTCCAAAAGAAGTTGACCCTACAAAATTAACTGCACCTCATTTAAAACCAGAAGAACTGAGGAAGTGGTACGAAGAAGATAAGGATTTTGTCGTGATAGATATGAGAAACTCATATGAGTTTGAGTCTGGTCACTTTAATAAATCTATTGACCCAGGGATGGACGCATCACGTGAGCTCCCACAATTAATAGAAAAAATAAAAGAGGAAACAAAAGGAAAAACAGTTCTAACGGTGTGTACAGGAGGAGTACGATGCGAAAAAATGTCAGCATATTTATTGCATGAAGGAATGGAGGATGTTTATCAGTTAGATGGAGGTATGCATTCATATATGGAGAAGTATCCAGGCAAGGACTTCAAGGGTACACTTTTTACATTTGATAATCGTCTCGTTATGGACTTCGGTGGAGAGCGCGAAGTGATCGGGAAATGTAAGCGTTGTGACGCAAAGAATGAGCAATATCAGAATTGTGCAAACGCAGAATGTAACATGCTATTTCTTATCTGTAACGATTGTATGTCTTCTGAAGGTCCTGGATTTTGTAGTGAACGATGTGAGAAGTCTACTGTTCGAGTTGTAAATCGTGTAAGAAATTAAGTATAGGGGTTATGGATAATAAGCCACTTCTTGGAATTTTTGATTCAGGGGTCGGCGGCTTTTCTGTGTATAAGCAAATTCGAAAAACAACACCCGCTGACTGTATTTATTATGGTGATTGTGCCCGTGCACCATATGGTAATCGTGATGAGGCAGAAATAGTAGAGTTCATTAAAGACGATATTTTATTTTTGCAAGAGCAGGGGGCAACTCATTTTGTAAATGCGTGTAATAGTATGTCTGTGTTTACGACAGATCTTCTTTTGAAGGAATGTGGTGTCTCACATGATATGTATGTAGATATGATACGTGCATTTGATGTGCATGCATCATTTACGAAAGAAGATAAAGTACTTGTCATTGCAACCTCAGCTACAATAAGAAGTGGTGCGTATCAAGAAGCGCTCAGACGGAAGGGTATTACACGATTTGAATATGTATGTGCTGATTTAGCTGGTGCGATAGAACGTAATGCGCCACAAGATGAAATTGTAACGAGTATTAAAGATGCTATGTTGTATGCATACCAAGTACAAGCAACCCACATTGTATACGGGTGTACACATTTCCCACTCGTGCACCACCTTTTTCTTGCAGCCAAAAAGGAAATTGATTGGAAAGGTGAATTTATAGATCCAGCTGCATATGTTGCGGAAGAAATTAAAAAATGGAACCTACCAGGTGAGCGACGCTTCACACCATTTTCAAGTAAAGATACTGCGGTATTTATTAAAAACATCGCACAGCTTTATTAATTTTTAAAAATCGAGCATCTATACGGGCTAGTTTAAGAGGTGTATGATACGGTTATGTACCACGAAATTGAAAGAAAATTTCTTGTAACTAAAATGCCTAATTTAAAGGGTATAGAAAAAGTACCTCAAGAAGAATATTTCTTACAGCGCGGAGATCTGATTGAAGAGGAAATAAAGAGAAAAAAATCAGTTTGTTATTATGAGCGCAAAGTAACAATTTCGTCCAAAGAAAAGTCGCGAGAAAAAAGAGCTGTTCCAAAAGAGGTGTTCGATGCTTTGCGATCGAAAGGAACGAGTATCATTAAACGAGATGGTTATAAAATATCAGAAAAACACCCAGTCATCTCAATTAAAACATATAAAGGCGTCTATGATGGTCTTGTGTTAGCAGAAGTAAAATTTGATTCAGTTGAGGAGATGG
Organism: uncultured Candidatus Saccharibacteria bacterium; assembly: GCA_964516655.1. Taxonomy (GTDB): domain Bacteria; phylum Patescibacteriota; class Minisyncoccia; order Phycocordibacterales; family UBA5272; genus UBA11704. The sequence continues at coordinate 2,701 of CAZEXZ010000042.1, read as the reverse complement.
AAGAATTCCGTCCTTTTGATTGGATGGGCGTAGAAATTACAGATAATAGAAGAGAATTATAATTTTAACGGAGTGGGTGGAATACTTTAAAGTACACAATTATACAAATGATGGTAGGATAGGTATATGAAATTCGAAGACAAGGTTGAACAATTGCGTATCAAGAAGCATCAAGGGAGAGAAACCCCAGAATTCTTGGCCGATGTAGAAAAGATGACCCACGGTGAAGCGTTCGAGTACCTTCTAGGAGAAGTTGTTTTTTGTGGTGCAAAGGTAGACCTCTCACTTCGACCTATGATTCCACGACCTGAGACTGAGTTTTGGGTTAAGCAAGCAATTGAGGAGCTTCTTGCAACTCGCAGGCAGTTCGTACTTCGTACTCTTGATCTTTTTTCTGGGTCAGGTGCTGTTGGGCTTGCGGTTGCAAAGAATATTCCAGAAGCAACGGTTGATTTTATTGAGATAGATTCTAATTTAAAACCAGGTGTAGAAAATTCAATTATTAGAAACAATCTTAAGAAGCTTCGTACTCGAGTTCTCACTGGTGACACATGGGAAGGGGCAGGGGGATTCTATGATGTTATATTCGCAGTTCCACCATATGTGCCGCCACAAATGAAAGATGAGGTCATGAAAGAACTCGGAGCAGAAGACCCACTCTCATTTTTCGATAAAGAAGACGGGTACTATTATCATAAACAAGTATTATCAAAAGCAAAAGTTTTCCTTAAGCCTGACGGCGTCCTCTACCTTGAATTTGATATCACTCAGCGTGAAAAAATTGAAGCTCTCGCAATTGAAAATGGCTGGTCTAACTACTCCTTCCTCCTCGACCCCTACGGCCACGAATTCGTCCTGAAGCTTATCAGACAAAAAATATGATTTCATTCCATCTTGTTGATATAAAAAATAATCTATCCTTCACTAAGGCCGAGAATGAAGGAAAATTTGTGTATTTTTTTTCAACACAAACAAAAGAGGATGAAGATAAAATAATATTTTATGTTTGGTTAAAAAACTCTGGTGATTACTTGATAAATAAAGTATGGTTTTATACTTATGTTAATATTTTAGGACAAGTAACATGTACTCCTGTAAAAAGTCAACAAGACACTTTTTCATTGGTAACTTTTTTCGAGAATCACCTATCAGGCTACTCAAAAGATGGCTATAAACTGCCACCAGATACTTTGCTTGATATATTATATTTTGAAATTGAAAAAAAGAAAGTCGATGAGGGTGGGCACTTAGAGTTTTCGTATGGAAGTGAACATTCTAAAAAGTATTATTTTAGGGCTAAATGGAATAAAGATGAAATATCTAAAAATGTTACAAGTAAAGATTTTTTAGAACATATAAAGTTAAAAAATAAAAAATATCAAAGAACCTTATTAATTAAAAGAATTTTTTATAGCAAATTTTCTTATTTTATCTATTGCATTTTTGGCTTTATTCTTCTCTTTGTCTTCATTTAAACAAAACTTTTCCTTTCAAAGCCTTACGGAGCCGGGTAGGCGAGTAGAGAGCGTTTTTCAGCAGAAAAACGACCGTGCTTTGAAATGGAAAAGTAAAAAGAAAAAATTAATTTAAAATATTTACAAAATGTGTGCCGTATCGATTCACTTTGCTGTTTTTGTAAAACATTGACATTTGGTAGCATGTTTGCTATAATGTATCTATTATTTCCTTATGGATATCCATGTGTAGTCAGTAACTTATTTGACGCGTTGTGGTTAACCATAGTTCTATCATCTGATAGACGAGTCTTCACACAAATGAAGCAGAGCGCAAATAATTTATAATTTAACTGGATTAAGGCAACTGGGCGATGTTTTTGATACTGGGCGCATGACATACATTTTATCTGTCAGTGCTTTTATGTGAATATATTACTCAAAAATACTGCTAGTTTCGTTTGTCCTACACAACAACAACTATGTATACAATAACAACAGGTGGGTCTTCTGACTCACGTTCGGATTCTCGTACACGTTCACCGTCATCTGGTTCACGCGGACGTTCGTTCTCATCATCACCTCGAGAAGGAGGCTATTCATCACGTGACGGTGGATCTCGCGGAGGGTATTCTTCTCGCGGTGGATCACGTGGTGGTTTTTCTCGTGGGGCATCTTCAGCTCCTCGTGCATTTAATGCAAAGAGAAGTTTTAAGAAAGACTACATTGATGAAAAACTTTTTATTAACAAAGAAGCTGCAGTAAGTGAGAGTGAAAGTTATACACCAAAGCATAAGTTCACTGATTTTAATATCGCAGAACTTCTTTCAGCTAACTTAACAGCAAAAGGACTCATCAATCCATCAGCTATCCAAGATCAGGCTATTCCTGTAGTTCTAACAGGTAAAGATGTGATTGGTATTGCTTCAACTGGAACTGGTAAGACAGCAGCGTTTCTTATTCCGCTTATTAACAAGCTGGTTGCAGATCCTGATCATAAAATTATGATTCTTACACCAACTCGTGAGCTTGCGATGCAGATCGAAGCAGAGTTCATAGCATTTACTCGTGGTATGAAGCTTTTCTCAGTATCGTGTGTTGGAGGTTCTCCAATCATGAGACAGATTAAGGAGCTTGAGCTTGGTGTGAATGCCGTTATTGGTACACCAGGACGTGTTAAGGATCTTATCGAACGAGGAAAAATCAAGATGGATTATTTCGATACTATCGTACTAGATGAAGCAGAT
>CAZEXZ010000041.1:0-5595 GCA_964516655.1 uncultured Candidatus Saccharibacteria bacterium | reverse complement strand
ACTTCATGGCTACGAGGTAAGCATGCGAAAAATGAACCCTCTGTAGATTCATCAATTGAAAATACCTCACGTATTGATAAATCTCCACAGCACAACAAAACTCCTGAACAACTTAAAAAAGAAGAGAGGCTTCTTGCTGGTAACGCTATTGTAACTGAGAATACACATAAAATTCGAAAGTCTACTCTTGAAACAATTGGATTAAAAGGGAAGGAGCTACTTAATACTTTTGATAAAGCTGCTCATTTCTTAGATAAAAAAACAACAGCAAAGCAAAGACTGGGGTTAGGGCTTGGTATTAGTGCTGCCGCATTAGGTAGTGTCTTTTTGACATCAGCGCCTATTATTGGTGCAACCGCAGTTATCACGGTAGCTGGAATTAGTGTTAGAGCTCTCACTGCCGCATCATCATATGTTGCTTTCAAAAAAATATTAGATACGATGGTAAAAAATCAAGAGGCTTTTGACAAGAACAGAGATGATGACGATCATTTGCAAGGGTTCAAGGTTCCAGAAACATACAAAAGACTTGGAGCTCTAAGTTCAGCTCTTATGGCGGCTGCACTTGGTCAGATAGTAGCAGAACATGTTGTACCTTCACTTGCAAGTTACGTAACTGAACATCTTCCGAACCTCAATACTACACTTTCATCGTTGGGTGTTCCGTCACTTTCTGATAATCTACCCTCAACTCCAGTCTCTACACCGACACCAATTGCAACACCAGACATCACACCTGCTCACATAAGTACACCAAGCGTAGCACCAGAAATACTACCTACACCTACTGCAAGTGTTACCCCTGAGGTTAGTATTCCATCTGTTACAGAAACAATCACATCATCAATTTCCCCAGAACTCATCCATCACACGGTTGCCCCTGGAGAAACTGTATGGGACATCCTAAAACATACTCTTTCTGAATCAAACTTTGATGGATTCAACACAATCACTGATGGGAATGTAAAAAATCAGAAAATACTTGAAATGCTTGGAAAAATTATGGAAGACCCAAAATCATTTGGCATCTCAAGCGGAAATATTAACACAATTCGCCCAAATGAAGTTCTTGATTTTAGTAAACTATTTAATTAATTATATATACTTTTATGGACTACAAAGAATTGACACGTACACTTGAGGAAAAGCTTGACCTAACAGGTATATCTCAAGAAGTAAGAGATACCATCATCATTCATATTGGGGATAGTATCTTGGAAAGAACCATGCTTGCAATAACAGCATCTCTTTCTGAAGATGAAGCAGGCCTTGCAACAACCTATCTAGAAGAAGGTGATATTGAAAAATTCTTACAACTCATTAATGAAAATCACCCAGAACTAAACGATAAGGTGGTTTCGATTTCACAAGAGGTGATCGCAGAGTTTATCAAAGCAACAAAAGAATAATTCTTGTTAAAAGATACCTGTGTGATTCCACAGTCCTAAAATAAAATCAATGGTACACTGATACTACCCGAAAGGGCATTATCACCATTTACATTGTATATGAAAATAAATTACGCTCTTCTTTCTCGTTCACTTATCGCATTACTGTTCGTTGTTGCAGGTCTTCAAAAGCTTGCACACTTTTCTGACACCACACAATCAATTGCTTCGCTTCATATTCCACTCGCAGGACTTGTAACACTTCTTGTTATTATAATTGAAATACCTGTTGCCATCGCTTTTGCATGGGGCTATAGAACATGCATGACGGGGTGGGCACTTATCGTTTACACTGCACTTGTCACTGTTTTTGTACACGGGAATATTGCCGTTGGAATGAATCTTATTATGGCATTAAAAAATATTGCTATTATTGGAGGTTTGATAGCAATTGTTACTGAATGTGCATGTGGAACATGTCCTGTTAACATGAAAAAAGGGCACAAGTCTCACGGCGAACACAATCACGAACACCATCAATAGGATCGTGTAGCAAGGAACTTACATGAGCGACGCCGTAGGCGTCGCTCATTTTTTATTTTCTACAAGCCATAGTATTTTTAGTGTAGCTTGCAAAAAATAGTACATCCTATAGGATAGACGTAGCTCTTTTAATTCCATACAGGAGGTACCATGAACGTTTCTTTGGTATTTGAATATCTGGCACTGCAGTGCTCAGAACATATTCCAAGGCCTCTTAGAATCTTTGCTGCCTTGCTTTTAGGTGTCATGATTTATATCGTAACAGATCACGCACATGATGTGACGCAATCAGGCACAATGTTTGCAGAAATGTTCCACGCTCTTGGAGACATCGTTGAGATACTTGCGTACTCCGTCGCCCTTCTGACTGTTGGTAAGGTCGGGAGATATGTCGCACGCATTAGTGGGGCACTTGTCTGTATCGGTGGTTTTGTGCCACTTTATAAGGCATGGAATAATGCACTCATTGTTATTTATGGTGATAACTACATCTTTCGAGATGTACACACACTCGCCATTACAAGCCTTTTAGTACTTGTGCTTATTTTTCTCCAAATTGTACTGATTGCAAAAGAACATTCTGATTTTTGTGGAGAAGGTGATCATCATCACGGACACCATAATCACATACATCACCATGGTCATGCACACAGTCATGGGAAAGAGCATGTTAAGGATAGTCACCATGCACTCATGACCCACTTTTGGTCAGACATTCTTATGAATGCTCTAGCATTAGTTCTTGTCATCATTATGATTACTCTACCAGATGCAAAAACACTCCTTATGCTCATGGATATTGGGTTTACCACTATCATCGGCATCTGGATGGTGAGGAGAGGGTGGGGAGTATTTATCAAGAAGTAACTCTTCCAAAAACAAAAGCGGCACCGTACGGTGCCGCTTTTTTCATTTTGTATTGTATTTTTATTACTTACTAAAGTAATGCTCACGACAGCCGAGGCAGATAGTGAATGAGAGGCGAAGCTAATTTTTGAAAAAAGTTTGGAGACGTACAAAATTGTACGTTGAGAAACTTTTTCAAAAATTGGCGAGCATATCATCAATATATGTTTCGGTGTATATTACTTACTTTCTTCTAGGAACTTGAGGACTTTGTCGTTAGTAAGTGCCTGATACAAATACGCCTTTGCTCTCTCCTCATCAGCATCTTGAACTGTTGCTAATAATCGTACAAGTTCAACTTCAACTTCTTCTTCGGTGGCTTGTAGCTTCTCAACTTGCCCAATCTTATGCAAGATAAGCTGACTCATTGCACGCTTATGAGCATCTGTGACCCAATCTTTTTTAATTTCCTCTTCAGTTTTCTTCGTGTGTGTAAGATACTCTTCCCATGTGCCACCAAAACGTGTGATATCAGCCTTCATTTGGTGAAGCATGTTATTTAATTCACCTTCAACCATAACATCTGGCAATTCAGCTTTTGTTTCTGCTACAAGCTTTTCCATAATAGCGCTACGACGCTTTTCTCGAAGCTTTTGCTCCTTTTCAAGTTTAAGATTCTCAGCAACTTTACTCTTGAGATCGACAAGTGATGTGAAGTTATCTCCAAAACTTTTTGCAAAATCATCATTTAATTCTGGGAGAACTATTTCCGGTTTTGCTTCTTTAGTCTCCTTTACTTCAGGTACGGCGCCTTCTTCCTTTCCTTCATCTTGATGAGAGTGATCGTGCCCCTCATGATCATGCTCGTCATGAATATGCGCATGCTCATGGCCTTCATGTTTATGTTCTGTAGCGCGGCCTTTTCGAAGTTCTTCTAGCACATCTTCGATATCTTTATCAGTGACCTCAATTTTTTCACCATCATTAACAACTTCCTTTGCAACTTTCTTGTACTCAGGAAGTGTGACTTCAGGTAACACCGGAACAGTAATAGTAAGCTCAAGAGGGTTTCCTTTTGCAATCTTTGTAATAGACACTTGCGGCTCTGTAATTGGGTTAATCTTATGTTCATCGATTGCTTGAACGTATGCCTTTCGGAGTGCGAGATTAGCCATTTCTTCAAGGATAATCATTTCACCATACTTCTTTACAACGAGTGCCTCTGGTGCATTTCCTTTTCGGAAACCATCAACCTCAACTGACTGCTGCACTTCCGCAAAAGCCTTTGCGTGATAACTTTCGAATTCTTCTGTATCGACAATAATTTTAAATTCTACCAATCCTTTTGGTAAGTCTTTTTTTTCTATTTTCATGGGGACAATGACTAGGTACTAGTGGTTAGTGGTTAGTAATGCAAACAAATAATGTGGTCCTAAAAATGAAAAAATTATTCCAGATGCGAGGCGCATCAGATTTTTGCAACCAAGATGTACAACTAGTACATTGCGGGAGCAAAAATCTGATGCAACAAAGCAGGTGGGAGGATTTTTTAGTTTTTAGAAAATTCTTTCTTGTAAAGGGCAACACCTTCTTCGATAACCTCCATCGCAGCTTTTGCATCTCGTATTGTTGGAATAGTAACTTCTTTCTTTTGAATCTGCTTGTACGTTTCAAAGAAATGCTTGATCTCTTCAATTGTGTGTGGGTTCACATCACCTAAATCTTTAATGTCATTAAAGCGTGGATCTTTTACTGGAACTGCTAAAATTTTAGCGTCACTCTCTCCGTCATCAATCATATCGAATACTCCAACTGGACGTGCGACTAAGAGTAGTCCAGGGGTAAGTGGGTGTGTTGTAAGTAAGACAACATCAAGCGGATCACCATCATGCCAATGGGTTTGTGGTACAAAACCATAATCAAATGGATAGTCTTGTGATGTATACATCACACGATCAAGCATAATGAGACCAGTCTCTTTATCAAGTTCATATTTATTCTTTGAACCTTTATTAATTTCAACGATAACATTGATTTCTTCAGGAATTTTTTTTCCTGGTGTAATGTCATGTAGTAAATTCATATATGTGGAAATGATTATATTAGTAATGATATTTAGTAAGTGTACTATATTACTTTACTTCCTCAACAGGTGAAGCACTCGGTGTATCACCATCTACAATCTTTTCACCCTCTGAAGTTACATCAACAACGGAAGTTGCTTCACCAGACTCTTCTTCAATAGCATTTTCTACTTCTGCATTTTTTGGAGCTTCAGCTTCGGTTACATTAAGTGCCTCAAGCACCTCTGTTACCTCCTCAGTAAGAGTTTCATCTGCTACACCATTTTCAATAGTTAGAATACCTGCTTCATCGGCTTCAGCAATCATTTCTCCACCTGAAACAATATCAATCTTCCAACCGGTAAGCTTTGCAGCAAGGCGAACATTTTGCCCTCCTTTTCCAATAGCAAGAGATTGTTCTTCTGGAGAAACAGTTACGACTGCTTTCTTTTCTTCCTCATTAAGTTCGATAGAAATAGCTTTGGCAGGGGAAAGAGCCGTTGCGATGAAACGACGAGCATCCGCAGACCATTCAATTACGTCAATTTTTTCACCTGAAAGTTCTTCTGTAATAGCTGATACTCGTACACCACGCTGACCAACACATGCTCCGATTGGATCTACTCGCTCATCATTTGATTTAACGGCAATTTTTGAACGACTACCTGGCTCACGTGCGACTGCTACGATTTCCACAACGCCTTGCGCGATTTCTTGGCTTTCATTTTTGAAAAGCTCAATTAAGAATTTTGGAT
>CAZEXZ010000040.1:955-5653 GCA_964516655.1 uncultured Candidatus Saccharibacteria bacterium | reverse complement strand
GTGACTGATCTAGGAAAAACATATGGACTCGATTCATGTACTCGCAAAAGCGGTCAAGAAGAGTGCAGATATTTTTCCAGGTAATTTTCGTTGGAAAGTATCCCTTTTTTCGATAGTTAATCATCAGCAGTATGAATGCCATGATGCCATCGAAGTCCGTAGCGCGTTGTTGTATTACCATTTTCATGGTTTTTCACTCCTTTAGGGTTGTACCTGCACGCAATGTGCACAATACAAAGGAATGTCAAAAACGTGCAGGTCTGGGGTTGGGGCAAAACAAAGGGCCCGGGTTCAGAACTTATAGAACTTTCTACGAACAGTCTAGCATATTTATATACTTTTGTCAAGTACCATCTTGACAGTATCCTTATACCCATGTATCCCATAAAATGGCTTATTTTATTGGTATACTATGAAACACATGAAAGAAGAGAAAGTAGTTAAACCTGTTTCCAAATGGAGATACTATGCTTCGTTACTTGAGGCACTCCTCTTGTTTGTTTTAAGTGTGTATGTGACGCATCTTGCAAGTAGATATGCAGAAGTGAGAGCAAGTAATTATGTTGAAGACCTTATTTTAAGTAATACGCCAGTCTTTGATTTTGAACTTATTTTTGTACATGGTGCAATTACGATGACACTCTTTGTTGTGTTTCTTTGTTTTGTGTTTAGAAAAACAGCTCCTTTTTTAATTAAATCTGTTTCTCTTTTTATTATCATTCGAGCAATGTTTGTGTCACTTACGCACCTTGGTCCATATCCAACAAAGCTCATGCTTGATTCTGGATTACTTAACTTCATTACAACAGGGAACGATCTTTTCTTTTCAGGGCACACCGGACTTCCGTTTTTAGTTGCTCTTATTTTTTGGAATCATTTATATCTCAGGATTCTTTTTTTGGCAACATCGGTTATCTTTGGAGTTATTGTTCTTCTTGCACACCTTCACTATTCAATTGACGTGTTTGCGGCGTTTTTCATCACATACAGTATTTATCATATTGCAATCAAACTTTTCAAAAAGGACTATGAGTTTTTTAGTTTTGAAGAAAATTTGAGTATAAAAAAATAATCGTTCCTCTGATATACTTCTCTTATGAATAAGCATAGTCTGCTCCCTCGAATTCATACCGACAATCAACCGAACCTTGTTAAGGAGGGTGTTTTTATTTTTGATAATGAAGTGTGGAGTACACAAAAAAGAATTGCACGAATCTACGGAAGAAGTATTCCAACGATTAATGATCACCTTAAAAAAATTTATCGAGAAAAAGAATTAGTGAAAGCAATAAGTGAGCGCGAATTAGTTGTGACACAACGTGAAGGGTCTAAAAAAGTTTCTCGCAAAACCTTTGTATATAATACGGATGTTATTATCGCAATTGGTTTTCGTGTTAAAGGGGAATGGGGAAAGGAATTTCGTATCTGGGCAAGACAAGTTGTGAGAGCAAGTTACAATCCTGAAGACCAAGTAAAGCATTTGGTAAAGAAAGAAGAGAGGTAATACAAAAAGGTGGAAGCGAAGCTTCCACCTTTTATAGTTATAGCCAATGAGTATCTTTTTCTCGTGGCGGTCTTCTTAGGTGTTGTTGCAGGTAGCTTGTACTTGTTCCAAGTTTTTTGCCAGGGTTAAATATAGAAAGTGGATCCCATACATCTTTAATTTTTTTAAAAACGAGTAATGCTGCGTCGCTATAGACATATGAGATAAATGGAGTACGCATCAATCCTTCACCACCTATTGCACTAATCCCTCCTTTATATTTTTTAATGATTGTAAAAATATGTTTAGCATACAAAAGAAGGTCGTCGTCATATGTGCGAGACCTAGGGTCAAATAACGTGACGACACTTAAGTGTCCACTCCCAACATTCCCCGTAATGATATAGAGGTTACCGATAGAGTCAAGGTATGTTTCAAGTTCTGAAAGGACTGTTGCAAGTTGAGGTATGGTGACAATAAGCCCATTTGCAGCCATGGTTGGGAACAGTGCTCCGTTTGTGTAGGTGTTTGTGAGTGAGTTTTGGAATTCACTGTCAGTGATTCTTTCTATGACACTTTCGTCCTCAATTGTTTTAAGAAAATGCTCTTCAATGGGCAACGCTCTTTTAAAAGTACGAATCATCTGGTGTAGTTTTTCTCTGTCATTTGAAGAATGGGTTACCAGTAACGTGTACGGTGTATCTGGGAAAAAAGGTACAAGGGTTGGGTAGTATTTATCTGCGAGCTGCATGAATGCTTGATCATACATAAAAATATGCTCGCCTTTATGATGTTTAGCTATTTCTATGTACGTGGACAGCAATCCTGTAGAAGTAATAGGGATACACGTTGTGATGCGGTGTGGCTTATGTGGACTTATTCGAAAGGTGATTGAGGTGATGATCCCAAGCGTTCCTTCTGAACCGACCAATTGATCAATAAGTTGACGAGGACCAATAGATGTATTCCATATGTTGTACCCTGAGGCATCATCGTGAGAAACTGGTTTTGCGGCTCGGATGATTGGATTCTCTTTTGTAAGGAGTGGAAAGACAGATTGATAGATACCAAGAAGTCGCCCGCTTGGTGTAATGCCATCTGTGATGTGATGTTCTTCTCCTGTATCTACAACAACAGTCATTCCTTCAATCCATTCTCTAATGGTTCCATTATGAAAAGAACTCCCGGAGGCACTTTTGGTAGCAACGAGTGCACCAACAGTGCTTTCTTTGTCACTCTTTGAGAGAAGAGGGATATCAAAGTGCCATGCATGGAGCTTTTCTAATAATGAGCCAACAGTAACCCCGGCATCGACAGTTACTGTATTTTCCATCATGTTTACATTTCGTATTTGACTGAAGTATCTAGTCATATCAAGAATAATTCCTTCACCGAGTGAGCCTCCACTTTGTGCGGTACCTTTACCACGAGGAGTAACTGGTATTTTGTATTCTCTAGCAAAAGAGAGCACATGTTTTATGTCGGTCGTATTTTTTGGGAATATAATTGCTTGAGGCATTACAAGGTACGGAGACCCATCAACTGCATACTTTGAAAGAAGGGAGGTAGTACAATTAATTTCCCCAGCAAGAATGTTGTCGAGGTCAGCAAAAAGTGGAGGGACACGCGAAAGTAAATTAGATGCCGTTATCATAGATACTTTTTCCATTTTGATGCATTAGAAATATAATAAGTGCAACACAAAAGATAACAATGAGGATAATGATGATGTGTCGGACTGCAGGGTACAGATTTTTTGTATGATATATAACAGGGGTATCTTTCGGTGAAAGTTCCTGTGGTTCATCACGTAGATCAGATGGAGAAAGAGAAGGGTTACTGTTCTCTTGGATACCTGAAGCTTGTGGTTTGGTACTAGTTTGTGTGGAAGGGTCCATAATGTCATCAGTATACCTTGTTAACGTGTAGTTTTCTGGCATTCCCTGTCCACAGATACGAATCAGGATAAACGCGATATAATATAAGATATATATTTATTAGTAACAATACAAAACTATGAAACTGTTAACTCGATTTTTTACACGCCTTTATCAATACGCAACAATCTGTGTGGTTGTCGGTGCTCCTTTATTTTTTATTCCTAAAACGGGTTTTACAGGAGATGTAACCTACCATATTGCAATGATGCTACTTGTGTTTGTTGCACTTTTTTCTTACGTTTTTGCTGCCACCGTTACGCGTACATGGCATAGTGTCTCTCGACTCGAGTTCATTTCATATGTTACATTCTCACTTGCAGTAATAGCATCTTCTCTTTTTTCAAAAAATCCAGGGATTATTTTCTTTGGTGAAGCTTTCAACCAATATTCTGGTGCTGCATTTTTGTCACTCCCTGTCATAATGTACCTTGTTCGAACATTGCCTGAGAGAACAAGACATATTCTCAAGATTGTTATTCTTGGAATACTTGGTATATCTGCATTTGCGTTTGTGAGTGCGCTCATGATCGGTGGAAGTATTTTAGCTTTTTCAAAAGTGCTATTCTCTAGTTTTTCAAGTTCACTTTCTTTTGCAGCATACATTGGTCTTTTCTCGCTCGTGTGTTTTTTCTATATTGCAAAAGGAAAACTTCAGAAGAAATACAAGGCAATTATCCTCATTACTGCATGTCTTTTTGTTGCGTGGGTTGTAACACTTTCTTCCCAAAACAGTATTAGACCAAATCTTTCAAGTACGCTCGTTGTCGGTAAACAAGTATTAGTGGAAGATGGATTATTTGGGATAGGGGCCGGAAACTTCGCTCGAGCTTGGCAACTACATAAGCCACAGGATGTCATCAACTCTACCTATTTTGGATATGATTTTGCACAAGGGGCAGATACGATGACTACAATGTTTGTAACATTGGGGCTCATTGGTTTGATTTCTTTCATGCTTCTCACATTGTCAGCACTCTATAGTACTATTATTAGTTATAGACAAAACAGGGAAGGTCGTGAACATATTGTTCTTGGTCTCTTAGCTATAACTATTCTTTACTTTATTTCAGTGGCTTGGCTTGTTCCACTTTCGTATGCGATGTTGGTGATGTGGATGGTTATTTCTGGTCTTGGAATGGCAAAGGCACGTCTTACTGAGTTTCATCCAAGTAAGAAGCTTGCTTATCTCTTTATTCCAGTTGCTCTTATATTAGGAATAAATGCAGATCTTACGATAAACAAAGTGCGTGCATTTTCGTATTACAATAAATCTCA
>CAZEXZ010000040.1:0-945 GCA_964516655.1 uncultured Candidatus Saccharibacteria bacterium | reverse complement strand
AACAAAGATTGAGGATGCAGAACTTTTAGTAAAGAAAGCGGCACAGGTGTATCCATTTGATGGATTTTATCGAGTTCTCGTAGAGTATGCCATTACCTCAAACAGAAACCTTGTAGCAACAAATGCAGCTGATCAGGAGGCACTAAAGAATGAATACGGAAAGAAATCTGCTGAAGCTGTTGATGCTGGGCTTATGGCTGTAAAACTTAATCCAACTAATTATCAAAACTATGTTTCTCTTGGTCGTGCGTATGAATTAGCTATTCCGTTTGATAAGGAAAAAGCTTTTACAAATGCAAAAGCCTCATACGGGGAAGCTGTTAAGTTATATCCAGAAAATCCATATCTATATCTTATGCTTGCACGACTTGAAACCTCTGCTGGTACAAAAGACGGTGTTAGAACTCATTTAACAGAAGCGCTCACAAAGAAGCAGAACTTCGCAGATGCGCTCTATCTAATGAGTCAGTTGCAAGCTTCTGAGAATGATGTAGAAGGGGCTATTAATTACGCGATTGAAGCAATAAAGAGTGCTCCAAATGATCCTGCAACCTATGTTCAGGCCGGTCTTCTTTTCTACGGTAAGAAAGATTATGGCAATGCAGTGCTCGCACTTAAGACTGGTCTTGAAAAAGACCCAAACAATGCAAACATTGCTTATTTCCTAGCATTAGCACTTCGTGATGGAGGAGAACCAAAGCTTGCAAAGCCACTTGCTGATGAATTGCTTAGACGTAACCCTGGCAACGCAGATCTTCAAAAGTTTATTGATTCACTTGCACAATAAGAGCTCGTGAATCTGGGCACCAAAACAGCACTTAGTGTTTCCGTGTTCTTGGTGAGTATTTGTTTCTCACTCTAAGGGGCTTTACCTATATACAATGACACTTTCTGAAATTGAAACTATTCTTGATGAACTCTCTCTACGACATGCAAATCTTACTG
>CAZEXZ010000039.1:0-6021 GCA_964516655.1 uncultured Candidatus Saccharibacteria bacterium | reverse complement strand
AACCCCATTTTTTTAGGGAACATGTCATTCTTACTATTCTTGTAGGTGCTATCTTTCTGCTTCTGGTATCATTTACATCATATATCATAGTAAGAACAACGACGTTTGGATCTTCTGTTGTTTCTTCGGTACTTGTTGACTTAACAAATAAAACAAGAATTGAGCATGGCTTGCCCCCTCTTTTTTATAATCCGCAACTTTTTACTGCGGCAAGATATAAAGGCGAAGATATGACCACTCGGCATTATTTTGCACACTTTGCACCTGATGGAACTAGTCCTTGGCACTGGTTTGATAAGGCAGGGTATTCGTTTTTATTTGCTGGAGAAAACTTAGCCATCAATTTTAGAAGTTCAACAGAAGTAGAAAATGCATGGATGAACTCTCCAAAACACAGAGAAAATATTTTGGACCCTCGTTATGAGGATATTGGAATAGCAACGGTCCCAGGTATTGCAAATGACAGGGAAGTGCTTTTTGTTGTTCAACTTTTTGGAAAGAAAACTGGAGCAGATGTACCTTCTTCAATTTCAATTAAAAACACCCTTCAAGATATACACCTCTACCAAAAAGTTATTTTTAATGCGTCGTATTATATAGGCACGATCTACTCATTGCTACTTATTGTTCTTACTGTTGCGCTCCTCATGATGATTTTTATAGAAATAAGAAAGCAGCACATACAACATATTCTACTTGGAGTCTTACTGGGGATAGTTGTGATTATTTGTATAGCAATTAATTCCCTGCTTTTGTAACCATATCAACTGATAAAAAGTATTATTTCAAGCACATTTTGAGTATGTGTATAACCAATTCGTACAATAGTTGTATACTTTATTCATATACATAACCATTAAACATATGTCAACAAAAAATATCATCATAAGTCTAATCGGTGTCATTGTTATTTTTGGGGCAATCTATTTTGCAATGTCAAAAAATTCCTCGAATAAGGCGATAACTCAAACACCCCCTGTGGCAACCACCACAAAATCAGACACACCTGGAGTAACGGCAGAGCCAACAGCGGCAGCGTCAAATGATGCTATTATCGACTATATTGTTGATGGGCAATCTGCAGACATTACAGCAGCAGCACAAGCTGAACTTAAAACATCAGTTCCAGATATTGCAGAACCAACTATTAGTACTAATTTTTAACACACACCTATGAAAAAATTACTTTCAACGATGTTACTTAGTTCACTTTTTATACCGACACTTATCTTTGCTGAGACTGACGGTGAAGTCTCCCAAGAAACGGAGAAACCTCGACCAGCGCTCTACATGAGATCCACAAGTTCACCTGTTCAAAAAATACAAGACCGAAGAGAGGAGAGACCGGAACCTAAAAATGCACTACGCCAGAATGCAACAACAACTAGACTCAAAAACGCATCCTCAACAAGGGAGCTCGGTTTTTGTGCACAAATAGACAAACTCCTTGTCAATATTGGAAATGGTGCTCAAACATCTGGTGAAAAGAGAGTTGAGAACATCGAAAAACGTGAAGATAAACGAGAAGTAAAACGAACAGAAATAGATACACGTCGTGACGAAAATGAGACAAAAAGAAAATCACAGCTAGAAGAACTCACAAAACGTGCGAAAACTGATGAACAGAGAACAGCGATTGCAGCTTTCACTACAGCAATTGATAAGGCCTTAGAGATAAAGAAAGTGGCGATCGACGCAGTACTTCTTGCGCACAGAAATGAAGTTGACGCCCTTATTGCAACGAGAAAGACTGCCGCTGACAAAGCGCTTACGACCCTTACTTCAGACATTAATAACGCCAAGACAAAAGCAAAGATGGATTGTACTAACAGTGTTGCAGGAGAAACTGTCCGTACAAATCTAAAAGATTCTATTCAAAAAGCACAACTCACATACAGAATAACCATGAGATCCTTACCAAAGGAAATTCCTGAAGCTAAAATTGACACTAAAAAAGAAGAACTGAAAACAATTGAGGAAACCTTTAAAAAGAGTGTCGAGCAGGCAAGAAATGACCTTAAGGCAGCATTTAAGGTACCAGCATCTACTGCTACCTCAACAACCAATTAAGCACCATAATGAAACGATCTATCTACATCGCGCTTTGTATTATCACCTTAGTCTTACTTGGCTATACAGTGTACTACGCAGCTACGCATGCAACTCAAGCTAAAGCCCCTGAAATTCCTGTAGCTACTACTACAGAAGTTATGCCTGAAGATAAGAGCGTTCACACAACTAAAGATGGTAAAAAGATTAAACTCGTTGAAACAAATCCTGTTGGTCAGAGTTTGAGTACGATTACTATTACTCCGTCTGGTTTTAGTACAGACACCCCTATCGTTCTTGAAGTTAACAAGATGACAAATGCACTGTACGCCGATTTAAACAACGACGGATTTGAAGAGCTCGTTATCACAACTATGGCTCAAGGTTCTGGAAGTTATGGCGAGGTCTACATGTATACGACTGCAAGCGCAACACAATTACTTCCAGTTAGCATTCCTGAATTAAAAGAAGACGACACAAAGGTAGGCGCACTTTTTGAAGGTTACATGGGGCATGATAGCTTCACTATTAAAAATAATGAACTTGTGAGAGAATTTCCGACGTACCTAAAAAATGACGTGATGAGTGACCCTACTGGTCCAACTCGAAGTATCGTGTACACTCTAGTTGAGAAAAATGGTGGGTACTCAGTCGCACTCACTCAAGGAACATCAACCCCTGCACTCATCGAGAAAAGTACATCAACCTCACCTCAACAATAGCAAATCTCAAATGAACCTTTGTTTATAAGGAGCATTCAGCTATGCTAAAATAGTGTCATGGTTTCTTCAATTTTTAAAATTATAACGTTCCTTGGTCTCACAATTATGGCTCTTGTACTTATTGGTACTAGGGATGTTATCTCTACCATTTCTGAAAAAAAACATACTCTTGTGCCAATTCATATTGAGAAAATCACAGCCCCAAAACTCGAACAAAAGGACAACCAAATACCCGACACCACCTCAAGTGGTACTCTTGAACCAACCAATACATCTGGTGACCCTTCACCTGCCAACACTCCTCAGGCACAGGAACCGGTAGCTGTTCCAAAAACAGCTACCTCCGCTACCTATCTTTCAATGCAAGAGGGACAATCTGATACTGATGAGTCATACCATCCTCAAGTATCACCATGTAAGGTAACAATGGGTTATAAAATTGGTAGATTTGATGCAAATTTTGGAATATCAAAAGCAAAGTTTATTCAAGAAATTGATGCAGCTGCTTCTCTGTGGGGTGACCAACTTGGTAAAAAACTGTTTGTGTACGATGAAAATGGACCACTTACCATAAACCTTATTTATGATGAGAGACAAGCCAGTACAGAAAATATCAATAATCTTGCATTAGAAATACAAAACTCAAAAGATGCTGCTGAGGTACTAAAGAATGCGTATGAGCAAGAAAAAATGATTTACGAAGGTGATGGCGAACAGTTAACAAAGGATAGTGAAGCATTTAATGCTCGCTACAAATTATATGCAGATAAAGTAACCTTATACAATAGCCAAGGAGGGGCGCCTGCGGAAGTCTACAATGAAATGACCAAAGAACTTGCAACATTGAAACAGATGTCACAAGACCTAACAGCAAGAAAAGAGACACTTATCCTCTTCATGAATTCAATAAATGCTAAAGTACAAAAGTACAATGAATTTGTATCATATATTAATAGTCTTATAGAAAAAAGTAATGCTCTTGGTGCAAAAAAGTTCACAGAAGGAAGATTTAGTCCTAGCTCAAACACAATTGATATCTATCAATATAATGATCTTATTAAATTAAGAAGAGTTGTGGCCCACGAACTTGGGCACGTACTTGGGATCAACCATACGAAAAGCATGTATTCCATAATGTATGCTGTAAACAGTGCAACATCCACTGAACTTGGGGATGATGATATCCAGGCACTTATGGAAGTATGTCCAAAATAACTACACTATGGCTCGTAAAATATACACAGATACAGATGTGATTTTTTTAAAAAATCTATCAACTCCTGAAAAAATTCAAAACTATTTGGAGAGCATACCGTTTAATCATGAGGAGAGTGGTGAAACATGCCAATCTGCTCATCAAGTAATTCAATCTAGAAAAGCACATTGTTTAGAAGGTGCTTTTCTTGCATGTGCTGCACTCCTACATCAAAAAAGAAAACCACTTATCATTAGCCTAAAAGTAACTGACAATGACTATGATCATGTCATAACAATTTACAAAGAGAATGGTTACTTTGGCGCTATTAGTAAAACCAACCATGCAGTTCTTGGCTGGAGAGACCCAGTCTACAGGACTATTAGAGAGTTAGTGCTCTCGTACTTTCATGAATATTTTTTAGTAAAAAATGGAGAAAAAACGTTAAGAGGCTATTCCAAACTTATTAATTTAAATCATTTTGGGAGAAAATGGATAACATCAAATGAGAATCTTTTTTCTATTGCAGAAGCAATAGCAGACGCCCCACACAGAACAATCATCCCAAAAGGAAATGAACATCTGTTGCGTAGAGCTACTAGTTTGGAGCGCACATCTGCTTCAATTTCTCGAGATGGATTCTAAGGCAGATCTTTTTTGATTGATTAGTTATAGCGTGACTCTATGTAATGTATTTTTTTGTGAAGCATCCTTTATGATGTAAAACTTCATACGACCAACAATACGCTTATCATCGACTTTTACAGTAACTCTCCATAGCCCCTCCTCAACATTTTCTTTTTGAGAATAGGCTCTATATCCATCTTCCCTTCCACCAGCGAGCGTAAATTCGATTGAGGCACGCTGCACCCATTTGTGCGCTTGCTCATTATAAAACTCCCACACATGACTAAGCGGCGCTGTTAGTTCTGCTGGTGCACCAACGGAACTAAAAAAATAAACACCATTATCTTCATCTGAAAGATGAAATACGGGAGTATGCAGAGACGAAAAGAGTCTTGTGTCTGTTTCTTCTACACCATAGAAGGAGCCAGCTTCACTTCGTTCTACGCTATGATATACACCTGCTTTTGTAAGTGATAGCGGGACTGCAGGTATCACATTGAGAAAATAGAGCATTCCAATAAACATTGGAATGCCAAACGCAAGCGCGTACGAACGCGGAGCTTCTTCTTTAGCTGACTCTGAAGTAAAAGAAATGAAGTACACAAAGATACATGACACCACCACAGCAAAGATAGTACTTATCATAAAGGTCGTATCATTTTGAACTTTAAGAAACAGAGGCATATTAAATACTATAAAAAAAAGAAGTGCGATAAGAAATACACCAACATCTAAACTAAACCTAAAATGATGAGAAGAAACTAACTCATTCGCAAGAACACAAAAAAATAAAATAAGGAGAAGAGGCCAAGAAACAGAAAAAATAGAACTTCTAATAGCGTAGACACATACAAATGAAAGAGCAGAACCTGAGAAATATGCTATTACAAATGTAAGAAATGAAAACATCTTTCTTTCTGCATCAGAGGCAGTATTTCTTGAAATAACATATTCACGTAGCCCAATAGCTACAGCCACGATACTCAAATAGAGTAATCCAATCCAAACAGTAAGAAGATGTCCTGCGTCAGGAAGAATCAATAAATCAAATATAAAACCTCCTACAAAAAGTAACGTATTGATATGCCGTGCACTTTCTTTCAATAGTTTTGGGAAACTCATTCCTATAGTGTAGCAGAAAATTATTTCTTATTTTTAATTGAAGCCTTTATGAAGGAAGTAAATAGCGGATGCGGTGAAAGCGGTCGTGCTAAAAATTCTGGATGAAACTGTGTTCCTAAAAAAAATGGATGCTTATCTTTTGGTAACTCAGCTATCTCCATGAGGAGTCTATCTGGAGATGTCCCAGAAAATACTAACCCTTTTGCTTCTAATTGGGCAACATACTTGTTATTAACTTCATATCTATGACGATGCCTCTCCATGACTGTAAACGAGGATTTAGACTGTGTATTTTGCGCATTTTTG
>CAZEXZ010000038.1:0-6171 GCA_964516655.1 uncultured Candidatus Saccharibacteria bacterium | reverse complement strand
TTCTACGTTTAGAGGCTACTTCGCACAGCGTCTTCGCTGGGCTCGAGGTTTTTTAGAAAACTCAATAGACTATAAAGAGCTTTTCTTTAAAAAGAAATACGGTAACTTTGGTATGTTTACATTACCTGTTGCGTTTATGTTTGTATTTTATAGTGTGTATGTTGCTTTTTATGTGCTCTATACATCTATAAAGCATTATTCACAAATGGTAGAGCAATGGCTTGTTATAGGTATACATCCAAGTATGCCAACGTTTGATTTATTTTATTTTAATACAACCATTATATCTTTCGTTGCAATGGTGATGCTTTCGATGTTCCTGCTCACACTCTATATTGGGAGTTTACTTTCAGACGATAAACAGGAGCTCTATCGAAACTTCCCAATCTTCTTTTTTATCTATCCATTTTTAGGAATGGTACTGCTTCCTCGCGCAGTGTTCGATACACTTGCTAATAGAAAAAATGAGTGGGTGTTACAGGATACGAAGAAGTAAGGAAGAATATAGATAATGGAATATAGCGTATAGACAAGAAAATGAAGACAGTAAACTTTTCTATACTCTATACTCCATTTACTATAAAATTTCTTTAACTCAATAAATCTGTTATTATAGAGCCATGAACGGTCATTTTCACCCAATTACGCAAGCAGTTGATAAGGTTGCTCAGATTTTTACTGATATTGGTTTTGATATAGTTGATGGCCCAGAACTTGAAAGTGAGTGGTATAATTTTGACGCCCTCAACACTCCGCGTGATCATCCTTCACGAGATATGCAAGATACATTTTGGATACAACCAAGCTCGCATATTCCAACCCCATTAACGCCCGCTGAGCAAAAAGCCTTAGATACATTTGGTTCATTGGGGCATGTCCTTCGTACACATACTTCAGGTGTTCAGGTTCGTACTATTGAGCGATGGATAAAGGAGAAAAAAGAGTTTCCGTTAGCAGTAGCTGTACCTGGTAAAGTGTTTCGTAACGAAGCAACAGATGCACGACACGAAGCACAGTTTTATCAAGTTGAAGGTCTTATGATTGGAAAAGATATAACGCTTGCTAACCTAAAAGGGGTACTTGAAAATTATTTTTCAAAATTTTTAGAGCGCGATACTCCTGTGCGTTTCCGCTCGTCTTTTTTTCCGTTTACCGAGCCATCTGTTGAAGTAGATATGGAATGTTTTAAGTGTGATGGAAAGGGAACTAAAAATGAAGAACGTTGCCCGCTTTGTTCGGCTTCAGGATGGATAGAGATTATGGGGGCGGGGATGGTGCATCCAAACGTACTTCGCAATGCTGGCCTTAATCCTGATGAGTATCAGGGATTCGCATTCGGTGGAGGACTTGATCGTCTTGTCATGCTAAAGACAGGGATTGACGATATTAGAATGTTATATAACGGTGACCTTAGACTGGTAAGTCAATTTTAAGTATGAATTTTGTTAAACCAATCTTAATCATAGTAGCTGTTATCTTTTCACTTGGAGGAGCAGTAAATTCCGGATGGAGTGCATTTTATTTAGCTATTCCATTCATGGGATATCTTATTTACCAAGGCTATAAGAAAAGTATTTTATTTTTTGTACTAAGTATACTTTTTGTAATTGCATGTATTGTGACAAGTAAGACATTAGAAAAAAATCCATTTATTTTTCCTATTTTACGTGGGGGTGAAGTGACTGTTGTACGAGATGGTTTCCAGCGAACTTTCGAGGATGGTTCTGGAGGGTTTATTCCATTTGAAGAATTGACAGTAAATGAACCTACTGAAAGTCAGAAAAAGATATTTAGTGATTTTGTTAATAATCCAGAGCAAAAAAGTCTTACATATTTTGATAGTTTTAACATAACTGTAACAAAAATTAAAAAAGGCGAAACATATAAAGTTACTGGTGTGTATCACCAAACAGCTGACCTAACAGATGCTATTTCTGTAGTAACAGAAATAGGCAGGTTTAGATTAGAAGATTTTAATCCTGAAAGTAGCAGATACTCGGTTGATGTAAATAAAAAAATTCAAACATCATGGTCGAAATATCTTGGAAATTTAATGTATTGGCCAGTATTACCAATAGTAGCAATGACTGCCTTTAATAATAAATAAAATTATGAAATTCTCCAAAGCGTGGTTGCAAACCTACAGTAAAGAAGCATTGCCTGATACAAAAACAATCGAAGATGTTGTTACGTTTAATGCCTTTGAAATAGAAGAAGTTACACAAGTGGAAGGTGATGATATTTTGGATATCAAGGTGCTCCCAAATCGCGCTCATGATGCGCTTGGGCATAGAGGAATGGCACACGATGTGTGTGCTCTTACTGGAAGCACTTTTACCGACCCACACACATACTATCAGGGCGAAGGAGATACTTCGGTCAAAGCACCGACTATTGTAATCAAAGATGGTGGTGCTTGTACTCGATTTATGAGTGCACGTATCGACAGAGTGACAGTTACTGAGTCACCTGATTGGCTAAAGGTTCGTTTACAAGCAATCGGGCAAAAAAGTATTAACTCAATTGTAGATATTACAAACTTTGTGCAATTCTCAATTAATAAACCAATGCACGCGTATGATGCAAATCTGGTCTCAGGCGGCGAGCTATCTGCACGTTTCGCCACTCTTGGGGAAACACTCACAACATTAGATGATAAGTCTCTTACATTAGATGAGGCAACACTTGTTATTGCAGATACCGAGAAACCGTTAGGCCTTGCTGGCATTAAAGGTGGAAAATTTTCTGGTATTTCAAAGGAGACCACGTCAGTTATTTTAGAATCTGCCAATTTTAATGGTCCACTCATCAGAAAAACATCTCAGAAATATGGCATTCGGACAGATGCATCAAAGCGTTTTGAGAATGTTATCAGTGATACGTTAGTGGAAGAGGGGTTACGACTCACAATTTCGCTCATTCTTGAATTAAACCCAGGCGCCACTGTTTCAACTTTAGTTGATGTGTACCCAGCCCCACAACCAAAAAGTGCAGTCGAGGTATCTGTTGCACAAATAAACAAAGTATTAGGTACAAATCTCACGGTAGGTGATGTTACGAACGTTTTCTCAGCATTACTTTTTATACACACCGTTAACGAGGATATCTTTACTGTATTTGTTCCTGATGAACGATTAGATATTAGAATCAAAGAGGATCTCATTGAAGAAGTCGCGCGTGTGCGAGGACTCGCGAGTATCCCCTCTGTTCTTCCGAAACTACAAAGAAAAGGATTACCCCACAAACGTATGTATTATGAAAATAAAATTCGTAAGATTCTTTTCGAACAAGGTTTTTCGGACATCATGACCTATTCATTTGGAAATAGTGGCGATGTAGAAATAATAAAAGGCCAAGCGAGTGACAAAGAAAAGTTACGAAATAATTTAGGTGAGGGGGTACTTGAGGCTTTTCAGATGAACATGCGAAATGCACCGCTTATGAAACTAGAGACAATTAAAATGTATGAATTTGGAAATATTTTTACTAAGGATTCTGAGCGGCGGCATTTCTCACTTTGTATTGATGATGGTAAAAAGAAATCATTATTTACAGAAGAGGTGGAAATGCTACTTGCAGAAATTAAAAGAACTCTCTCTGTGGGCACTATAGAATATGATACTGCTTCTATAAAACCATATGTGATAGAGATTGATTTTGATACACTAATTGAAAAGCTACCAGAACCATCACATTATGAACCTCTTGCATCGAATCCACTTTCTCATACTTACCAAGCAATCTCTCCTTATCCGTTTATTGTTCGTGATATTGCCATGTGGGTACCTGATTCTACAACATGGGAGAGTGTCAGTTCTCTTTGTGCTCAAGTGGGGAATGCTCTTGTTGTTCGTGTTGATCTTTTTGATACCTTTTCAAAAGAAATAGAAGGAATTAAAAAAACGTCATTCGCCTTTCGTTTAGTATTTCAGAGTTTTGAAAAAACGCTCACCGATGATGAGGTGAATAAAATGATGGAGCCGTATTATGAAATCTTTAAAGGGAAGGGGTACGAAATTAGATAAGTATGAAATTACGAGACTATAAACATGTGCACTGTATTGGTATTGGAGGAATCGGATTATCTGCTCTTGCGCGTTATTGCCTTCTACAAGGTGCGCACGTAACAGGGAGTGATGCTGGTGCGTCACGTATTACACATGACTTACAAAAGGAGGGGGTCACTGTGTACCTTGGGCACAATGTTGCTCACCTTTCGCTTGATACTGATTTAGTTATCTATACAATTGCAATTGATGATACAAATCCAGAGCTAACATCTGCACGTGCAAAAGGGGTGAAGTGTATGACCTATCCTGAGGCACTTGGATTACTCACACAGGAATATACAACAATAGCGGTATGTGGAACTCACGGTAAAACAACAACAACAGCGATGGTTGCGAACATGTTACAAAGTTGTGGTGTAGCTCCAACAGTAATAGTAGGTAGCCTGCTATCTAATAAAGGGACAAATTTTATTTTAGGTGATAGTGAATATCTTGTTGTTGAAGCGTGTGAGTACAGGAGGTCATTTCTAAATCTTAATCCAACACATATTATTGTAACGAATATCGATGAGGATCATCTTGATTACTACAAAGACTTAGCAGACATACATTCTGCATTCCAGTCGTTTGCAGAAAAACTTCCAAGCAACGGGAGCCTTATTACTCATGCAAATGTGTCACTTGTAACATCGGCAAAAAAATATAATGCGGATGACATTGATAAGAATTCAATTGAACTTCAAGTATTGGGTGATCATAATAAAAAAAATGCACAGCTCGCACTTAAGCTCGCTTCAGCGCTTTCTCTCGATGACTCTCAGGCTCGCCAAGGTCTGCAGGCATTTTCGGGCACATGGAGACGACTGGAGTATAAGGGCACACAAAAAGGTGCGATTCTTTATGATGATTACGGACATCACCCTCGCGAGATACAGGCAACTCTTCAAGCGATCAGAGAAAAATATTCTCTTGAAAAATTTAAAGTTATTGTTGTGTTCCAGCCACATCTTTACTCAAGAACAAAATTACTTCTAGATGAATTTTCAAATGCCTTTTCACTTGCTGATAAAATACTCGTGCTTCCGATTTATGCATCACGTGAAGAGGATGATGGTACTATTTCTTCGGAAGATTTGGTAGAAAAAACACACAATGCTGTGTATATGCAAACGTTTGAAGAGGTGAAAAAATATTTGGACAAAGAAGCTCATACCGGATCAGTTATTTTGACATTAGGGGCAGGAGATGTCTATCGACTTTACGATATCTATAAAACTGAAGAAGAAATTACCAAACTCTAAATAATTTTCAACATGTTGTTTAAAAATGTATTATACTCATTAGCATGATACAAGACTTATTTGCAGACTATTTTTATGGTAAAAAAGTAACCGTCATGGGCTTGGGGCTACTTGGGCGCGGAGTAGGAGATACACAATTTTTAGCTGAAAATAGTGCTGAAATTATTGTAACTGATATGAAGACCGAGACAGAGCTTGCAACTTCCTTAGCGACATTAAAGGGCTATACCAATATTGAATATCATTTAGGAGGTCACACAGCGCCAGATTTTGAGAAAAGAGATTTTATTTTAAAAGCAGCAGGAGTTCCTCTTGAAAGTGAGTTTATTGCATATGCAAAATCTCTCGATATTCCAGTCTACATGTCAGCAGCACTTGTTGCACAGATTGTTACGAAAGCAAATCTTGGTGTAACAATAATTGGTATAACGGGCACGCGTGGCAAGAGTACAGTAACTCAGCTTGTGGCGCACATTTTAGCTTCCTCAGGGCTTCGAGTTTTTCTTGGAGGGAATGTTCGTGGTGTTTCTAATCTTCCGCTCCTTAAGGCGCTTGAAGAAGGTGACTACTTAGTGCTTGAGCTTGACTCATGGCAATTACAAGGTTTTGGTGATTTAAAAATAAGTCCGCATATTTCTGTGTTTACAAGCTTCCTGAATGATCACATGAATTATTATAAAGATAACAAGGAGGCATACTTTAATGATAAGGCAAATATCTACCGACACCAGAAAGAGTATGACGTTCTAATTGCAAGTCCACAAGCGGCATCTGAAATAAGTAAGAGAGAAAAAGTTACCACCATTAACTCTTCCTCGAGTTCTTCAATCTGTGGCTCAAGTGGTGGCTGAACCATGTCC
>CAZEXZ010000037.1:0-6294 GCA_964516655.1 uncultured Candidatus Saccharibacteria bacterium | reverse complement strand
CTACTTTTTTTATGATCCATACAGTCGTGATATTTTTTTTAGATTATCTAAAATTGTGGCTAAAATTTTTGGGTTTACATACCTTCCAAATAATTCTTCAATGAACATATTTTTTTGTTGAGTAACCCAATATCTAAACATAATGAAGTACATACTACAAAATATGTACGGGAGCATAAGGACTGAAAGTGAAAAATCAAAATGTAACATTAAAAAAATAATGGATATCACGAGCACACCAGTAGCTCCGCCAACAATTAAAGCACCTTGTACAATAGTATTTTTAAGTCTAAACACTACATAAAATGAATACCCTAGGAACAAAATTAGTAGCAGTAGGTAAAAAAGTACCCAAAAAGGCTGTAAAAAAGAATTGTTT
This sequence comes from uncultured Candidatus Saccharibacteria bacterium, assembly GCA_964516655.1. Classification (GTDB taxonomy): domain Bacteria; phylum Patescibacteriota; class Minisyncoccia; order Phycocordibacterales; family UBA5272; genus UBA11704. The sequence goes on along the minus strand of CAZEXZ010000037.1, from coordinate 5,915 downwards.
AGAAGTGTTGTAAAAATACCGGCATGAACAAAAAGCCCTGGAATTTTTTCACCATGCTGGCTTACAAAATGATCTTCCAGGTCAAGTGTGTTACTGCCAATAAAAACAACCTTGTCTTGTAGCTCGTTCTCAGGAATGGAGCCATGTAACAAATCAATAAATGAATATATTTTTGGAAGCTTTGCTTGATAGAGAAATTTTTTTTCTGCAACATCACATGATGTGCCGTTTTGTTTTGTATATTCTAGAAATACCTCATATGCTAAACTATTATGACATACGCCATCTATATCTTTTTGTGAAAAGGTGATTGTGCGAACTTTCCCATCCTCATCTGGGTAGACATGTGCAATTCCATTTTTTGCAAACACAGAATTTGAGTAAATTACTGGAATAAACTTGAGCGTATCATCTAGTTTAGAAGCGAAGACAACATTTTCTTTATTTGCTTCAAGAACTTTTAGAAGCGCAGTATCACCTTCACGTTTTTCAAGAAATAAGATATCAAATACAACTAACCGCGCTCCCTTATCGTGCAAAATAGTAAGCGCTTGTGCAAAGAGATCGCGCTTCCAGGGCCAAGCACCAAGTTCGTTAAGTGATTTGTCGTCTATCCCAATTCCTATAACTTCATTTCGTATGTGGGTGTCTGTAATTTGATCATGAATAATCTGGTCAACACGAACACCTAGAGTGGAATGCGCAAGAAATACTGAAAATAGTATCGTCATCACGAACCCAATCACGAATATTCCCTTTTCTTTACTGTTCATAGTGAATTAGTACGGATAGTTCACGTCAAACTGTGTTGTAAATAATTGTACTTTTCCTTGAATACTCCCGTCTGCACATGCTGAAACGAGACTGTTGGCGAATGAAGAAAGTTCAATCTGATGAGGAAGAGTATAGCCTGCTTTGTTTGAAATTGCTAAAAGAGCCTCGACCATTTCTTTTGGTGTTATGGTGCCCAGCTCTTTACAATACGTTGTAGCGTCACGCACGAGGAAGTATTTTTCATACGACGCATAGAAGGAATCAATAAATGCCTCTTGATCTGGGGTAAATACTTCAGCTGAAGTGGGTAGATCTTTCAATGTTGTAATTTCAGGAGCATTTTGTGGTATAGAAGTTTTAGGTACAACTGTTGAATTTTGGTCACTTGTAGAACGTGAAGGGGCTAGTTCTTCTGATTGCGGCGGTTTAGTTTCAGATGATGTAACTGCCTGAGATTTTGTATCAGTTTTGTTAAGGATTCTATTTATAACATCTGCCTCACTCTCTGTTTTTGTTGGTTCACGTAGAGACGATTCCTGTGTATTTTCTTTTTGCAATAAATTAATTACTTTTTCTAGGAATTTTACTCGCTCAGGAAGGGGGGTGCTATCATACTCTTTGTCTAGAATTTTATTTTCATCAATGACTGGCTTGACTTCAGGTACTTCATTGTTATTTCTGACAACTAACATCGCGCTAAGTGATGTTGTTGTCCCGGTTGAAGAGGTTCCTGTGGCAGATTCAACATCTGCGGTGCTACCTTCTTGGATTATTACTGGGGCGTCATCTGCTTTCCCATTTTCTTTAAGTGGTGTAACTTCTACGCTATGTTCAGTTACTGCGACAAATGTTTTTTTAAGTTTTGGATTGTAAAGTACCGCTAATTTTGTACCCCTGATAGCCGCCAAGGTGTTTGGAGTCCTTATCTCATAGGTATGTCCTGTAGCAAGAGAAGTGACACGATAATAAGTTAACCCAAGTAGCTGTAGTATTGAGACCTTTGTTGGTTCGTAGTTAATTTCTATTTCGGTACTGGAAGAAAGAGTTATACTTGAATTATCAGGGAAAATTACATATCCTCGGCCATTTCCTGTTTTTACAGTAGCTTTATTTTCAATGAGCATTTTTGTATCCTTTACGTCCGTAAATGTAGATGATCCTTTATTTTTAAATGATACGTCACCGTATTCTCGGTAGACAAATATTGTCGATTCGTGAGGTGTTTCAACTAAGGGTTGTGTTACTTTTGAAGAATTTTTTAGGATATTTGTATAGTAAAAACTACCGCCAGCAAGCAACAGGATTGCTAGTCCAATAAAAAAATAGGTAAATTTCATCATACTAAATAGTATAGTACATAATTTTGTATAATTTGTATTATTTTACTGGCACCTGTGATTATGGCAAAAAAAGATCACCCATTTGAGTGATCTCTATTGTATTTTATTTTATGGAAGGTATGGTCGATAGTACTTTTCAATGGCAAGGATATCTCTCTCATAGTTACCGGTTGGGAAGATCACACCGATAACCGAAGCTCTTTTATTTGTGTGGCTAATTGCAGTAAGAATGATAGGTACATTTGCGTAGAGTGCAATGAAGTAGAACCCGGTGCCCCATGATCGCACGGGAGTATTTTTTCTTGTTCCTGATGGGGCGATAACGAGATGGATTCTTTCTTTGGAATTTTTGAGAATTTCCCCATAATACTTTGTCCTATCAGCGCGGACGCTTCTATTAATTGGAATACCTCCTAGCCACATGAGTACTTTTTTGAAGGGGAAAATGAAAAGCTCTTTTTTACCCATCCAGTAGATTCGAAGTCTAAAGAAAAAAGCAAGCAGTAGGGCATACGGTAAATCATATCCAGTTGTATGTGGTGCAGCAACAATAACAAAACTTGTGTTCGTAAGTGATGTTGGAATACTGCCTTCAATTTTCCATTTTTTCCATCTAAAAAATCGCACAGCACATTTCCGAAACAGTACACTCAGTACCGGAGAATCAAAAATAGTAGACGGCAACATAAAAGCATCTCCCGTAAGAACAGTATCAATTACCTCGCCAACTTTGATTCTATAGTATGCAGGAAGAAAGTAAAGAAAAATCTCTATCGAGTTTTTTAAGAAATTCTGACGCGTTGCGCTGCCTTAGGGGTCTTAAGTAACAGTAAACCAACAAATACAAGAGTTAGTACTTCAAACACAATAAGTAAGGAAACAGAACTCATGGTGAGTGTGCCGTAGAGGACAAGTGCGCTAAAACCTCCATAGATAAGTGACAGCGCAGTAAAGAAAAGTCCAGGCATACTCGTACTGATTGCTTCAGGATCGTCGGTTTCTGTACTTGGGAAGAGTGCACCAAGTGACAACGCAAGTGTAACAATGAAGATCACTGTAACGATAAATAATGAGAGCGAGTAGAGCGCAAATGTAAACGGCAAATTAAGAATAAGTGTATTAACATACCCCATCCCACTTCCTAAGAGTACAAAAAACACCACATAAAAGAGATATTTACTAAAAAATATTCTAATAAAACTAAGAGGGGCGCTTCCTAGAATCCAAGCAGTCTTTTTTTCAACACTAAACGAAGGGAAGACAAAACGGAGTGAGAATGAGCAGATAAAATAGACTGCAATAATAAATTGAAGTGCTTGGAAAACGGCTAGTTTTTCAGTAACATCTGTCTGATATCTTTGAATATTGTTACTTAAAATGACATTTAGTCCAACTTGGGCAAGCCATATACCAAAGAGAAATAAGAACCAGAGCACCCCTCGCATGTTTCGACTAGAAATGAGAGCTTCTTTTTTAAACAACACAAGAACTTGTCCACCAGTGAAATAATAAGGTGATGTATGTTTCTTTAATGATCCTTCATTGCTGTAGGTGTGTGAGCTACCTTCTTGAAATTTTTGCCACACTGGATAAAATAGGTGAGAAAATTTCCACCATAAAAATACGGTAATCACTGTGCATAGGAAGAGCACCACAAATTGCAGGAGTGCACTACTATAAAGGTTGTTTTGCCAGTTAATAATTTCAAGTGCTAGTGGATGTGTCGGTAGAAAGTAAAAATGGCTACTAATATTTTGGATGCTCACATTAACATCTATATTATCTGCTTTAAATAGTTTAACTAAGTCAATATCAGAGACAATCTTCCAGATAAACGTAATACATGTAGTAGCAATGAGGAATAAAAAAATCACAAATCCTCCAAAGCTTGTTGTTGCGCGCTTAAATTGCTGAGAAAATCTATAGTAGAGTGTGCTGACAAGTAACACGCCAAGCAAGCTCAGTGCATTTAAGATAACAAGAAGTAGTACAATAGAAAATAAAATAAAACCTATACCAATAAGCGACAAATGATAAATCTTAGTAAATGCTAAAACTGCTGGCAAAAACATAACAAAAAGTGGCCATGATGAACTTAATACACTTTTTACAAAGACTATTCTTGGAAATAGTTTATAGCTCGGTGAGCTAATCAGCCAGTTATCATATTGACCACGAAAGAGATTAAAAACACCTGATACTATTGCACTAAATACGATAACTCCCGCCATGACGAGCAAGAATAGTTCATAGATAAAGAGTGTAAGTGGGAGCTGTATTTCTTGCTCAACGCTAAAATTAACGTATCTGAAACCAGATAAAAAGAAATAATAGAGTCCAACGCCAACAAATAAAAATACTGCAACAAATAATCCAAGTGTAATAAACTTAGGGAGTGACCTCGTCTTAAAATAGGTTACTATTTTTTGTGCCTCGAACTTTAAAAATAGTCGTATCATAGTTTTAAGCAGCTAACTTTTTGTAAATTTCATCAAGACTGGCATCGTGACCGAGTTCTGCCTTTTCTCGTAATTCTGGTAGTGTGCCTGTTGCAAGTAATTCTCCATTTTTTAAAAATCCAATTCTATCTGATATTTCAGCAGCGACAGGGAGAGTGTGAGTCACCAAAAGTACTGCTCCTCCATTTTTTGCAAAGTCTCTAAACATCTTCTTTGCTATTTCTGCGCCTGTTGGATCGAGCCCAACAATCGGCTCATCGATGATAAGAAGCTTAGGGCTATGAGAAAATGCCGCAGTAATACTAAATTTCTGCTTATTTCCTCGAGAGTATTCCTCAAAGTATTCCTTCTCAAGACCTTCAAGCTTAAGAGTTTCAAGTAATTTTGGAAGATTTGATTTTCTGTGTTTTTCGTCAACACCGTAGAGCGCTTGTGTAAAATAGAGGAATTCCTCACCGGTCATTTTAGGCCAGATAGACGGTTCATCTGGAATATATCCGGTAAGAGCTTTTGCCTTTTCTGGATTTTTTACAACATCATGGTCGCCAACTGTTACAGTTCCATTCGTAGGCTGTAATAGTCCAACAATTGTCTTTACAATCGTTGTCTTCCCAGAACTGTTTGGTCCAATGAGAGAAAATATCTCTCCTTCCTTAATGGTAAAACTAACATTATGAACAGCTTTCTTGGTTCCAAACGTTTTTGATAGATTGTGTACGTTAAGCATAGTATCTCTAGTATAGTAAAGAATGATGTAGTTAACAAAGTACAAAGTAAAGTATTGTCGATCATTTGAAGTATTTATAGAGGGGAGGAAATAAAAATATCTCAATTCTGCTGAGTTGAGATATTTTTAATTTTGTGGACATCGTCGTCAAAAGTTGGAACCAGATAGAAAGCTATATATTTGATACCTACAAGGTTCTTGAACAGTATCAGAATATTTAAAATATACTTGATTCGTATAGATTAAGTAACACAAGAATGTATTAGAACAAAAGTAATAAGGAAATAAGCGTATAATTATAAGAATGAAAGCAAAGAAAATTATGATAGAAAAAAATCATAGAGAGGGACAGCTAATTTTATCTAGAGCTTATCTTTTTGCCGCAGAAACTATTTCTAAAGATATACAAAACCCTACAGATGACCCTGCTAAACAATGGAGTCACGTCATTCAGATATTGCCTTTGCTTTTTTTGTTAAGACAAAGTATTGAGTTATCTATAAAGTCTATATTTATATCACTAGGTAAAGAGTTTGATTCAAAACATGATATTGTTGAGCTGGCAGAAGATGCAGGACGATTATTGAACTTAAAAACTATTTCAAAGCTGGAGAG
>CAZEXZ010000036.1:0-6540 GCA_964516655.1 uncultured Candidatus Saccharibacteria bacterium | reverse complement strand
GCAAAATTGCGATGAAGCATCGCCGAAATGTTCTCAAGGCAGCTAAAGGCTACCGTTTTGGACGAAGTAAAAAGGAAGTTGAGGCAAAGGTTGCACTCCGCCATGCTGGAGCTCACGCATTTGCTCACCGAAAGGACAAGAAGACTGACATGCGTCGCCTTTTCACAACCCGTCTTAATGCAGGACTCCGTGCACTAGATATCACCTATTCAGTATTCATAGATAAGCTCACAAAGAAAGGAATGGTTATCAATCGAAAGATACTTTCAGAATTAGCACAAGATAATCCTGAGACATTCGAGAGAGTTGTTACACAAGTTAAGGGGTAACTCGACAGCAGACCGCTTCGCTAACAGATATCAGACGATCCGACTAATATAATACAGAAATTCAAAGCGCGACCGTAGGTCGCGCTTTGAATTTCTCTGTTGTCTGTCAGTCTGTTAGCGAAGTGGTCTATTGTCTGTGTTTATTTTTCCCCCTCAATAATACTAAGCACATCCTTTGCGCTATGCTCCCCAATTGTTCCTTCAAATAAGGTGAGGTCGTCAAACTTCTTAAGTAAAATAACCACGATCACGACAGTCATCATGTAGACACTTTTAAGTAATGACGCGAGTAGTAAATCTTTAGAAGGAAGTGTGAGAATCGCTAAAAATAAAATTACCGCAAGGACATAAATAAACACTTGCTGAAGACGAGGGATTGTTTCTTCTTTTAATGAAACCAGGATCTTTCGGATTACTTGCACATCATCTAGCACCCCCATCATCTTTCTCATTGACTCCCCTCGCACCTTATCCATGTTCACATCCCCACACACTTGAATGTACGCATGAAGACTAGAGATTAAATCAGATTTATGGGTAAAATAATACGTCCAATCTTTTTTTGTAAGGAGTGTCTGATAATACTCTTTGATAATTGTTCCGATATGGTCGTGCTCGTGCTTTTCAAGATGAGAACTCTCACGATAAATAATAGTCATATCTGCATCGAAGTGACTTAGGTTACTTCTAATTTCACTGTAACGGTTTGACTGTCTTGAAATAAAGAAGCCATTAAACACTGAAAATAAAAATGTACTGACAGTAAGATATATTCCACCTAACTGAGAATTCGACATATCGAAGAATCCATTAATAAAGAAAAATACCACAAAAAGTACCGATAGGGTTACTGCAAGTTTTTTTGTCATACGTATAGTATATCAAGCGAGAAGAGTATGACGTGGGGACTGTCAGACTGTCAGAAGAGATTATAAAAAAATAATTACGGACACAAAAGAGTGAAGCCTTTGGCTTCACTCTTTTGTGTCTTGTCTGATTGTCTATTATCTTTCCTAGAGCCTCATCTCTCGCTCACCATTTCCTTCTGCTTTTTGAACCATTGCAATTAACTTTTCTATCATTATTTTTGGGTCTTTTTCAAAAACTACATTTGGGTTGGTTCGATTACTATTATCAATTATATTCTTAATAACTTCATCAGTTGCCCAATCACCCACAAGGACTCCTAGAGGCATATTTGCCTCCCAGGCAACAGTAAATTCATGAATTGTGCCGATACGCCCACACCCAATAACAACTGCATCTGATGACCGAATAAGCATCAAATCTCTACCTGGGAACCCAAAACCGGTGTAAATAATCGCATCCATTGCTTTAGTTGGTAAACGATACACCTCAATGTGCTCTTTCTTACTTGCGGCTGGCGAAAGTCCAAAAGAAAAGCCACCCACTTCCTTGGCTCCTTCTGCTGCATATAAAGGGAAGCCACTTGTAGCACCAGTTACAATTTGTGCCCCCTGTCGTGCTATCTCACGGCCAAGCTCTTTAGCAATTGGGATAACTGACGGACCACAATGTGCTATCTCTGCTGCTCCGGAAACACTTATGGTAATTCGTTGAGATTTCATATTCTGTTAAGTATAACAGATGGAAAGTGTAAGATAGAGAGTAGCGAGTGGATATAGAGAAAGATAGAAGAACAACAGTCCGCTTCGCTAACAGACCATCAGACTAACAGACAGAAAATACAATACTCCACATCAAAATCTGTAGAGTGTTCTTATTTTCGTATTATCTGATAGCGAAGCGATCTGTTGGTCTGACGGTCTGACGGTCTGTCAGTCTAGTTCAATCACATCACCCTTCTCTGGCACCATCACCGGCACATCGTACACTTCATGAATTCTCTGCCCCAAAAAATAGGTACTCTTTGGTTCTCCTAGTACTACAATTACTTTTTTAAGCGTATCTGCAGTCGAGCCCACAAACTCAACAAGATGGTCAGAATCCTTGTGCGCAGAAAATCCATGAATATTCACAACGCGCGCCCGAAGTGGTACGGCGTTACCATGTATATACACCTCTTTTGCTTCATCAACAATGTAACGACCAATTGTATTCACCGCTTGATAACCCACAATAACAATTGTACTGTTTGGATCTGGAAGATATTTTGCCTCGTGATGTAAGATGCGTCCACCATTACTCATTCCACTCCCAGCAATAATTACCTTAGGTCGGTTATCTCCATTTATTGCCTTACTTTCTTCAGGTGATGGTGTCTGCACAAGACCTTTAAAATTAAAAATATCATCTCCGCTTTTTATAATAGCTTCTGTATTTTCATTAAACCAACTCTCGTACTTTTTGTATACTTTTGTAATATTGATTCCAAGTGGAGAATTTAAATATACAGGGATCTCTGGAATCTGATGTGACTCAACAAGCTCATTAAATGCAAGTAACATCTCTTGAGTTCTTTCAATAGAAAAAGCTGGTATGAGCACTGTCCCACCTTTTGCAATTGTTGAAGTTACTGCTTCTTTAAATATTTCTATACGTCTATCTTTGTCCTTATGGTTGCGATCACCATACACACTTTCAATAACTAGATAATCAATATCTTTTAGTAAGGTTGTATCCCGCATAAGAGGTGATGGTGTATTCCCAAGGTCACCTGTAAAAGCCAATCTCTTTCCTTTGTATGCAATTTCTACAATCGCACTACCTAAAATATGTCCTGCGTCGTGGAGGGTAATTGTTGCATCTCCATCATTAGTTGGAAACGTATAGACTTGTTCATACGTAAGTGTTGTGTCCCAAAGATGCATACTTTCAAACACATCCTTTTCCTCATAAAGCATTGGTATACCTGCTTGGAGAGCTTCTTTACCTAAAATGCCAAGTGAATCAAGCGTGATGAGTTCCCCCATCTCTCGTGTTGGATCAGTACTGATAATTGGATTATTGTACCCAGCGCGTACAAGCTGTGGAATACGACCAACATGATCAAGATGGGCATGAGTAATAAAAAGTGCATCAATCGTTGTTGGGTCATAGGTAAACGGCTCACTGTTTATTGGTAAAGAATACTTCTCACCTTGTACCAATCCACAATCAATGAGAATTTTTTTACCACCGAACTCAACTAAAAAGTTAGACCCTGTCGGCATCTGTGCTCCACCTGCAAATGTAATTTTAAAAGTCGACATAGAAATAGATATGTTATTTTATTATTTTTTTAAAAGGAAGAATGCAACCGTCGCACCAATAGCACCATTAATGACATCTGAAATTGTATCTTGCCAACCATTCCAAGGATGAGCATGGGCGATATCTTTAACATATTCATATGACTCCCAGCCGACTGCAACACAAAGATAAAATGAGAGCACTACGACAAACGTTACTTTCTGCTTTTTACATGCAAGAACTGCTAACGCAAATGACGCAACCCCAAATCCACCTAATCCATGCATTGGAATATCAAGCCATGGAAGCTCGAAGTATAAATTTGCTGGATCAAAAATAAATACAGAAATACAGAGCAAAATAACTAGAAATAAAACTGAGCTAATGATATGTTTCATAAGTACAGTATATCAGAAATCAGATGACAGCTATCAGACTATCAGACTAACAGACGACAGACAATTCAAAGAGAATAAGAAAATCCCCTTTCGGGGATTTTCTTAAAAGGTGCCTAGGACATCTTCCTGATGTTTTACGTCAGGTGGGCAGGAAACGCATAAGACCTCGGTCTAGTTCGCAATATTCCTTAGCCCGAAAGATGATTATCCAGAAAAATACCTAAGCACCTATAAATTATTATATGCCTCTCAAGGAAAATGTAAAGTAAAGAAATTTACATAAAAACTAATGAGTAGAATTTGTTTCTTCATGCACAAGTGAGAAGTGATTATTGCTCATTAAGACTATAGGAATTCAGAATATGGAAATGGTCGAATTTTCTACGTCAATATTTGCTAATTTCGACGCGAATTTTACGCATAAAATTCGAAAGAAAAAACCCGATGGCACCCATCAGGTTTTTTCTATAGTGGAGGTACTTACGATATCCGAACGTGATATAGGAGATGAGAGAGACATGCGCCACGAACGACTATGCATCGTCTGACTTCCTATACCGCTTCGAAGGAACGATCGAATCATCAAAGCACCTATGGTCATTATAGTCACCTCCTACTTTCAGGGCAAGTTTTGTAAAGGCACATTTTAGTGGACACTGTGGATAACAAAAAAGACTTATGTTGCATGACAACAAAAGCCTTTTTCTTTACAAAATATAAATTTCCTATTCTAATATACCATCAAGATTCACATCGTAGAGCATTGCCTCAGACACAAGACGATAATTCATAATTTCTTCTTTCGTAAACCAAAGATCTACTTCACGCTGATACGCCCCTTCTCCATCTGCAGGATCTGTACAGTGAATAAGATTCCTCATTCCTCGGCTTCCATCAACATCACAGAGGTAGTATGTATCAAGTGCATAGTCTCCACGAATAGTTCCTGAATCAGCGGTTGCAGGTTCTGTTCCACCAACAAGACGCTTAACTACAGCTTGTGCTTGGTTACCTTCTATCACAAGTGAGACAACTGGACCTGCACACATGTAATGCACCATTGCTCGGATAATGTCTTTTCCATATTCAATCGGCTCTTTATCAATTGCCATGCCAAGCTCTTTTTTATTAGCAACAATATTTGTTCCTTTTTTAATATACCATGCATCATCTTTGTTATAGTGCGCCCAAAGTGTCTTTTCATCAACCATGTGCATCTTCATACCAACTATTTTAAGCCCAATCCGCTCTAATCGCTTAATTATCTCTCCTACTAAACCACGCTGAATTGCATCAGGTTTTAGAATAATAAACGTTCGTTCTTTCTTTGGATGTGAAGCTTGTTTTGACATAGTTAAAATTAAATAAATGATAAAAAAACACTGTATATAATATCTCTCATACGAGCGAAGGGGTGCGAGGTTGCCAAAGGCAAACTCGCACTTTTTTTATAAACAAATAAACTAGTGCGCTACGTATGGAAGAAGCCCCATGAATCGTGCGCGCTTGATTGCGTTTGCAAGTGAGCGCTGATTCTTAGCCGTGAGCCCTGTCTTACGACGGTTAAGAATACGAGCATGTGGATTTAAAAACTTAACGAGGATTTCAGTATCCTTGTAGTCGATGAACTTTATATTGTTCTGGTTGAAGTGATCTTGTTTTTTCATAATAGTTTTATTAATAATTTAATTCTTAAGTAAGTGGAATAATTTTAAACTGAGAAAATTGTTTTAGTTACAAGGCACAGAAAATTTTTATGACTAAGTCGTACATCTAGTACGACGCATGGAAGAAAAATTTTCTGTAACGCAGTAAATGAAATAATTTTGTCTGTTTAAAAAGGAATGTCGTCGAGATTAACGTTAGCATCTCCATAATCTATAGTATCAAGATCAGGGACACTTGAAGTCTTCGGAGTTGCAGGGGTTGGATTCCCTGTGAACCCTTCGCCAGCTGGAGATGGAGCACCACCTGACTTTGGACCAAACTGCACAGCATCAGCAATGATTTCAGTACGATACTTTTTCTCCCCCGTGGTCTTGTCGTCCCATGAACGAGTAGATATGCGCCCTTCTATCATCACACCCTGTCCTTTTTTAAGGTACTGAGCACTCGTTTCTGCTTGTCTCCCGAACACTACAATATTGTGATATTCGACTTGCTCTTGCTTTGCACCAGCCGCATCCTTATAGATACGGTTAGTTGCTAAAGAAAAGTTTGTAACTGCAGTTCCGTTTGGAAGTGACTTCTGTTCTGGGTCACGAGTTAGATTACCGAATAGAAATACTTTGTTAAGATACATAATAGTTAATTGTTACCTTGATAATAGATAACACTAAGTGTAATCCTTATTTAGTTTCTTCGCTAGTCGAATCAGGAATAATTTCAGCAAGAACTTCTGGTGCAATTTCTCCTTCTACATCAGCATCTTTTGTAGTGTCAATGTTCACCGTGTCATCAGTTTCATTGTCAGCCAATGATTCTAATTTAACTGTTGGTATACGCTTTGTAAAAACTGTGTTTTCTGCAACAGTTATAACAACAAGGTAACGAACAAGTTGCTCATCAAGCTTAAGAGCTTTTTCAAACTCCTTAACTTTTGCGGGCTCCATTGAAAACTTGATCCAACCAAAGTATCCCTCAGTAAAACGAACGTTCAC
>CAZEXZ010000035.1:1659-6789 GCA_964516655.1 uncultured Candidatus Saccharibacteria bacterium | reverse complement strand
GAACCTGGAACGACGGTTCCGAAGACCGTTGTGATATCCATTTCACCACGGAAGCATGTGGTAGACTTTATACTAACATATTTATGCAACAAATACAGTCTGAAAACAATTTTTTAGTTCCAAAAGAAGTGATGATGGTCATTGCTATTCTTCAGGGTGCGTCACATGAAGCATATTTAGTCGGGGGATGTGTTCGTGATCTCATTATGGGTGTGAAACCAAAAGATTATGACGTTACTACAAATGCGACACCAGAAGAGATTATTGCACTTTTCCCAAAGACTTTTTATGAAAATACCTACGGTACAGTCGGGGTCGTTACATGTGGAACGGATCTAGGCACTATTTGCAGTGATGAAAGTGTTCAAATCGTTGAAGTTACACCATACCGTTTAGAAACAACCTATTCTGATAACCGTCACCCTGATCAAGTTCTATGGAGTAAAAATCTTCTAGATGACCTAAGTAGAAGAGATTTCACAGTGAATGCTATGGCATATAACCCCGTTACACGTGAAATAGTAGATCCTTATAATGGGCAAAATGATATACAAGATAAGATTATTCGTGCTGTTGGGGATGCCGACAGACGTTTTAATGAAGATGCACTTAGACTTATGCGAGCAGTGCGTTTTATGAGTCAGCTTGATTTTGACATCGAAGCCGTTACACGTGAAAGTATCTCTATGAACGCCAAGCTTTTAAAGACAATTTCACGTGAAAGGGTGAAGGATGAGCTTGTGAAACTTATTATGACAGATTTTCCTATGCGAGGGCTTATTATCATGAAGGAAACAGGTCTACTCGAATATGTGGTGCCTGAGTTACTGCGCGGAGTAGGTGTTACACAGAATCAGGCTCATATGTATGATGTTTGGGAGCATAATCTTCGAACACTTCAGCATGCTGCAGATAAAAAGTGGCCGTTACACGTGAGGCTGTCCGCCATTTTTCACGATATTTCTAAACCAGAAACTAAGCGTTATTCAAAAGAGAAAGGTGTTATTACTTTTTATGGCCATGATGTGGTGGGTGGACGCGTTACACGTGAAATAATGGAGCGACTCAAGTTCCCGAAAGACCTCACAGATCAAGTATCTATGTTTGTACGCTGGCACATGTTCTTCTCAGATACTGAACAAATAACACTTTCTGCGGTCAGAAGACTGATTACCAATGTTGGTAAGGATAATATCTGGAATCTAATTGATTTACGTATTTGTGACAGGGTGGGGACAGGGAGACCAAAGGAAGAGCCTTATAGATTAAGGATGTATCAGTCCATGGTAGAAGAAGCTCTCCAGGATCCAATATCGCTTAAGATGCTCAAAACTGATGGGAAACGCATCATGGACGTTACACAAGAAGCGCCTGGTCCAAAGATTGGCTATATTTTGCACGCACTTTTTGACGAAGTTCTTGATAATCCAGAGAAAAATACCGAAGAATACCTTGATTCTAAGGCTTTGGAGCTTGTGAAACTGTCAGTTGAAGAGCTAAAAAAGCTTGGCCAAGCTGGAAAAGAAGAGATGGAGGTGAAGAATGTAGAGAAGGTAAAGGAAATCAAGAAACAGTTTAAGGTGAAGTAGTCTTTTAGACGATTTCACTATAAAGGACATTGTGGAATAAGCTTTTTAGAGTTGTCCTTTATAAGAGACAGTGAGAGATGATGTATACTTAAGTCCACATGACGACTACTTTTGATAGTGAAACATTACATCCGTTGACGAAATTGCTTTTGGAGAAGAGGGGAGTGAAGGGGAAAAAGGAAATCGAAGATTTCCTTTTTCCTTCGTATGAGAATCATATTGGGGATCCATTTGATATTCATGGAATGGAACAAGCTGTCGCAAGAATCGTGGGAGCAATACGAAAGGGCGAGAAGATAGCGGTATATAGCGATTATGACTGTGATGGTGTACCAGGTGGGGTGCTTTTACGTGAATTTTTCGATACGATTGGCTACCCAGTTGAGATGTATATCCCACACCGCCATAACGAAGGGTACGGAATACATGTTCACGCAGTGGATGCTCTTAAGAAAAAGGGGGTGACACTTATTATTACAGTTGATCTTGCAATTACAAATATAGAAGAGATTTCATACGCGAAGTCGATTGGTGTGGACTTTATTGTGTCTGATCACCACTTACCGATTCATGGAGATGATGGTGTACAGGTTGTTCCAGATGCTGTTGCTGTTATTAATTCTAAACAAGATGTGTGTACGTATGATGACGACATGTTGTGTGGATGTGCGGTTGCATGGAAGATAGCATGTGCTGTTTTGTCGAGATTAAGAGAGGAGGCTATTGTATATATGGGTGTAGATGGAGAGATTTCATCAAACGCTGATTTGCCTGAAGAGTATAGAAATGTACTGATCACAGTTTCACAAATAAAAGACGGGCATGAAAAATGGATGCTTGATCTTGTCGGTATATCAACCATCTCGGACATGGTGCCACTTGTAAAAGAGAACCGTGCGCTTGCTCATTATGGACTTCGTGTCCTTCAGAAGACGAAGCGCCCAGGACTTCTTCATATTTTTAATGAACAGCGAATGAAGAAAGAATATCTTACAGAGGAAGATATTGCCTTTACAATCGCACCACGAATAAATGCAGCAAGTAGAATGGGGGATCCGATTCAAGCGCACTTGATGCTCTATGAAAAAGATAAAGAGTCAGCTGAAGGGTATGCGCGGGATTTGGAGTTACTGAACACACAAAGAAAGGCTGAGGTGAAAGATATTGTATCCGGTATAGTTTTTAGTCATGAAGTCTACAAGAATGACGTAGTAGTAGTTGGTGATGCATCTTGGGGGCCAGGGATACTTGGGCTTATTGCACAGAAGATTATTGATGAGACAGGGAAGCCAGTTTTTGTGTGGGGGCAAGGTGATGATAAGACATCGTTTAAAGGGTCATGTCGCTCAAGAGGGGATGTGCATGTTGTGGACTTGATGGCTCACGTTGGTCATGATGTCTTTTCTCATTGGGGAGGGCACGAGCAAGCGGGAGGGTTCTCTGTGCTTCTAGAAAATATAGACAAGTTATCAGATGCACTGAATGCCTCAATTGATAAAATAGAAAAAAAAGATATTGCGTCTCAGGCTGTTGTTGCAGACACTGAACTATCGATGGATGATATTAATGAAGTGACATTTAAGGCAGTGTCACCACTTGCGCCGTTTGGTGTTGGGAATCCGAAGCCGATTTTTAGTTTTAGAAATGTAACACCACTTGCAAGTAAACGTTTTGGGAAGAAAAGCGAGCACCTAGAAATAATCTATCCAACAAGTACTGGTGGGAAAATTAAAGCCATACAATTTTTTGTAAATGAGGAGACTGAAAAGAAAGCGCAAGGAACTCATACACTCTTGGCGAATCTTGAAAAAAGTTTCTTTGGATTTAAGGTGGAGTTGAGGCTGAGGATTGTTGATATTCAATAGGTTTTTTAGAAAAAAGTTATTCAGGTTTGTTCTATAGAATCATAGCAGGTAAAAGAATACAATGTGGGAATGGTTGAAGCTTCTTATAAAGAAACAGGTGTGCAGCGGGAAAAAGTGATTCTCCATATGGATGGGGATGCATTTTTTGTGGCGGTGGAAGTGGCGAAGAATCCTGCGCTTATCGGAAAGTGTGTGGTGACGGGGCAAGAGCGAGGAATTGTGTCTGCGCTTTCGTATGAGGCGAAGGCACTTGGTATAACACGAGGCATGACAATATATACAGTGAAGAAAAAGTTCCCAACAGTTATCGTGTTGCCTGGAGACTACAAGTCGTACATGAAGTATTCACGAGCGATGTTTTCTATCGTGCGCAGGTATGCTGATGATGTTGAGGAGTACAGTATCGATGAGTGCTTCGCAGATCTGACTGGACTAGATAAGCCACTGAAGATGTCATACCGTGAAATTGCCGAGCGTATACAACGAGAAGTTCGTGATGAACTCGCGCTTTCAGTGACGATAGGACTTGCGCCAACAAAAGTGCTCGCAAAAGTTGCGTCTAAATGGACAAAACCAAATGGACTCACTGTGATAACAAAAGTAACTGCTCCAGAATTTCTTTTGAAGTTTCCAATCGATAAAGTGTGGGGGATTGGCCCAAGTACGGTATCTGCACTTAGATCAAAAGGTGTAGAGACAGCCGGTGACTTCGTCGATAAACCACTCCATTTTGTGAGTGAGCATTTTTCAAGAAACTATGAAGACTTGTGGCATGAGTTACAAGGGGTTTCTGTGATGAAACTAAATCCAGAAATAAAGAGTACCTATTCTTCGATACAAAAGACGCGGACGTTTCATCCTGCGACAAAGGACCGCACGTTTCTTCTGACACAACTTTCAAAACATGTAGAGGAAGCGTGTGCAAAGGCCCGTGCACATGGACTTCTGCCGAAGAAGTTTATGTTCTCATTGCGTGCGCAGGATTTATCGTACACGGTATGTTCCGTTACACTTGTGCCTCCAACGAATGCACCAGAAGTTATCGTTGCGCATATTCATACAAAGTTCGGAGAGATTTTTAGGCAAGGAATACTCTACCGTGCATCCGGTATCACATTGCAAAATTTAACAAAAGAAGTCTCGCCACAGGCGACGCTCTTTGATGTGGCTGATACAAAAGCAGATAAGTTCGAGGCTATTCATCTACAACTTGATAAGCTTGAGCACAAGCTTGGGAAACATGTTGTGCATCTTGGTTCTACCCATCATGCGCTTGATGTCATGACACGATTTTTAAAAGAAGGGAAAGGAATTTATTGTTTCGGTAAGGGTGTATTCTGAAAGGGTTAAAAAGGTGTAATAGTTAAGGATATAAACATGAAAAAAATCGTAACTATTGGTGGTGGAACTGGAAGCTATACGATTTTGTCTGGGCTTAAGACATTACCTGATATTTCTCTTACTGCACTGGTATCAATGGCAGATGACGGCGGGTCTACTGGAGTCCTTATGGATGAACTCGGTGTGCTTCCGGCAGGAGATGTGCGTCAGTGTCTTGTGGCATTAAGTGAGCATAGTGATGTTGTGCGAGACCTCATGAGTTATCGATTTTCCGAAGGGTCACTTAAAGGACATAGTTTTGGAAATATTTTTCTTGCAGCTCTTGAGAAGGTGAC
>CAZEXZ010000035.1:0-1649 GCA_964516655.1 uncultured Candidatus Saccharibacteria bacterium | reverse complement strand
AGGAGTAGAGGTTGCATCGCAGATTTTGGAAGTGCGAGGAAAGGTGATACCGATTACGAAGAGTAAAGCAGAGCTTTCGATATGCCTTATGGATGATGTATGTATTAAAGGCGAGAACACCATCAATCATGCAGACATTCAGACAGCTGGTATAAAATCTATTACATATACAGACGGGGTTACACTTAATCCACATGCACGCCAAGCACTGCTTGATGCTGATGTTATTATCCTTGGACCAGGGAATTATTATTGTTCAGTTATTCCTAATGTGATAGTTGATGGTTTTAAGGAAGTTATTAATGAAACAAAAGCAAAAGTTATATTTCCAGTGAACCTTACTAACAAGCAGGGGCATACTCTTGGTTGGAAAGTGAGTGATTATGTTTCTGATGTCGAAGGATACTTAGGAAGAAAAGTAGATGCAATTCTTGTGAATAGTGAACACCCAACAGAAGAGCAGGTTGTGCATTATAAGATGGAAGAAGGGGATGGTGTGCTCACTGTTGATGACATGGCAGATGATCCACGAGTTATGCGAGATGAATTGCTGTCGCATGCAATTACCAAGTATAATGAAGTAGATGTAATACAGCATGTCCGTAGTTTTATTCGTCACGATAAAGATAAGTTCGCGCGCGCTATCGCAAAAATGATATGAAATTAATTTTAGATTTTGATGATGTATTGTTTAATGCGGGGGATTTCAAAAAAATTCTTTTCGAAAGACTAGAAAGTTATTTTAAAAATTTGAAGAATTTTGAACATTTTAGTGTCGATGATATTCGTGCCAGATATGATGCAGAAAGACTCAAAGATACACCATTTTCACTTAAATCTTTTTTGAAGAATATTTTTGAAGAAGTTCATGAAAGTTCTATTGGTGTTAGCATTATTTATGATGAGGTCATGTCACACTGTAGGGAATGTGTTAATCATGACCTTGTGGGCGTTGTAGATAAAGTTGGTAAGGAAAATTGTTTTATTGTAACTTCAGGTGACCGTGAGTTTCAAAATGACAAGATAGTTCGTACAGAGTTGGGGGCACTTGTTTCGAGAGCGATTATTGTACCAGGTGGTAAAAGTGATCAGGTAGAGAGTATCTGTCTGGAGTTCCCTGGGGAAGATATTATTTTTGTGGATGATAAGAATAAGTATTTTACGGATATCGACATGGAAGTCTGTAAGAATTTAAAAACAGTACTTTATAATAAAAATCATGGTCTGTCTAATTTGATTGCAGAACTAGAAGAAAGCAAAATAAATGAACAAAAAAGAATAATGCCACAAGAACAAAATTGGGGAAGTGCTCCACCAATGAGATAGAGATAGTAAAAAGAGGCGTCGCTTTGATTACAAAGCGACGCCTCTTTTTACATTGGAGTTGTCTGAAATATTTGCGATACTAGATAGGTACTACTCTTTATACTATGAACGAAGGAGCTCTCTTTTTTACAAAAACAAATATCATGCGCCTTCAGAAGAAGGTGATTCTTATCGGACTGTCACTTATTGTAGTAGTAGTGGTTTCATACGGTGGATACACACTCTATACAAAATATGCACACGGCGGGATGCTAAAGAGCTCACGTGTAGAAGAAGGGGACGTCTATACACAATTTGTAATGGAAGGGTATGACCTTATCCAA
>CAZEXZ010000034.1:0-7204 GCA_964516655.1 uncultured Candidatus Saccharibacteria bacterium | reverse complement strand
TGTAAAGATCTGTACTTCTTGCATGAAAAAAGGTATTCATCTCCAGATTAAGCTATAACTAGCAACACATTAAAAGCGCAACCGTTGGTTGCGCTTTTCCTATACCAAATATTGTATACTTAACGTAGATCCCAGTTTGATAGAATAACACAAGGAGAGTGCTATGGCTCATGCCCTTAAAAAACAATTGTACCAGGCTACAAGCATGGTAGCAGTGAGGGCAACACGAAAGTGAAATACTTTGAATCCTTTTGTATGCCCGATCTATTTAGTTTGTCTTTTTTTTGGTACTGAATGCACAGCACCCCAAACAGGAAAGGAAAAACTAAACATAGCTATATCCCTTTCGGGAAAGTAGCTAAGGCATGTCATCTATCAAAGAAATTGGAATACGTACCTTACTAAGGTTTCGCATGATTTTAAACCACCGAAGGAGCACATTATGACGAGGGTGAATAATTCTAAGAATTTAAGCCTCACAGAAATCAAAGTGAACGGCTATAACAATCTCTGTTTAATAGTCATGCTCATTGTGACCATTTGTACTTTTGGATATATTTCAAAATCAAAATAGCCTGCACGAAACTAAACAGAAACCTAAAGTACCGCACGCGGTACTTTTTTATTTTAAAAAAAGCCACACACTGTGTGGCTTTTTTAGATTGAGTTAATCTAAAAATTGTCTTTTTTTTCGAAACTTAGTCTCTGCAATTTTTTTTCGAACTGAAAATAACAAACCTGAAATATAATATCCCGCGAGTGAGATATAAAAAACCTTCATGTTAATAGTCTCATCTGTTAGTGAAAAATCTGAGCCAAGTACGGCAACAGCTCCAGCCATAAAAAATAAAATTCCAATCAGGAAGCCAAGCATCAATATGCCAGCATGGTGTTCTCCATTATCTCTTCTTAGTCGAAGTAAAAGTACGAATGGCCAGGCACACCATCTGCACAGCCATACTAATCTATCCATAATTTTCCTCCAGAACTATCTCTATACAGACTACCTTAAATACCACATGATTGCAAACTTGTAAAATATATCCTTGCACATCTTGCAATACATTTGCAGAAGTAGCTACCTCATCTTTCTGCTTCTAAAATGAGATTTTTACCATCCAGTAAAAAAGTAAGCGTGCCTTTATTTATTGTCGACAGAATTTCTTTTGAGTAGGTAGTCAGTCGAGCAAGTGCCTCAGAGTTTGGGTGGCCATAGGTATTATCTTTACCAGCACTGATAACTGCATACTCAGGTCTAATGTACGATAGTAATTGTTCCCCACTTGAATACTTACTTCCATGATGACCTGCTTTATAGATAGTTACCGAATGTGGGAGAACGTCAGTAAGTAACTCTCCTTCGTGAGTACTCGGTAGATCTCCCGTTAGAAGTACCGACTCATCTCCGTATGTGATAACCATGGAGACCGACGCATCGTTAGTATCACTTTCTTTAATGTGAGAATTACTACTTGGGTAGAGAATGTGAGCGACTACTCCATCGCCAAAAATAATCTCATCACCTTTTTGTGCGACATGTACTTCTGCATGCTCATCATTTATATTTTTTTCAAGCACATGTGAGATACCGGTGTGACCTGGGAGCGGCGAAGTGATGATGCGATCTACTTGGTATTTTTTCAAAATAGGAATGAGACCGGTGATATGATCTGCGTCCGGATGCGTCGCTACCATGACATCAATGTGGCGGTCGAAGTAGCTCATCTGTTTACTTAGTTTTTCTAATACGACGTCACTTCTACCTCCGTCGATTATCATGTCATGACCACTTGGTGTTTGGATAAGAATTGCATCTCCTTGTCCAACATCTAAGAATGTGACTTTTAGTTTTTTTGGAGAGATACTGTGTGTGATTACAGCTAGTAATGTGATACTTGCTACGAGCACACAAATGAGGAAGAAAACTTTTCCGTAATCTGAGAAAAAATTTTTGAGCTGTTTTCTGTAATCTTCCATCCGCTCTTTCATATCTGAAGTGTAGCACCAAAAGGGTGGGCGACCTTCGGTCGCCCACCCTTTTATCCTTACATTTGAAACTACACTCTACGAGCTAAAGTCTAATGTCTCTCTTTGCGCTATACTGAGTGCATGCCAGATCTCCACTCTCTTATCTCTACCGGCTCATACGTAGCCATTTTTATTCTCATGATTACAAATGGCTCAGTGAACTTTCCGTCATCACAATTTCTCTATGTCATTTGTGGGTACTTTGTTTCAACTGGCTCACTCATGTTTGTTCCAACTGTTATCGCAGGAGCACTCGGTAACACCATTGGTAACATCATCACATTCTTGCTGATTAAAAAGTACGACAAGCCTCTTGCTCGTAAACTTCTCATGGTTGATGAAGCAACATTTTCTAAAGTACACAGTGCACTCCACGCCGTATTTATGAAGCGTGGTATGTGGTACATTTTCTTCGGGAAACTCATTCCGTCCGTGAAGGCCTTCATCCCGATTGTTGCTGGACTTGCCAATACTCGAACCTATCTCACCTCTGTACTTTTTTTTATTGCCTCTACTATTTGGGCCGTCCTCATTACTTCTATCGGCTACTTCTTCGGTGAACATGTCTCCTTCAAATCAATCACAGGCGTTTCACTTATCATTGGAGTCGTCGTTATTTTTTTCGTTTATAGAGCATACACAAAGCAGATTGAAAAAACGTCTTAAATATACAGAATCAGTAGGAAATTACTTCAGACAAAATTTCATTGTTTTTTGTAAGTAACGTTTCATTCTTTTCTTTTTCAATAGTTCTGTGTACGAAATAATAGTACGCACAGATAAGGAGAACATACATAGAGCACATCATACTGAAAGAAAATGAAACGGATAGTGATGAAAGTGGTAACCTTTCAATCATCCGTGCCACAACAATAATCACACAACTTAAGAGTGTATCTAAGTACCCGAACATGAGCCCAAGAGTAGATGAAAGTGATGCACTCACTACTACAAGAAACGTGAGTAGCATAACAACTGGCACAATCGGGAGCACAAGAAGATTCGTAAAGAATGCATAAAGGGATACCGTACCAAATGTGTACATCACGTACGGGAGCGTCACGAGATATGCAGCTAGTGTCGTTGTTATAATTTCTTTATACGTACGAGAACGTATCATGTGTAACTTATTTTTTATACCATCACTCATGTACACAATTCCAGCAGTAGCAAGAAACGAAAGATGAAGTGAAACGTCATGAAGAAGGTGAATTGGCTCATACAAAATAATCGCCATAAGAGACAAAAGTAACGCTTGCCGAGCGACATACGCTCGTCCGATAAGAAGTGCGAGGAGTCCGATAAAGGACATACATGTTGCTCGTATGATACTCGCCTCACCTCCAACCATAAGGACAAAAAGTATCACAAGCGTAGACGCGAATATGATTCGTAGAACAAGTGGCACGAATCTAAAAACCAAGAGTACGAAACTTATCAGTATTGCGATATTAAATCCCGAGAGTACGACGATGTGCGAGATACCTGCTACACGAAATGTTTGTGTGAGTTCATCAGTCATTGCATTTGCTCCAAAGAGCATCCCCGAGGCAAGTGATGAGGCAGGCTCTGTTACATACGTAGAAATACTTTCAATGAAACCAACACGCACATGTTGTAACTTTGTAAGGTATGATACCTGCATACCTGAACTCGTCGCACGTACTATGTTAGGATAGAGCATCTCACTTCCAATGTCGTGAACATGAAGATATGTTTCGTAATCAAATGTCTTCTTCCCATCGTGTGGCATGGAGGTGTACGGTGGAGCGACCTTACCCGTAAGTATGAGCTCATCCCCTACTTCATATCGTGGATAAAGCGGTGCCTTAAGTTGCACATCATACACACCATGAACTCCAACTGGAGCAACTGAGAATATCTGAAACTCGTTTTTAATTTTTGGAGCTGTAGTAATCGTAGCTCTAAACTCACATGCAGTCTCACACACAAAGATATTAGGATCAGTAGTGAACTGCATCCGAAGTATAAGAAGAGCAACCATAATAAAAAATATCCCGCTTGCTTGCGGGATAGAAAAATATGAACGCATGAGTCCTTCTTTTATATCTTCATCTACACGTTGTGCATATGTCTTTCTTTTTTCAAAAACTACTAGTGCGAGTTGTATCACTCCGAGCATGAAACACATAATTGCAACTTCACTTCCATATGTTGTATTCTCATAGACAACAACTCCACCAATCATTCCTGCGAGTGCTATCAGTGTCTTAGTATGTGTACTCATTGTATGTATCTAGTCTGTTAGCGAAGCGGTCTGTCATCTGTTGTCTATATCATGTATTCACTCTTTGGCCCTCGGTATAACTGCAACTCTTTCGCATCATCAGCACACATTGTTGCTATCGTATCCGCTCGCTCATTCATCACAACTCCCACATGTGCTGGGACATATTTCCATGTTACATGCACACCACCTTTCTTTAGCCTGTCTTCTTCATGCTTGAGTGCTTCCCACAGATCTTGGTTAAGCACCGGTTTTTTGGTTGACCCCTTCCATCCTTTTTTTATCCATCCATCGATCCATTCTGTCATTCCTTTTTTTACGTACTGACTATCGGTACAGACTTCGACAGTAGAGAGTTGAGGGTGGAGAGTAGTTGATTCAGGATCCATTCCACTTTCTACTTTCCACTTTCTACCATCAATCTCCCTCAGCCCCATAATTGCCCCCATCAGTTCCATACGATTATTCGTCGTCATATCCTCTCGTCCACCTAGTTCTATCACTTCATCTTCTGCATCGTGTTGTCGGACGTCTGACTGTCTGACTGTCTGACTGTCTGTGAGTATCACAGCTCCCCATCCTCCCGGTCCCGGATTCCCCCTACTTGATCCATCTGTATATATCGTAATTTTCATTCTATAAGTATAGCAAATCTAACACACCCACTGACACAGTGACTTAGATATAATTAATCCACTACACTCACATCTAGTCCAGTACTACTGAGAATACTTGCCACTTTTTCACAATCCTCCTTTGCGCCTTTATAGACAGCTACCTGACCGAATTGCTGTGCTGTCTCTGCATATAACACCGCAGTGTGTAAATCACATGCGAGTGCTCTCATAAGTGAATCCACAGCGTCCTCATACGTATGACACCCACAGTCAAACAATATTACTTCACTCTGCCTATGTGCTCGTGTAGTTGTCTTAGTTGATATTAAAGTTGTGTGTTTTGTAGCCACAGAATTAATTTATTTCTGAAAAATAAATAAGTGTTCGTGCATTATAAGAAGAAAGTTTGCTTCTTTTGACTTATTAACCCAAAACCCTGTAGCTTTACAATTGAACTGTCTTTTAATAATATCCTCTTTAAGCAAGAATCCTACTTTTAAAAACCTATCCATAACCTTATATGCAAGCGGTTGATACATTTTATTTCTTCTTGTGTCTCCCATCAAAATTGCACAAAACTTCCCAGGCTTCAGTGTGCGATATAGTTCTTTTGCTACTTTTTCTGCCTCATCACAGAACTTCTCAATATCATGGATATTAGAAAGATCCTCTGGAATTTCTCCTTCGCTGTATTTAACAATGTCAGCATACGGTGGATGGGTTAACGCAAAATCAATTTCATCATTTTTTATAAAATCTAAATTCCTTGCATCACACTTCATGATTCTCTGCTTTGATTTATTCTCAACTTCAAATTCAAGAGACTTCCTTGTTCTTTCCAATGCTTCTTCGTTTACATCAACACACGTAATGTGACGGTTAAGTATCTTAGCCTCAATAGCTGTAGTTCCTCCTCCTATCATACAATCGAGTAAGTGATCCCCTTCTTTTGAATATCGTAGAATCAAATTACGTGCAACTTCAGGTGCCCAGTTTCCCCTCCAGTCAGACTTATGCGTTGCCCAATTTCCACGACGAGGAAATGCCCATACTGTGGTGCATTCCATTTCAAATTCTTCAGGATGGAGTTTAATCGTCTTTTTAACTACCATACTAATTTATTCAGCACACCATCTTCCAAAGATTTTAGATTAAAAACATAGTCATTATGTTCATAGGTCTCTTCCAGTGGTCTTCTAGCTGTATTCCAACCTAAACCGTCAGTAACCCATACTAAATCAATATTTTGCACACTTAACTCATCATGTAAAGAACGGAATTCTCCACACACAGCTTTCAGCTTAGACCCTCCACCATTGTAAAAATTAGTTTCAAATAATTTGACTCTATTGCTTATTGGGCTGTAGACCACAAAATCAAAGCTCCGACTTGATTTGTTAACCTTTATGTCAATATTCCATTTCATTTTTATTTTTTTTGCATTTGCTTGAGATAGATATTCAAAATTATTTCTTTTACAAAAATCAAGAATAAACACTTCAACAATATCTTCCATAAGTGCACCGCCTCGATTTTTTCTTCCATTACTATCTAAACCAACTTCAACTCCGACAACGTAGTCAACAAGATTTTTAATTTTTTTATCTTTAAAAAGATTTATAATTCCTGATTTTTCAAAAAAATCAAAATATTTTTCGATAGACAGATCTTGTTTTGAGAAATCAAAAAACTCAGACGTCTTCTCTGTTTTACTATATATTTCTAGGTTATTTTCACGAACAGCTAGGAGTGCAGGGAACGCCTTTATTACATCTGGGTTAGAACCATACAATCTTTTAAATTCTTCTTCTAAATTATCTTTGCCAAGGAGATAATTTAGTTTATTTAAAATAATTTCAAGTTCTGAGCTATTTTTAAAAACTTTACTCCAGTTTACAAAATAATCCCATGTTTTAATAGAGTTTTTAAATGTTGAGTTAAATTTACTAAAATCTTTAATTATCATATTTCAAAAAATACATTACAGGTTAGTAAAATGAGTCTTTCTCTACGAATAACAATATCTGTTCATTCAAAAGATTACTTAGAAATGTAATTCTAAATATTTAGATACTTTTTTTAATAATTAGTTACTAAAACTTCCTTAATCTTCCCTCTTCCTTCAGCCTTTGAATTAATAGCTCTTCCTGCGTCTACTTTATGAACCGTCACACCTTCTGGAGCGAGTTCACTATATATTTTATTAATAAAATCAGCATTTGAGTTAGAAAGCATAACGAAGCAACCTCTCTTGTGAAGGTCTAAAAATGTATCCTTAAGTTTAATTTGCTCTTTTTCTCCAAAAGCTTCT
>CAZEXZ010000033.1:0-7661 GCA_964516655.1 uncultured Candidatus Saccharibacteria bacterium | reverse complement strand
TACTCCGATGCTTGTACCATCACTTGTTAAGCGGGCTGCACTTTTAGGAACTGGCTATCTACCAGGAGGGGAAGATGATCTCTATAGTGATGGTGACGACTATCTTGCTGGGACGGGGGAGGTTGCATCAATGTTTTATCATAGTGATGAAGTGCTTGATGTGAAAGAGCTTCCTAAAAAATATATTGTTTGGAGTCCATGTTTTCGTAAAGAAGCAGGGAGTCACGGGAAAGATGTTAAAGGCCTCGTACGAGTGCACGAATTTTATAAATGTGAACAAGTTGTACTCTGTGAGGCATCACACGAGACCTCAGTAAAGTATCATGAAGAAATTGCACGTAACGCCGAAGAAATGATGGAAGAATTAGGTATACCATATCATACAGTAGTTAATTGCGGAGGTGATCTAGGTCAAGGACAGGTAAAGAAATACGACATTGAGGCATGGCTTCCAGCTCAGCAAAAATATCGTGAGACACATTCAGCTAGTTATTTTCACGACTTTCAAACCAGAAGATTAAATATCCGCTACAAGGATAGTGCCGGTAAAATGGAATATACACACTCACTCAATAATACTGCAGCTGCGACACCTCGACTACTGATTGCAATTATTGAAAATTATCAACAAGCAGATGGGACAATTAAAATTCCAGAAGTTCTCATCCCGTTTATGGGAGGAAAAACAGTCATAGGTACACCGTTTCGCTCATAATTCATGAAAATAAAAAGGCGAACTCTTAGACTCATCATACGCAGAGTACTGCAGTTTGCTATCATTAGTTTTCTTGTGGCGTTGTTTTACGGTTATTTTTATACTCCATATTTTACAATTACTACATATATTATTTCTGGTGTTGACGATGAGTCAAAGCAGGGTATCAATGAAAAGTTACATGCGCTAGATACACAAAAGGCATATAAGATATTTCCGCGAGATAAAATTTTTACTTACAGTAATAGTGCTATTACTGATACAGTTCTCGAAATTGTTCCAGAAACAAAAGCTATTACTATGAGACCTGTTGGTTTGCATACTGTAAAAATTGACATTACATTATTGCGCCCATTATTTAGGGTTAGTAACTCACAAGCTCTCACTGAAGACGGTATCATTTTTAGTACAAAATATAAACTAGATACATATCCACTTCTTACTGTTGCTTCATCTTCAACTCGTACAATTAAAGAACATGGTATTACGTTTACTCAACTGCTATTACCAGACACCGAGGTAACAACTCCGTTCTTTACCAACCTAAATGCCATGTCTTCAAAAATATCGAGTATTATTTTCCCAGTTGCAAGTATTGTCGTTGAGCCAACGGGGGACATCTCTTGTTATAACGAAGCTATGACGAGCAAAGTTATTTTTCTGAAAGAAACTGACTTCAAGAAAGTCTGGTCGACTCTTGTGAGTGCGATAGATACTGATCCACTTAAGTCTAAATTAGCAAAAAATAGAGAGGGTTTGGAATACTTAGATGTCAGATATGGAAACAAAGTCTTTTATCGGTTTAATGATATGACATTTCAAAATGGCACTGTCAATGGTATACTAGGAAACCATGCTACAACAACTCAAGAAGTACCTGCAACTTCTACTAGTGCACAATAAAAAAAAATCTGTACACAGGAAGGTTCCCATGACCACAGTTCGTGGTTTTTGGCAGAAGTTAATAGATGAAAAGCTCTCACAAGGAGAAACACTGTCAGTGGTCGCACCTATGGCTGATGTGACAGACATTGCCTTTAGAACATTGATTGCAAAGTATTCAAAACCTTTTGGACCAGATGTGATGTGGACAGAGTTTGTATCTGCAGACGGTCTTAATAGTCCAGGACGTGAAGTGCTTAAGCGTGATTTGGAGTTCACTGAAATTGAACGACCTGTTGTTGCTCAACTCTTCACTTCCACACCAGAGAATATGAGAAAAGCTGCGGCACTTTGTAAAGAACTTGGCTTTGATGGAATTGATCTTAATATGGGTTGCCCTGACAAAAGTATTGAAAAGCAAGGTGCAGGTGCTGCACATATCAAAGATTGGAGTCGTGCCCAAGAAGTAATTCGTGCAGCCCAAGAGGGTGCAGGAGGACTGCCAGTTTCGGTAAAGACACGCCTTGGCTATAATAAAGTAGAGTTTATGGAGTGGCTACCAAAAATTCTAGAATGTAATGTGCCTGCACTTACCGTTCATCTTCGAACCCGAAAAGAAATGTCACTTGTTGACGCACATTGGGATATTATGCCAGAAATTGTAAAACTTGTTCGAGACATGACGGGGGAGTTAGAAGATGGGGGTACTATTATTTTAGGTAATGGAGATGTGAAATCTGTTACAGAAGGTAAGCGACTGGCACGTGAGACTGGATGTGACGGTGTTATGGTTGGACGCGGAATTTTCGGTACACCGTGGTTTTTTGATGAAACTACTTTTAACGTTGGGAAAAGTGTAGAAGAGCGACTTCGTATATGTGTTGAACATACAAAATTATATGAGGAGAAGCTCGGAGATATCAAAAGCTTTGCAATCATGAAGAAACATTTTAAGGCATATGTTAATGGCTTTGATGGTGCAAAAGAGTTACGAGTAGAGCTGATGGAGTGTGCTACTTCACTTGAAGTGGAACAAAAAATAAATGCCTTTTTAGGCGGCTATTAACGTATTAATTGACTTTTATATAAAAATGTGCTATAATATTAACCGATATTTTCGGTAATATCTATTGTCCTATGTAGGAACAGAATTGTTCTTTTCTGCTGACCGAACAGCAAGTGGAGATAGTGTATGTATCAAGGATTTATTTTTTTTCTACTTCTTACAGTTCTTTTGATGCTTACGCTTGTGCTTTTTGCACAGCATAAAAAGAATGTTCGCCTGCTGCTGAAGCAAGGTGCCATGAATCATACTGTGGAGTTATTGAAAAACGAATTGGTAAAGAAAAGTCGCCCATTTCCTGTACTGTTTCGTTTGTATGGAAAAGAGCTAGAAGAGTATGCAGTCAGGCTTATGGTGTGTCATTCAGGGAATGTGACATCGCCGGTGAATGCAAAGGATCGAGAACTCATAAAAATAAATACAGTCGGTTGCGATCAAATTGAAGTCGACTACGTTTTAAATGAGATAAAGAAGTCTATGCCAGGAGCACCGTATTATAAGCATATAAAAAGTACTGATGGCAGAATAAGGATTCAAATACTTGGTGAGATTTTTACTTCTCCACTAAGCGTTTCTATTTAAAAAGTACCTTAGGTGTACCAGGATTGCAACGTGTTGCAATCCTGTTTTTTTGTTATAAATCCTTCATGTTATAATTGTTCTATGACAGAACAACATCTTGCGCTTTATCGAAAATATAGACCTCAAACGTTTAGTGATGTTGTGGGGCAAGAGCAACTCGTAACACTGTTACAGACTGCAATCAAACAAAAGAAGATGTCTCATGCATATCTTTTTTGCGGAGGAAGAGGAACAGGGAAGACAACGGTTGCTCGAATTTTTGCACATGATATTGGGTGTAATCCAGAAGATATTATTGAGATAGATGCTGCATCAAATCGTGGAATTGATGAGATTCGAGAACTAAGAGATGCTGTGCGCACATCACCATTTTCAAGTGAGTACAAGGTGTATATTATCGATGAGGTGCACATGCTTACTAAGGAAGCTGCAAATGCGCTTTTAAAGACACTTGAGGAGCCACCGTCACATGTTATTTTTATACTTGCAACAACTGATCCTGAAAAGTTGCCTTCAACAATTATTTCAAGATGTCAAAAGATTGTGTTTCATTCGCCTGACCTTTTGACACTTGCAAATCGACTACAGTATGTCGCAGAACAAGAGGGTAAAAATCTTGATGTGGATGCCGCACTTCTTATTGCTCGTCATGGGAAAGGGTCATATAGAGATGCTCTAGGAATATTAGAGCAGGTTCTGACTACAGGCGGGAAGACAATTAACCTCGATGAGGTTACGTCGCAGTTAGGTACACCAGAAAAAGCCGTCCTTATTGAATTACTTCGTGCATTTTGTGCAAAAGATGAGTATGCAGTTGTGAGTGCCGTTACGACACTGCAGAAGAATAATTCTTCTGCACTACGTGGGTATGATGAGTTTTTAGAACTGGTCCGACAAGCGTTACTTGTTCGAATCGGGGCTATGGATTCAAAAGACGCTGAGCTTAAAAAACTGTCGACTGAATATGCGACAGTTATAAGCTCGAAGTTACTTTTACGACTTCTAGAACAACGTCACCTTCTTGAAGTTTCTGATGCTCATGCATGGAGTGCTTTTTTGGCCATCCTATTACCTACAACAAGTGAGTAGAGACTCCTTTTGTCGGCATAAAATTCTCTAAGGAAGAATAAGGAATCCAGATATGGTAGCTGGTACCAAGCACGTACCAGATACTGTACCACCTAAAAGAAGTGGGATTTTTCCTATTGAGCAAAGTATGCGGTTATATTAAATTCCCAATCTTAAACCGAGCAAGAATGTTCATAAACTTTTTTCCTCCTCGATGTTGATTCATGAATGCTTCTGTGCCGTCAATCCCACAAATAGACAAAATCTCACTTTTCCCACCTGGATGAAGGTTTACCCACGCAGTTAGGTCGTATACTGAACCTTGTATACTTGAATAGCAACTCGTTGCATTATTGTGAGATGTTATATCGGCTAGTGTATAGTTTTTTATTTCTGGGGTCGTTTGTCCAGTTGCGGCATTTACTGTTGTTTGTCCGCGTACGTATTCATTTGGTGAATAGGTTGCAAATATTTTATACCCCCAAAAACCAACCCCAACTAATAATAAAACTATAATTGTACCCCCGATATGTGTTTTTTTCATGTTACTTTATTATACAAAGTAGTCGTGCATTTTATTTCATTTGTACGGATCTAAACGTACGAATTCCATACCATGAATAAAAGATACATAACCCTCCAACAATAAAAGGAATACTAACTCCAAATAGCCCTCCAAGTATTCCACCGAATAACGGGACAATTCCTTGAGAAAGTGCAGATAGTGAACCATTTATTCCAAGAGCTACTCCCTGACGCTCTTTTGGTACTGATGAACTTAAGAGTGCTGTAAGATTTGCCATCGATAGACCTTGTGGAATTGCTATGAAAGGTAATAGCACATACTGTAAGAAAAGTGTTGGCATAAATGGGGTTAGGGCACTAGAAATTGCAACAATCACCATAGTAATTCGAAGTATCTGAAGTGGTGCTCCATACTTTGTGACAATACGAAGAATTATCATTTGTGTGATTACTATCCAAATACCAATTGCAGCATAGTAATTTCCCAATTGCGCCTCACCAAGATTATATTTATGGACTAGATATAATCCTGAAAAAGAGGTAAAAAATGCAAATCCTGCAAAGTAAAAAAAGTTAGCTTTATAGATATGGGAAGCAGCCACATCAGTAAATGCAATTTTAATATTTGAAAATGCTTTAAATGGTGTTAGTTTTTTTGCAGCAGCTCGATTCTCGGTATGCGTTTCAGGCAAAAAGAAAAAGACCGAAGTCATGTTGATAACTCCTAAGATACTTGCAATCCAAAAGGGGGCAGAAGCAGAATCAAAGAAATGTGCAATATAACCACCTAATGCCGGCCCAACCACAAAACCAATACCAAATGCTGCGCCAATAAGTCCAAAATTTTTAGCTTTATTTGCTTGTGTTGATATATCTGCTATGCAGGCTTGAGCAATACTGAAATTCGCAGAAGCGATGCCACCAACGAATCTACTTATAAAGATAAGAGTAAGTGACCCGGTAATAATTCCAATTCCAAACATACACTGAGAAATTGCAAGCACACTAACACCAAGAAGTAACAGTTTCTTTCTACCATAAATATCTGAAAGCTCGCCTAAAATTGGGGCTGCAAAGAATTGCACAAGGCCAAAAATTGCAATAGTGAGTCCTGCGATAAAGTACCAATATTTTTCTGCTATTCCAGTAAGTAAAAAAGAAGGTGACGTTGGATCAGTGAAAATAATTGGAATAATAGGAATTATCATTCCAATTCCAATCATATCCAGTACTAGTGTAAAAAATAATATCGTCAATGCTTTTCGTTCCATAATATAATAAAAATCTTAGTGATGAACTTAGAGTATACCATGACTGCATATTGAAAAACCTTTAAAAGTAATGAATATTGAATGACTTTTTTGTCCACTTGTACTAAGTAAGAAAAAAGGTATCATGACTAGATATGAAACATCACAAATATATCTTTGTTATAGGAGGTGTGATGTCAGGAGTCGGAAAAGGGATTACCACCTCTTCCTTAGGGACCCTTTTTAAAGCTAAAGGATACAAAGTATCAATTGCTAAGGCTGACCCTTATTTAAACGTCGATGCAGGAACAATGAATCCCACTGAACACGGTGAGGTTTTTGTTTTAGAAAGCGGTCTAGAAACAGATCAAGACATGGGGAACTATGAGCGGTTTCTTAATCGTGATTTAGATGAAGCAAATTATATGACCTCAGGTATGGTCTATCAAACAGTTATAGAACGAGAAAGAAGTCTTGGCTATCAGGGAAAGTGCGTTGAGGCGATACCACACATCAGAGATGAGATAACCCGTCGCATTAGAGAAGGGGGAGAAAAAAGTAAATCTGATATTTCAATTATTGAAATTGGTGGAACAGTTGGTGATTATCAGAATATTATGTTTATTGAAGCGGCACGCGTGCTAAAACTAGAGAATCCTGAAGATGTTGCAATCATAATGGTATCATTTCTCCCAATACCGTCGACTCTTGGAGAGATGAAATCGAAGCCAACACAAAATGCTGTACGGCAGCTTAATTCGTACGGCATTAACCCTGATTTTATCGTTGCACGAAGTCATGTTGCGCTCGATACTAAGAGGAAAGAGAAAATTGCAATTTTTTGTAATGTGCCAGCTACGCGTATTATTTCTGCACCTGATATTGAAAGTATTTATGATGTCCCAGAAAACTTTGAACGTGATAATTTTGCGACAATGCTCGAGAAGACTCTGCATTTAAAGCCAAAGAAAACAGATCTGTCAGAATGGAGCGGTTTTGTTAAAACGACAAAGAAGGCGACAAAAGAAATACGTATTGCAATTGTTGGGAAATATTTTGACACTGGAGATTTTGTCTTATCAGACGCATATGTATCTGTTATTGAAGCTTTGAAATTTTCTGCATATAAAGAGAGCAGGAAACCAAAACTAATATGGCTCAACGCTAAGCTTTTTGAGGGAACAAAAGAGCACGTTACAGAAATGTGTAAAAAATATTTATCCGATGTAGATGGGATATTGGTTCCAGGAGGTTTCGGAGAAAAGGGGGTGGAAGGCAAAATTGCAGTTATCTCATATGCTCGCACACATAAAGTACCTTATTTTGGACTTTGCTACGGCATGCAGCTACTTGTTATTGAGTATGCGCGGAATGTTGCTGGACTTACAGGTGCGCACACAACCGAAATACAAAAAAATCCTCTACACAATGTAATTGATATTATGGAAGATCAAAAGCAACTTATTCAAAAAGGGAAGTACGGTGGCTCAATGAGACTAGGTTCGTACCCTTGTGTTCTTGTTCCAAAATCACAAGCTTTCATCTCATATCAAAGTGATACTAAAAATACACAAAA
>CAZEXZ010000032.1:229-7821 GCA_964516655.1 uncultured Candidatus Saccharibacteria bacterium | reverse complement strand
CCACTTTATTGTTGCTAAATTAACAAAAATGAAAGTTGATGAATTTGCTTTTGGATTCCCCCCAAGACTCTTCGCAAAAAAATACGGTGAAACAACCTACGCAATAAACGCATTACCGCTTGGTGGCTATGTTTCTATTTGGGGAGAAAATGGTTCAGAGGAAGACAAGAAAGCTCACGGTGCAGCTACACATCCACGCGCCTTTGGTAATAGACCATGGTGGGCACAGCTTCTTGTTCTTGTTGCGGGTGTTACTATGAACATGGTTCTCGCACTCTTTATTTTCATCTGCATCTCTTACGGCAATGTAACCGTAAGCGCAGATGACGCGGTTTTTGGTTCAAGGATAAAAAACAGCTCTTTACTTGTAGCCGAAGTCTCTCATGAGAGCCCTGCGTTTAAAGCAGGCATTGTTCCTGGTTCAACAATTATTAAACTTTCTGCTTCTGGTACAGTTGCTCCACTTACAACAGCAACCTCATTAGTTTCTTTTATCGCAGCACATCAAAATTCTCCGTTTGCAATAACATATAAAACTCCTGATGGGCAGCTAAAGTCCACGGTCATTGCTGCGGTGTATGGCATCGTTCCAGATAAAAAAGCACTTGGTGTTTCTCTTGAAGAGGTTGGTGTTGTATCAACGACGTTTTTGGAAGCCGTCAGTATGGGCTTTCAGAAAACAGTAACTATAACATCATTAACATTAGAAGGGTTAACAAGTGTTGTTACGTCAGCATTTCAAGGAGACGAGGTTCTTTCATCATTATCTGGTCCAGTCGGAATCGCTAAGATAGTTGGTCAAACAAGTGAGTATGGCCTGACGGCGATACTCACACTTATTGCGGTATTATCAATCAACCTTGCAATATTTAATATTCTACCGCTGCCAGCACTAGATGGTGGTCGAATGGTTGTGGTTATTATAGAAACAACCCTCAAGAGAAAAATTCCGTATAAATATTACTCTTGGGTAAACGTAACAGGCTTTCTAGCGTTAATGTTACTGCTTATTATAGTAACAATTAATGATATTAGAGTTAGCTAATTAACTTCATTATTTATTATATGAGACAATCACAACTTCACACAAAAACACGTAAGGAAGCTCCTAGCGATGAGGTTTCTAAAAATGCAATACTCCTCACTCGCGCCGGATTTATTCACAAAGAAATGGCGGGTGTTTATACATTTCTCCCACTCGGACTGCGGGTATTAAGAAAAATTGAAGACATTATTCGTCATCACATGGATACAGTTGGTAACGAGATCCTTATGCCGTCACTTTCTCCAGAAGAACGTTGGATTGCTACAGGACGTTTAGATTCTATCGACGTACTCATGCGAACAGTGCCAGCCAACCAGGCGTCAAAAGAACGAAGTTCTAACTCGTACGTTCTTAACCCTACACACGAAGATGTCATCACCCCAATTGTAAAAGATATTGCTAGATCCTATCGTGACCTTCCTGTAGCGATGTACCAGATACAAACGAAGTTCCGTAACGAAGCCCGCGCTAAATCTGGCATACTCCGTGGACGAGAATTTCGTATGAAAGATCTCTACAGTTTCCATAAAGACCAAGATGATCTCATGAAATTTTATGAGAACATGAAAACAGTGTATGCTAATGTCTATAATGATATTGGAATAGGGGATGACACATATCTCACAGTTGCATCTGGAGGTGACTTTACTCAGAACTTCTCTCACGAGTTCCAGACACTAACTGAGGCAGGTGAGGATCTAATTTATGTCGACAAGAAAAACAAGATAGCTTACAACAAGGAAGTGGTTACTGAAGAAAATGCTAAAAAACTTGGAGTAGACTTTGATTCACTTGAACAAATTAAAGCGTGTGAAGTTGGAAATATTTTCCCACTTGATACGCGATTTAGTACTGCGCTTGACTATACCTACACAACAGAGTCTGGCGAACAAGCACTCATCTATATGGGGTCCTACGGCATTGGACCAAGCAGACTCATGGGAGTTGTAACTGAAAAGTTAGCTGATGAAAAAGGTCTCATCTGGCCAGCTTCTATCGCACCTTATTCAATCCATCTTTTAGTTCTTGGAAAAGATAAATCCGGTGAAAGTTACAAAGTAGCGGAAGATTTGTACAAGCAATTACTAGCACAACATGTAGAGGTTCTTTTTGATGATAGAGACTTGCAAGCAGGGGAAAAGTTTGCTGATAGTGACCTCA
This sequence comes from uncultured Candidatus Saccharibacteria bacterium, assembly GCA_964516655.1. Lineage (GTDB taxonomy): Bacteria > Patescibacteriota > Minisyncoccia > Phycocordibacterales > UBA5272 > UBA11704. The sequence goes on along the minus strand of CAZEXZ010000032.1, from coordinate 5,615 downwards.
TAGGTATCCCGCTCAGAATTGTAGTGAGTGATAAGTCTCTTGCTTCAGGTGGTGTAGAAGTTAAGGAGAGGAAATCAACAAGTTCAGATATTGTTTCAGTGGATCAGTGTCTACACATGTTTTCCAAAGCATGTTAAAGACAATTAATTAGCTAGCTATTTACACTTTCTGTTATATCTAATAGTTAAATAAAACGACACTTACAAGGATATGGTGTCGTTTTATTTTTTTAGTCATACGTAAACACTATGTTTTATTTCTCAAAAAATTTCCTACTCATTATTCTTTAGTAGTACCTTTTTTACTTATACAAATGTAGTAATCATTATATGAGAATAGAGAGACGATCGACACTCGTTTAGATACTCATTTAACAGAAGCCAGAAAATACTTTTACTATATACCTAATAAAATCTACAGAACTGAGACAATGCCACATGATGGAAGCTTAATGCTCATAACAACCACATGTTTAGACACAGTTCTTAAGGTAGGTAGTATCGTCTAAAATTCTCTTGCAACCTCAATTTGAAGCTCAGTTGAGACTATGTTGAGGTCGGTACAGCAGTAATTCGTCAATTCTAACTTTTGGAGAAGTAAGGCGGAGGAATACTTTTATTGAGGAAGAATTGAGTCGAGCTACTTAAGTCTCCGTACTCAGACAAAGGGCGGGGAATAAAAAAAAAATAAGAATATGTGTATTGTAAAAGACAGACCACAAATTCCTTTGTATTTATAGTGATTAGGGGCCTTTTGTTATTATAGGTTAATGTCGCACAATATATCTTTTACGACTATCAACATATAATAAGCAAGGTTTTACGTAACTATGTATAAAATGTTTCCGTAACTCTAAAAGCAACTAAGGTTCTTATTTCCACTTTGTTAAAACTATCCAAATGCCAAACAGTGCCCCTGCTATCATACACATAAAAAGAAGGAGTATGAACGCGGGAATTGTAAAAGTTAACATAATGAATTCTTTATTATTTACCTTGAGCTTTCATAAAAATAAGCCACCCCCCTATTATTGCTCCTACAAGAAAGGCTATGAACATTAGAATAGCTACTGCTGGTATTGTGAATGTGATCATAGTGAGTACGTACAGTATATTATAAATACGAGAGTGGGTTAAGGTATCCAGTTCGTGGTGCAATTGGCATTCTCATATTGGTGCCACACACCTTACTAACATAATTAGTAATCTGTACCACTTCCGATGCGTACACAGTAAAATGTAAGTGTGGACCAGTACTGTACCCAGTGTTACCAGACAGTGCAATCCTATCGCCAGCAGATACAACATCTCCTTCAGACACTTGAATAACTGAGAGGTGAGCATATAACGTTGAGAGCCCATTATTATGCTTGATAAGGACCCACTTACCATACGAAACTCCGTTACAAGACGCATCAGTATTTCCAGTACCTTGGATAGTTCCTGCAGCAGCAGCCAAAATCGGAGTTCCTACTTTTGTTCCAAAATCTACACCGTTATGACCTGACCCATTATATACTTGTGGATTTTTACTTGCGAAAGGGGTGTTACCAAAATACTGAGTAATAATAACGTTTGCTAATGGATACTTAAGAATCCCCTTTCCATATTTCGGAATTGCACTTGGGTCAACTATTGTTTGTAGCTTTGCTTCCAAGTCTGACATTTCTGCTTCCAGCTCACCTTTCTTTTTTTTACGTTCTGCAAGTAATTGCTGATATGCACTTTCTTTATTTTTTGTTTCCGAAAGAAGCGTGTTTTTACTTACAGAAGTCTGGTCAACGATTTGTTTTTGTCCAGTGAGCGTTTTATTGAGAGAAACAAGTAGATTTTTATTTTGTTCGTAAGAGGCTTTTTGAACAGCGAGTGTTGTTTTTACATCAATAAGAGAGCGGGTCTTTTTATTTATGGCTGAGGTTAACTCGCCTCCACGTTTTGAAATATCAATTGCATCAGAAAGATGGGCGCCTGTTGCGAGAGAACTTACAAAATAAGGCAGCGACTGTTCATTATGTAGAAGCGATCTAAACGATTGAGAAAGGTCAGCTTTTGCTCTATCAAGAGCAGACTCTGTATTTTGAATTTTCCCTTCAGTAAAAGTAATATTTTGTTCAGCTTGGTTTATTCTTAATTTCGTATAAGCAATATCTTTTGCCAAACCAACACGTTGTACCTCAAGCTTATTGAGTGCAGCTTTAAGAGTTTTAGCCTCCCCTTGCGTCTGGTTTATTTTAGAATTATACGCTTTTATTTCATCATCTAACGCCTTTATTTGAACCGACAATGAATCAAGATTGCCTTTAAGTTGTTCCGCTGTTTGAGCGGAAACTGACTCAGCAACAAAAGGTACACTCATAATAATGAGTGAGCAAATGAGAAGTGAAGAAATAAATGAGCGGTGTATCATACGAAATAATGTAATTACGATCCAGCTGCCTTAATTACTTGATTTATTCTTTCGTTAATTTCATCTAATCCAAGCACGTAGCAAATGGTAAAAGGATCAACAGACTTTTCTTGACCTGACAGTGTCATTCTAAGTGGCCACAAAACATTTCCTTTACCATGGATTTCAGCATACGGCATAATAGCTTCTTTTATTGTTGCTGCTGAAGAGAAGTCGGCATTCGCAAGCAGATCTTTAACAGCAGATAAATGAGTAACAGCCTCTTCTATATCTTTATCCTTCCAAATAATTTTTTGTAGAGCTTCTTCATTAAGAGTTGGGCGTTTAATAAAAAACCTAAACTCCGATTCTTCAATAGCTATAAGCTCTCCGTAAGTAGAGATTCGGTCAACAATTGTGGGAATCATTTTGCTTACTATCTCTGGAGGATAAGAAGAAAAGTATGGTTTAATTTTCTCCATTTGCTCACTTTGTGACTGAAGCCTGATATGTTCCTTATTCATCCATAGTAATTTTTCTTCATTAAACATTGCGCCTGATTTATGAATTTTTGAAATATCAAAAAGTGATATGATCTCTTCGGTGGTCATTATCTCCTTTTCCCCTCCTGGGTTCCACCCTAAAAGGGACAGGAAATTAATCATAGCGCCAGGGAGATAGCCCTCTTCTCTGTATTCTAATATATCCTTTGCACCATCACGTTTACCTAATTTTTTATTACCCTCAGGAGAAAGGATTGGGGGCAGTGTTACAAGTACTGGAGGAGTAATTGATAGTGCTTCGTACAATGCAAGAAACTTAGGAGTAGATGCGATAAACTCGTCTGCCCTCATGATATGAGTTACTCCCATTTCCAGATCATCAATGATGTGTGCAAAATTATACGTGGGATAACCATCGCTTTTAATTAAAATAAAATCATCAAGCGCTTCAGGTCCGGCAGTTAGTTCGCCACGAACTGCATCTATCCACGTGTAACTTTTAATTTCTGGAATTTTAAAACGAAGTGGCCGTGTACCATCCCACGTATCAAAAACATCAGGTCGATAGTCGCGATAGAGAAAGACTTTTTTATTTTGTTCAGCTTCTAGTCGTTTTTGTGCAATTTCTTCCTCTGTATAAGGATCTGGATAAGCATACCCCTTTTCAATCAAAATCTTTGCGTATTTTCGATATGACTCTAGTCTTTCAGATTGAATATATGGACCATGTGGCCCACCAATATCCACACCTTCATCCCATGTAATTCCTAACCATCTTAGTGACTCAATAATATGAGGAATTGACCCATCCACCTCTCGTGCCTTATCTGTATCTTCAATACGAAGAATAAATGTGCCTTTATTTTTCCGAGCCCATGCCCAAGCATATAAAGCAGTACGAATTCCACCAACATGCATATAACCAGTTGGGCTTGGAGCAAATCGTGTAATGACTGTAGGTAATGACATAATGGTGATATTAAGTGTGACTAAGGCAAATTCTAAGTAATTCTCGCGCTATTGTTGATGCAGCATCCCGTGAATCTTCAAACAAATGTGCATTTTTTATCATCGAGTTGTATTCATCTTCGTTGTTTAAAATTTTGGAAATAACGGCTATTAAAAGATTAGATCCTAAATTATTTTCCTCAAGCACAGTTGCTACTCCGTGGGACGCCATTGCATACGCGTTGCTTGTTTGATCTCTGCTAATTGTAACAGGAATCGGCACTACAATCATTGGCAGTCTCCAAAGTGCCATTTCAAACATTGATGACCCTGCTCTTGTAATTGCTAAATCTACCTTAGGATAAAAAAGACCCACATCTAGGAAACCATCGACAAAATATCTATCCTTGAACTCATGATGAACAAGCAGGTGCTTTGCAATTTCTGAAACCTCAGAAAGATTTTCTTTTCCTGCTTGATGCACAACATCATACGAGTTAAGAAGTGTTGGTAGTGCTTCTAGTATTGCATTATTGATTACCTGACTCCCTTGAGATCCGCCAAACACCAAAAGAACAGGGCGATCTTTTTTGACATACGTCTTTTCAAATCCACCTGGAGGTAACAACATGTCACGTATTGGCTGCCCAGTAAGAGCAATCTTATCTTTTGGGTAAAATGGTGCAGCCTCAGGATAAGAAAGTGCAACACGTGTAGCAAATTTACCTGCCCATTTTGTAGTTCTTCCTGGAACTGTATCACTTTCATGAACCACAACCGGTATAGACAGCACTCTTGCTGCAAATAATGTTGGAAAACTAGCATACCCCCCCTTTGCAAATACGACATCAGGATAAAGTGAGTACATTTTAAGAAGTGTAGAAAAACATCCACGAATAGTTGTAAATAATCCCGTAATATTTTCTAATGAAGGATACAGTCGCAACTTCCCGGCTGGAGTTTCAACAAATTTACAATCTAAGCTAAAAAGCGCCTCTTCATCATATGGTTTATCAGAAAAAAAATAAAGCTCTGGCTGTATCAATTTCTGGATAAAGACTTCCTTACGTATACGCTCTGCGACAGCAATAAGCGGATAAAAATGTCCTCCCCCTGCTCCTGTAATAACGATTTTCATAAATAATTAGTAGTTGATTTAGAAATATTGAGCAATACTCCTAGTTCGAACAGTGCAGCCATTAATGCTGTACCTCCGTGGGATACGAGTGGTAGTGGTACTCCTGTAAGTGGTAAAATTCCAAGCATAGAAGCAATATTAAGTGTGCATTGGATAAGAATAATCGACACGATCCCCGTTGCCAATAGTCTTCCAAATTGATCCCCTGCGACCTTTGCAATAATATACCCCCGTATACTAACTATACCATAGAGTATGATTAGATACATGGAACCAAGAAATCCTAATTCTTCACCGAGAACTGCAAAAATTGAGTCCCCGATTGGTTCTGGAAGATAATTAAATTTTTGAACACTTTGTCCAAAACCTCTGCCAGTAAGCCCTCCCCCACCTAACGCAATAAGTGACTGAT
>CAZEXZ010000032.1:0-219 GCA_964516655.1 uncultured Candidatus Saccharibacteria bacterium | reverse complement strand
AAGCTGCCACGATGACCCTCGTGGGTCATGAGTTTTATTAATAAATGTCTTCACTCGTTCAAGCATGTAAGGACGAACTAAAATAAGCAAAATAAAACCAACAATACCACACATCAATAAATATTGAATATGACGTTTTCTTGCACCTCCAACAAAATATGTAATAAAAGATGCACCAGCAATCACCATGTACGTACCAAAATCAGGCTGTGCAAGTAG
>CAZEXZ010000031.1:2810-7863 GCA_964516655.1 uncultured Candidatus Saccharibacteria bacterium | reverse complement strand
ACACTAAATACTACAACAAAAAACAGCGTAACGCTGTTTTTTTTGAATACATATTATGCTTGGGTTGCTTTAGTTTCCGCTTCAGCTTGCATTTGTGCTTCGGAGTGAGTTGAGTCAACTGGCACAACCACAGGGTTTACAGTCTTCCATGAGCTAATAGGTGGAATGACTCCTGTAGGCACTGAGGTCATCTGTGGTGTAGCAACAGGCTGTTGCACAGGAGAAGGCTCTGGCTGTTGAGCTGGAACTGGTGTTGGCTCAGGAGTCGATGCGGGCATTGGTGCTGAGTCAGGCATAGTAGCCTGATCTGCGACGTGAGGAGCTGTGACCTGACTTTCTGTAACCACTTCTTGTGTCGCAGGTTCTTTTGGAATATTTTGCTCATCAAAAATTAATTCTGGCTCAGGAGTTTGTGGAACAACCGGGGTAGGAGCTGGTGCACTTGTAGGCTCTGAAGCTGGAACAGGTTCTGGTGTAACCACTGGCTCAGGAACAGATGATGCAACTGGTTCTGGTGTAACCACTGGCTCAGGAACAGGCGGTGCGACTGGCTCTGGAGTCTGGACAGGTGCCGGTGGAGCAACAGGATTCGGTACAGGCATTGGTGTTGGTACAGGTGCGGGTGTGGCAGTAATCTCAGGTGTTGGCATTGGTGACGGTGCTGGTGGAGTAGATGAGGATACGGCAGCAGGTTCTGCAGCAGGAGTAGCACTCGCAAGCGGTGCAGTACCTGCAAATGTAGAAATATTTTGAGGAGCATCTATTGCCTGACTTGTTGGTGTACCTACTGGTGGAATAGGTGCGGATGCTTGCGCAACAGGATCAACAGGACTTGCTTTACGTGCCGCTAACACAACAAGCGTAACGACAATAATGACGAGTGGGAACATCACAAAATATGATGGTATTGGTGTTGAAAACAAAGAAGAGATATCCATATGATAATAAAAAGAAACTTTTTAATTTATATACAATCAGTGTATCGTGTTATTGATGTAAGTAAAGAGAATAAGTGGGGAGACTGGAGAGACTGTAGACTGTAGATCGAGACTGCTTAGCCCAAGACATGACCTTCCTAGTTCAAACGTCTATTCATTAGTATGCAGTTAATATTTCTGCATCCCCTTCTGTAATTAAAATAGTATGTTCAAAATGCGCCGAACGTTTATGATCTTTTGTTATAAATGTGTACCCATCATCTGCAAGATATACTTCATCAGTCCCTATGTTTACCATTGGTTCAATAGCAAGCACAAGACCAGGTACAAGCTTTGGACCCTTTACGCCATCATCAAAGTTTGGAACATATGGTTCTTCATGAACTTTATACCCAACACCGTGACCTGAAAGGATTTTTACGACTCCATACTTCTTTGGAATAGATTTTTCAATTGCTTTTGAAATATCATTGACATACTTACCACATTTCGCAGCTCGTATCCCTGCCATAAGAGCCTCTTTTGTAACACGCATAAGTTCTTCATCTTCTTTCGACACGTTCCCAACCGCAACAGTTCTCGCCGAATCACTGATCATACCTTTATGTTTCACTCCACCATCTAGACCAACGATGTCCCCTTCTTTGAGGACACGATCTCCGCCTATCCCATGAACAACTTCATCATTCACTGAAATACAAATACTTCCAGGATATGGATACGATGCGCCAAATGGTTTGTAGTTTAAAAATGCAGGAGAATCTCCCATATCAGTAATCATTTTATACACAAAATCATTAAGATACCCTGTTGTAACTCCTGGTTTTACTTCTTTGGAAACTGCAGTCAACACAGCAGAAAGTCGCTTCCCACTTTCGCGAAGTAATTCAATATCTTTTTCGTTTTTAAGTTTTATGTCGTATTTCATAGGTGGTATGTAGATAGTGGAGTGTGGAGAGTAGAGAATACAAATACGTACAATTATGCAAGTGCTAATTTTTCAAGAATATCTTTATGAACATCTTCTACTGATTGTTCACCTTTTATGTGAATAAATGTGTACCGTGGGTCGTGAGAATAGTTATCGATAATTGGCAAGATGTCTTTTTCAAACCACTCCATCTTTCGCTTTGCATTCTCCACAGTATTATCGTCTTCTCTATTTCGTTCTGCGATACGAGCGAGTGCAAAGTTCTCACTCACATCTAGATAAATCACCGTGGCATGATTATGGTAGCCATAAAAATGAATAGCACTATGGAGTGGCTCTACTTCCATAAGTCTTCGTGGCGCACCATCTAGGATAACTGTCTCACCCCCCACAAGATTCTCAATAAAAATATTTGACCAGTTCCAAACAGCAAGAAATTCAGGACTTAGTCCACCAGTGAGACTTATCTCTTTAGAAAGCTTTGCAGAATACGAATCATTCTCAGCGAACTTTCTAAATCCACCCCCTGTTGTCACATGGAGAACCTTTTCAGCCCCTTTTTTCAAAAGTACGTCTTGTAAAAGCTTCGCTTGCGTTCCTTTTCCACACCCAGAGCGACCAATAATTATAAAGAATCTCTTTTCCATCTAACAATCTTACCATACAGGACAGCTCTTAGCCATTTGGTACTTCAAATACTACTTAATTACAATAAGAACTATTAAAAATATAACAGGCAAAAGTGCGGCCACTTTTGCTACACGAGTAGATTTTAGAGCAAGCGACGAAAGAAAAACTTGTAATAAATATACCTCGATTAGTATTGTTGTAAATGTAAAGAAAGAATCACCACTTTCTCTACCAGAGCTATTTGATAGGAGTAAACCAAAAAAGATAAATAAATTATAAAATAGAAATGCTCCACCATATATAAAACTAAGAACTGTATACCCTCCTCCCAGTTTAGAATTTATATTCTGATCATTAGTCTCTTTAATGTTAACAGTTTCTTGAACGCCAGTATTTTGTTCCATATGCGATAAAGTATACACCTGTATATTTCATATACAAAGGAAGCTTATTGAGTACTTTTATTTATTGAATTATCACTAAATTTTCTAAGCAAGAAAATATTAGTCAGAAATTACTTTAGATACACGAAGAGCAGATTGTTTTGGAGAGAAATGTACTTAAACGTACATTGACCGACAAAACAATCTGCTCGACAAAGTAGATGAAGTGATTTATGACTAATACTCCTTCATTGAAAGCTGAGCATCCACTTTCTTGATCACATCCAGTATCACCGACACTGCAATCAAAAGTGATGTTCCACCAACTTGCACAGCGGTGAGTCCTGTCATAGCCTGTACAACTACTGGGAGTACCGCAACAATACCTAGGAAAACGGCACCAAAGAATGTAATTCTTGCCAGCACATAGCCAATATATTCTGCTGTTGCAACACCTGGTCGGAACCCTGGAATGAATGCACCGTTTTTCTGAAGATTGTCCGCTGTCTTTTCTGGATCAAAGGTAACTGCTGTATAGAAATACGTAAATGAAACAACAAGGAAGAAGTATACGCTTCCGTAGATCCACTGATTAGCAACAAGCTGGTTAAGTGTTCGTGCAAGCGACTGTAGTGATCCATTACTTGATGTAGCAAATAACTGTGCAATTAATTGTGGGAAAATAAGAATAGAGATCGCGAAAATAATCGGAACAACCCCTGCTTGGTTAAGTCGAAGCGGAAGGTATGTTGAAGCGCCTAGGCCATTAGCCTGCCCCATACGAGTCTGACGAGCATAGGTTACAGGAACTGGACGTTCTGCCTCCGTGACATACACAATTCCTGAGATAACCGCAAGCACGAGCACAATAATTCCAGCAAGTGTTGGAATCTGAGATACGTCAAATGTGAGAAAGTACTGACCAAGCTTCTGTGGAATTGCTGCGACGATACCAGCGAAGATAATGAGAGAGACACCGTTTCCAATCCCCTTTTCATTAATCTGTTCTCCAAGCCACATCATAAGCATTGTCCCAGCAGTAATAATAATTAAATTACTTGTCATTTCAACATGTGTCATTGCAGGCAAAACATCCTTTCTAACAAGAAGTGTAAGAAGTGCGAATCCTTGCATAACAGCAAGTGGAAGTGAGATGAGTCTTCCGTACTGAACGAACTTACGACGACCTGCGTCACCTTCTTCTTGATACATCTCCTTAAGTCGAGGTGAAAGCACTGTCGTAAGTTGCATAATAATAGATGCAGTAATATATGGACCAACTCCAAGCATTACAATAGAAAAGCTTGCGATTCCTCCTCCAGAGAGAATATTAAGGAGTCCGAAGAAACTGTTACTCTTAAGGAGTCCAGCCATTGCCTGGGCGTCTATTTCAGGAATTGGAATAACTGCCAAAAAACGAGTAATTGCAAGAATAAAGACGACGAAGAAAATTCGGTTTCGTAGCCCGCGGTCAGAGAAAATAGCCTTAATTGTTTTCATAATTGCTCTATTCTATCATATTACATAGCCTTTAGCCATATGAATTTTTGATCGAAAACCAACACATGGATTGAATAATTGCGACCTATTTGGTAGTCTAAATAGAGATTTTAGACAATTATCTACGAAGGAAGCGAAAATGGAAACAGATCCATATTTGGATTACATTTGCATTTCTCTTGAAAAGTTACAGCAAGGATGTGGCGAACAACCACAAAGCAGCTGGGGGCTTATAGAACGAGATACAGAATACACTTTTGGTGCAGAAGGAATTAATGCGAAGCTACTTTTTTCCCTTGAATCAATTGTAAACGAAGTAGCCCGTAAAGAACGCTTACGAAACTGGCCCCCTGAATTACTGTTCGTGATTTTTTGGATTGAAAATGTAAAACAGAAACTATTTATGAATTACTGTATCTTCAATAGACCAGAAGTCAATGAAATTACAGCTTCCTGCGGCATCTAAATTGTTGAACAAATTACTCTTAATTAACACACAAACTATGCCACGCCACACAATAACCTCTCCAATAAGAGGTTATTTTTACTATAGTACGAAAGCACAAATGCCAAAGTAATTGTTTTAGTATCTTAAGCTCATTTCGATTATACTAGCCCAATGAATGCGAGCCACTCAAAGACCACCCATATTCTCAAAAATACTTTAAAGG
>CAZEXZ010000031.1:0-2800 GCA_964516655.1 uncultured Candidatus Saccharibacteria bacterium | reverse complement strand
TTTGCTATACGCTATGGTTTTACTAATACAAACGGAATTATTGATACACAAACAAAAAACTTTATTCATTCAACATCAACGACTGATAGAGCATATGAAGTCTTTCCCCTAGCGCACACCCCTGAATGGATTATTTTTAGGCAAGCTGTTGCAAAAGATCTCCCTATGATTACAAAAGTTTCAAAAGAAACAGGCGTACCTGCGCGATTACTCGTAGCGATTCTTGTTCCTGAGCAAATGAGATTATTCTACAGTGACCGACCAGTATTTAAAAAATTTTTTGAACCACTTAAAATTTTAGGAAGCCAAAGCCAATTTTCATTTGGCATTTTTGGTATTAAAGATGAAACAGCTATAGCAGTAGAAAATAACCTTATCTCAAAAGAATCCCCATTCTACCTCGGAAAGAAATTTGAGCATGCACTTGATTTTTCAAGTTCAACAAATATGGATTCTGAGAGATTCACTCGTATCACCGATCAACATAATCACGTATATGGATACAAGTATGCTGCACTGTACGTACTTCAGATAGAGTCGCAGTGGAAAAAGGCTGGATTTTCGATTATTAATAAGCCAGGAATTATAGCAACTCTTTGGAACCTTGGTTTTGAAAAATCAAAACCAAATGCAAACCCAAAGACTGGAGGTGCAGTGCTTACGATTAATGACACAGAATATAGTTTTGGAGAAATAGCCCGACTCTTTTATTATTCTGATGAAATGATTGAGTTATTTCCAATACAAAACTAAATAAAATAAAAGCGCGGCCTTCGGCCGCGCTTTTATTTTTCAAAAAATTATTTCTTTGACTTTGTTTTCCCCTTACCACTCTTAGCTTCAAGCTTCTTTGCTTTTTTATCAGCAATCTTCTTAAGCTGTTCATCTGACTGTGGCTTTGGTTTAACAGTTGTTGTTACAGTTCCTCCTGCCTTTTCAATTGCAGCAAGTGCTGTAGCTGAAGCAGTACACCCTGTAACAGTAATAGCTACTGTGATTGTTCCTGTTCCAAGAATTTTTACAACAGGAGTCTTACCAAGAATTTCCTTGATGAGTCCTTTTGCAATAAGTGTCTTTGGATTAACAGCGTCCCCTTTTGCAAACACATTAAGTGCTGAAAGGTTAACAACAGCTTCAGGACCTCGGTAGAACACCGATTCTGAACGATTCTTTCCATGACCTCGCAATTTTGGAAGCCTCTTGATGATATCTCTCATCGCAGGTCGAACATGGTGACCAGCACGTGCTGTCTGTCCTTTTCCTCCCTTTCCTGCAGTCTTACCTCGTTTACCTCCACGAGCTACCAACTTTGGTTTTTTGTGCGCGTGATCGCGTCTTATTTCATGTATTTGCATAGTTCGTTTAGTTATTTGGTAATTGAGGTATCTGCTACAGGAGTTGCCTCAGGGATAGCAGCTACAGCAACAGGAGCTTCACCGTGAGCATACGCCACTTGTTGAAGAGCCTTCATTGTTGCACGAGCATTATTAAGTTTATTCTTTGTTCCTGAATGGAATTTTGCAGTTACGTTACTTAATCCAGCAAGCGCTAAGATTGTACGAGCTGATGAACCAGCAATGAGACCTCGTGCTTTGTTTGGCATAATCATCACTTCTGAAGATTTGAATTTTGCAGAAATATCATGTGACAATGAGTTTGTCTTAGAAAGTTTAATAGTAAACATGTTCTTCTTTGCTGCCTTCATCGCCTTTTCGATTGCAACCTGAGTATCAAGTGCCTTTCCTGTTCCAAGTCCGATACGTCCATTTCGATCTCCTGCAACAAGTGCTACAGAAAGTGTAAATCGTCGCCCTCCAGAAACCACACGAGTCACTCGACGAATACTAATAGTCTTACTATCAAATTCTGGCTTCTCACGTGGTGCGCGTGGACCGCGAGATCCTCCACGTCCAGCTGGCTTACCTCCTTTTCCTCCACGGAAATTTCCGCGTCCCCCTATTTCTTTTTCATGTGCTACTGCAACATTTCCTGTCGCCACTGTTGCTTGTGGTGCTACAGGAGTTTCTGTTGTAGTAGGTGTTGTATTTGTGTCTGTCATAGATTTGGCAAAAATTAGAAACTAAGACCACCTAAACGAGCACCTTCTGCAAGTGCCGCTACTCGACCACGGTACGAGAACCCGCCACGGTCAAAAACGACTGTGGTAATATTTTTCTTCTTTGCTTCTTCTGCAAGTTTCTTGCCTACTGTTGTTGCACGCTCTACTTTTGTCATCTTACCAGTAAGAGCGATATCTGATGCTGATGCGACAGTAACTGCCAATACATCATCAATCAATTGTGCATACATGTATCGGTTTGAACGAAATACAGCAAGTCGTGGACGTTCTCCAGTCCCTGTTACTCGAGATCTAATCTTCTTGTGAAGACGAACTCTTTTTTCTGTTTTAATGTTTGTTTTCATATACGTTATAAAGACTATGCTGATTTCTTACCTTGCTTACGACGAATAACTTCATCACTATAACGAATACCTTTACCTTTGTATGGTTCTGGCTTCTTCATAGCACGAACTTGGTTAGCAAAGAGTCCGACCGCCTCCTTATCGATACTTGAGATAGTGAGAGTGCTCTTTTCTGCTACTACAGTAACTCCTTTTGGAATTACCATATTAACAGGATGAGAAAAACCAAGTGACATGTTAAGGTCTTGACCTTTAACTTCCCACTTAAGCCCCACACCTTCTACAAGAAGTTTTTTACTAAATGGAGTAACCACACCTGAAATCATGTTTTTAAGATGAGACATGTATGTTCCCCAAAGTGACCGTGAGAACTTAT
>CAZEXZ010000030.1:0-7889 GCA_964516655.1 uncultured Candidatus Saccharibacteria bacterium | reverse complement strand
GAGTTTCGTGACCGAGTCTTGAATTAGCAAATTCATGTCTTGGACCTCCTCCGGCACAAAATAAAGATATTTCTAGAGTATGTTACGATTTACTCATGAACCTCATTCTCCACAATTACAGACGCTGTCCATTTTGTATACGAGTACGAGTCGTGCTTTGCTTGAAAAAAATTGACTATGAAATTGTAGAAGAGCCATTACGAGAGTGGACTCCGTGGATGAAAGAATGGAGCAAGCAACACACTGAGAAGCCTCGAGTGCCTATACTTCGTGTGATAGCAGATGATGGAACTGAAAAAATAATACCGGAATCAAATGACATTAATCTCTATCTTGATGAATCCTACGGCATGTCTGAATTTACTCCACAAAAAAATACAGAAGCACATTATGAAATGTTAAGGTGGTTTGTGTGGTGTGATACGCATCTAAAGCCTGCAGTCGATCTATATAAGTATGGGGCAAATTTAAAATTCGACGCACGTACAAACATCGGGCACACTAAGAAGTTACAAGAATATATTCAGTACCTTGAAGATTCACTTGCTTCTAAAAAATATTTGCTTGAAGAAAGACTGACACTTTCAGATATTGCAATCATTCCATTTATAAGACAAATCATGAGGACACGTGGCGGAGAGTTTAGTTTCGAACCGTACCCCAATGTCCTAGAATGGACAAATAGTATCATTGAAACAGACTGGTTCAAGAATGAGGTGATGAAAACTAAATCATAGACAAATGTGCTAAACTATTGTAGTGTTCTGCTAGCGGGTTACTCTTCCCGAAACAATTAAGAGGCACCTTACAAGGAATACGAGATGACTGAACGGCAAAGAAAATATCTTTCAGACCATCAAGAAAAGCTTGATCTACTGCAGAAAATGTGGAGAGATCCACGAGTTCAACTTTATAACGATGACAAACTCCCGAATAGTTTTGAGCTCAGACAAGTTCATTCCTTGTTCTTAGCAGGCCCAACATCAAGGAATCAAATCCTCGAATATAACTGGCGGTGTGAAGCTGTTGCATTACTTCGTACTTATGGATTTCATGGTTGGATATATTGTCCAGAACCTCGAGGACTGGAACTTGCAGAAGACTTTACTGAACGCTCGTACATTCACACATGGGAATCTGACAGGCTCATGAAGGCAACTCATGTTGCGTTCTGGGTTCCACGAAAGGCAGATGAGCTTCTTGGTCTTAATACAAATCTTGAACTTGGTGTCTATATTGGAAAGAAATTAGCCCGGCAACTCAATCATCAAAAGTTATTCATTGGATGGCCACACAACGCTGAACGCATGGGGCTTCCCAGACACTATACGGAAATGTCTGAGACAAGTATTCATCATGAACTTCTTGATCTTTGTAAAGCAATTGCAGAGACACCGAGAAGTGTAACTATTCCAAAACTTTAAATGTATATACATTCATACATTAAAAAGATCAACCATGGTTGGTCTTTTTTAATTTGCTACTGTATTAAAGTAATGGACCCCATTTTTTTTCATAAGAAATATATTTCCTTTGACATAGGCGCCCCATGCATGGTATAAAAAATACAGAGTTCTTTGTGTTTTGTAATCGTTTTAGAAAGTGAAAAGACATGTTTGTTTCAGTTCGTTTTCGTAGGGTGGTCGTCTTCATGTTTATTTGCTTATGTATTTTTGTTAGTACCAAAAGCAGGAATGCACTTGCTGCTTTCCCATCCTTTGATGTTGCCAATAGTACAGTAATTAAAGAAGTCGACTCTTCATTTGCAGGTGAAAAAGGGCAGGTAATAGATCCAATCGTTCCACCACAACCACGTAACAAGCGAGGTGAATTGGTCTGCACGAGTGACAGATATATTCAGGATGAACAACAAATTGGTGAAGTATCGTGGTACGGCGGAGACTTTCACGGCAGGCAAACTGCTAGTGGGGAAGTCTTTGATAAAAACGCAAACACACTTGCGCATCTGACGCTTCCAATGGGGACTGACGTCATTGTCGAAAATAGAGAGACAGGTGTCAAAGTGAAAGCAAAAGTAAATGATTGCGGTCCGTACATAAAGGGGCGCATCGCTGACGTATCATACGGTCTCGCAAAAAAATTAGGCATTGTGGAAGCAGGTCATGCAACAGTAATTATTACTGTGCTTTGAGTTTTGCTCACAACTACCACCAACAGGCACCATGAGTGCCTGTTTTTTATTAAGTACTTACTGTTAACATCACCTCAACGCGAGCGTGGTATACTTCATGTATAAACAGCTATGGGACACACAGAATCATCAATTTTTTGGATAGAAATAGAAAAAATAGTACCTAATCCGTACCAGCCTCGACGTGAATTTGATGAAGATAGATTGAAAGAACTCTCTGCGAGTATTCGTCAGTATGGCGTGCTGCAACCTCTTGTTGTATCTCGTCAAGAAACTATGCTTGAGAATGGTGGAATAAAAGTAGAGTATGAATTAATTGCAGGCGAGAGGCGTTTGCGCGCGTCTAAACTAGCCGGACTCCTCCAAGTTCCTGTAGTTGTTCGTAGTGGAGATGATAGTCGGGCGAAGTTAGAGCTCGCTATCATTGAGAATCTTCAGCGTGAAGACTTAAACGCAGTTGAGCGTGCGCAGTCATTCCAGCGACTTGCAGATGAGTTCAAACTTACATGGGCAGAGGTGGGGAGAAAGATGGGGAAGAGTCGTGAGTATGTTTCAAACACTGTTCGTATCCTCATGCTTCCGCAGGATATTTTAGATGCGCTTTCTAAAGGTAAGATTACAGAAGGACATACTCGACCTCTCCTTATGCTTATTGATAGGACTCCAGAGCAGATGACACTTTTTAAGGAGATGATGGTTCGCAAAATGACAGTGCGTGAGGCAGAACAAATAGCACGGCGAATCGCATTTGAAAAAGTTCGCAAAAAGGATCTCTTTATGACACCAGAAGTTGTTGATATGGAAGAAGCGCTTGCGTCGACCCTTGGTACTCGTGTTCAGATAGAACCTCGTGAGCGTGGCGGACGCATTTCGATTGATTATTTTTCTCATGAAGAATTATTGGCTATTTCTATCGCAATTAGAAAGGCAGGGGAACAGAAGACACATAAAGGAATGTTTGATAAATTACGAGATGAGGACATGGAAACTCTCCAAGCAGTTCCTAATACAGAGCGCTATATAAAACCAATTACAGAGATTACGCATCTTGACCAAGAAGGAAAACCACACACGGAAATTATCGAAGAAGTAACGGAAAGTATCGTTACACCTGTAGTAGTGCCAACTCAAACTTCTAGTGAAGCAATCGAGCTCGATGGCGTAAAACCAGAAAATATCGAAGTTATGACTGAGGAAGAGATTGCTGTGGATGACAGGTCACTTGAAGATGTAAAAAGTGATGAACAAAATGAAGATTTGTATAGTATAAAAAACTTCGCACTATAAAATATATGCAACAAGATATTTTTACAATTCCAATCGATGCTCCACAAGTCGGTGCTATTCATTCACATTACAAAAATCCTGAACATGAATATCGTGTAACAGGTATATCACTTAACACAGATAGTGATGAATGGCACGTTGAGTATGTCCCGCTTTATGAAGGTGCTGTTGCTCCAAAATTTAATCGTGCGCTCGCAGGGTGGCTTCATAAAGCAACTGTCGACGGACAAGAAGTAGAGAGGTATCCGTTTGTGAGAATGGGATAGTGAACAGACTGTAGTTGGTAGACGGTAGACCTTAGTTTTCATACATTCAAATAGCGGAAGCGAAGCTCCCGCTATTTTATTTTTCTGTCCATGACTACAGGTCCCCCCCTGATGGTCTAAGACATAAACTTGCTAGTTTAGCTCCGAACATCTTCGAGGTCAAGTCGACTCGATCTACGGGCTAAGGTCTAAAGTCTATTCTGCCTATCGTGTTAGGAACTTATCTATTAAACCGCCATGCTCACGTATGTGCTGCCTGATCTTTCGTTTTGCAAGAGTTGTCTTTGCCATGTCTATCCATTTTCTTTTCGGCGAGGAACTTTCTTTTGTTTCTATTTCTACAACATCTCTATTTTGAAGTTTTGTATCTAGCGGTACTAACTTGCCATTTACTTTTGAGCCAGAAACATGGTCCCCAATATCTGAGTGAACGGCGTATGCAAAATCAATTGGTGTAGAACCTTCAGGCAGATCAATAACATCTCCTTGAGGAGTCATAATAAACACTCGGTGCTGGAAGAAGTCCTCCTTAAGATGCTTCATGAAATCTTTGTGAGGTTCAAGTTCATTTTGCCATTCAAGTAACTCCTTCGTCCATCCTGTTTTTTTAATAATTTCATCTTTCGCTATATTTTTTCCAAGCTCCTTATATGATAAGTGACTTGCGATACCATATTCAGCTTCTTTGTGCATTTCTTTTGTTCGAATCTGAATTTCGAGTGTGTTTCCGTCACCAGAAAAAATAGTTGTATGAAGAGATCTGTAACCATTTGGTTTTGGTACGGCAATATAGTCTTTGAATCGCCCAGGGAATGGCCTGTAGAGGCCGTGGATGACTCCAAGAGCTTGGTAACAGTCAGAGATGGTGGGGACAATGATACGCAGCGCAACGACATCATGTACCTTAGATTCATCCATTTTGTATCGCTTCAACTTTTGCCACAATGAATAGAGGTGTTTTATGCGGTGGTCAATTTGTTCTATCTCTACATCAAATATTCGTAACTCATCTTTAAACGCCATAACAACCTTTTCAAGTTGCTCATCAGAAATTGGATTCATGGTATTAAATAAATCCATTGTCTTTTTGTAGTCCTCAGGATACACGTAAGGGAATGCAGCATCCTCAAGTTGCGCCTTAAGGCGCCCCATTCCAAGTCGATCGGCAAGTCGTGCATGAATCTCTAGTGTTTCAAGTGCAATACGTTTCTGCTTTTCAGGGGAGACATACTGCAAAGTTTGAATGTTATGCAGTCTGTCGCATAACTTTATAACCACGACACGAATATCATCGGCCATTGCAATAAAAAATTTTCGAAGTGACTCTACGTGACGTTCTGTCCCGGTATAACGAAGCTTTCCGAGTTTTGTCACACCTTCAACAAGCTTTGTGATATGTTCGCCAAAAGCCTGTGTCATTTCAATGTTAGTTACTGTTGTATCTTCAAGTACGTCATGCATGATTCCAGCTGCAATTGTATCTGCATCCATTTTAAGCATTGCAAGATTAAGGCCAGTAGCAAAGACGTGGTTGTAGTACGGTTCACCTGATTTACGTTTTTGTCCTGCATGAGCTTGTTCAGCGAAAGCACAAGCCTTTTTTATAAGTGCTTTTTCAGTCTCTCCTAAATCTGGGAGGAGAGCAAAGATTCTGTCAGGATTAGTGTCACTAAAAATTGGAGAGTCCATACAATAACAATACCATATATTTTGTTTTTTTGTAGTAAAGTTTTTCTGAATTACGCCCGTATTTAATGAGTTTTTTGCAAAATTGTTTGAACCCATTTTCCGTCAGCTGTTATGCTGGTAGCAACAAGTTCAAACTGCTTGTGTTGTTGTAAAAGTTCTTCAAGCTCTACTTTTGTGTAATATTTAAAGTATCTTTCACCACCAAGTTTGCCTGTTTCGATTTCTTCACCAACACCACATTTAAATGTTATACAAAAAATACCATTTGTTTTTAGACATTCACCTAGTGAGTCTAATGATTTCTCAAGTTGTTCTTGAGTTGCGTGTAGAAATACTGCTTTTGCAAAAATTCCATCAAATGAATTAATCCATTCTTTCTTTGGTTCATTTCTAAAATCATATAATGATGTTACAAAACCCTCATCACGTAGCTGATCTAGTGCTTGTGGAATAATATCCGTGCATGTGATAGTAAAAGATTTATCACGTAAATATCTTGCGTCTCTTCCGTGTGCTGATCCAATTTCTAATACGGTTCCATTTTTTGGTAATCGAGTACAAAAATCATCTAGTAGGGGAATAAATTCACCAGATACTTTGTTCGGGGTCTTTTCTTTATATTCATCAAAGTTTTCTATGTATGTCTTTATTGTTGTATCTTGCGGAGTCATTCAGTGAGTATACCAAATGTGCTAACTGAAAATAAAAAATCAGGCAACACGTTGTGTTGCCTGAGTGGGGTTCAAGGATTGCTTGTCTGTCAGGTGAGATCGAAGGCATCTCTGTTTGAGGGGCTACGACCTCCTTTTCGAGAAGGCTATGGACAGGCAGAAACCAAGTACTGCGATCAAGATCACGATCTTGATGATACTCTGGAAGAAAAGTTCATAGCCGTACCAGTTCACACCGGCAAGATCGTACGAAATTTGTTGGACCATTGGCATTGCCATCAACAGGAGACAGAAAGAAATATACATGCTCAAACCGAGCACAATAATCGCAAATGCCAGACGAAACAAAGAGCTGATGAATTTATCCGTGGTCATGGTTTACTCCATTGGAAGAAAAAACTAGCTAGAAAGCACTACATATATATTATAGCATATTTTAGAATAAAAGTCAAGTAATTTTGAAAACTATTATATTGTGATATTAGAAAGAGCGGCAACGAAGTTGCCGCTCTTTCTAACTTTCTAATACAGCTTCAACAACTAAATGCTATTTTTCTAGTTTATGCGGATTATGATTCGGGCAGGTTTTATCTGAGCATCTTTCTGGTATGGTCTTTGTTCCTTCCATCATGAGTTCATCACACTTTGTGCCGTCTTCTTTTACATATGGACAGCGATTGCCTGTTGGTTTGGTCTTGATGATGTGTTTACAGTCAGGGTAGTTAGAACAGGAATAAAAAACTCCAAACCGCCCTTTTCGTTCTTCCATGTACCCATCTTTACATTTGTTACAGTGCACTCCTGTTGAATTAGCTTTTCGCATTTCTTCATCTTGTTCAATGTATTTACATTTCGGATAATTAGAGCAGGCGATGAACTTCCCATAACGACCGTCGCGTTCCATGAGGTCACCTTTTTCACACTTTGGACATTTCTTACCAATCATCTTCGGTCCTTCCATAATACTACCATCTATCTTACGAGCACCGACACACTCAGGGTAACGAATACAAGAATAGAACTTTCCATTCTTTGCGAGTTTGATTACCATGTTGGCATCACAGAGTGGACACTGCATTCCTTCAGGTGCATCACCCATGCTCGTTGCTTTCTCAAGCGCATCTTTTGACTTTACGTCTTTAATGAACGGTCCGTAAAAATCTTTAAGTGTCTTTAGATATGTTGCTTTACCTTCCGAGATAAGGTCAAGCTTGTCTTCCATGTCTGCGGTGAAGGTGTCACTAATGTACTGCGCAAAATGTTCCTCAAGGAAAGAGATAACTACTTCACCAGTATCTGTTGGGTGAAGTGCTTTGTTAATCTTGTCGACATATCCACGTGCTTCTATTGTTGAAAGAATAGAAGCATACGTTGAAGGTCGCCCAATACCACGCTTCTCGAGTTCTTTAATGAGACCCGCTTCAGTGTAGCGGTGAGGTGGCTCAGTTTCTTTTTGGATTGATTGAAGTGTTGTCAGCTTAAGCGCATCGCCTTTTGTGACATCAGGTAAAATAACATCATCACCTCGTGAATCTTGGTCAACTGCGAGCCATCCAGGAGATATAAGTATTGAGCCGTTAACGGTAAAGTTAGGAATAGACTTAGAAGCAATATTTGCAGTGATTTTGCTTCGCTTGATCTTTGCATCAACCATCTGACTTGCGACAGTCCTTTCCCAGATGAGTGAATAGAGACGTTTCTCATCATCAGTTGTGCCTGCACTACGTACAGTTGCGTGTGTTGGTCGGACAGCTTCGTGGGCTTCTTGTGCATTTTTACTTTTTGTTTTGTAGGTGCGAGCTTGTGCTTTATCTTTTCCGTAAT
>CAZEXZ010000029.1:0-8088 GCA_964516655.1 uncultured Candidatus Saccharibacteria bacterium | reverse complement strand
TTCGAAATAGAAAGTGAGAAAATTCCCGATTGTTTAGAGATATATGGGTTCTGACAAAGTCACACGATCATTTCCGTATTGCAAGCAATTTCAGTAACGATATGTCTATTATAGCATATATAAATCTTTTGTCAAATATTTGACCAACCCCTATTTTATGAGCCTAAAAACACCAGTAATTGAACTTGAAGAGACTAGACATTTAGATAGTACTCTTCGGCCTGAGAAATTTTCAGATTATATTGGTCAAGAAGTCATAAAGAAAAATTTACACATCCTTTTAACTGCAGCAAAAGAGAGAAATACTCCACCTGAACACATCCTTTTATATGGTCCACCAGGACTTGGCAAAACAACACTTGCTCATCTCATTGCAAAAGAACTAGGAAGTAATTTACGGCTATCGAGCGGTCCTGCAATTATGAAAGTTGGAGACCTTGCAGCAATACTTACGAATCTCACACCAGGAGATGTGCTTTTTATTGATGAGATCCATCGTTTAAATAAATTAATTGAAGAAGTTCTCTACCCTGCCATGGAATCAGGTAAGCTTGATATTGTAATCGGTAAAGGTCCTTCTGCTCGTACTATCCAGTTAGATCTTCCTCCTTTTACACTCATTGGAGCTACGACTCGTATTTCACTTTTGTCCGCTCCCCTTCGCTCACGTTTTTCAGGAGGAGTGTATAGACTGCAGTATTACACCGAAGATGAGATAGCAACGATTGTAACGCACAGTGCTGAGATATTAGGAACTGATCTTCCACGAGATGCTGCACTTGAAATAGCAAAACGTTCCCGCTTCACACCACGTATCGCTAACTACTATCTCAAGCGGGCGAGAGATTATGCACAAGTTCATAAGGCAATTATTGATAAAGATGTTGTAGATACATCTCTCTCGTTACTTGAGATAGATCAGTTTGGAATTGGAACATCTGAGAGAATTATTCTTGAGTGCTTGGTGAATGTTTTTAATGGAGGTCCGGTTGGTGTAAGTACACTCGCTGCCGCAACAGGAGAAGAAGAAGCGACTATTTCGGATGTAACTGAGCCTTACTTACTTCAAATAGGAATGATTGAGCGAACACCGCGAGGAAGAAAAGCAACAGATAAAGCACTGAAGTATTTTAAAAAATAATTTGCCTCCATTTTGGCAATTGACGGATTATTGTTAATTGTTTAGTATGATTCCACACTAGAGGAGTTCTTTATATGAAAATTCGTGAGAAAGTTTTTAAATCAAAAACATCCCAAGAACATCGTCTTTATGCCATGGGCGTTCGTCGCCTACATGTCGAGGAAAGAAAAATATCTGAAAAAATAGCAAGTGAAATAGAACCAGTATTTTCTTTGTATCTGACAGATTATGAGCTAGAAGGGCTTCTCATCTTAGCTATAAATGAACATATAAGGAGAGTGTCAGTTGCGTTAGCAATGAGAATTATTTTCGATTTAGAAAAGATTGGCCGTATACCATCTTTGAAACCATCCGCCTTACTTGCTATGAAAAATGATACTTACTCAGCAGTTGTATTAAAAAAAGGCAACAGAGTCAATGTGCGTTTCATCCTTTCTAAAACTAACCCCTACAAAGAAATGTTGCTGTGTCGCTAGTTTTTGTTTCCTTTATTTATAAGGTGAGCCTACGGGCTCACTTTTTTTATGGTACAGTTATACTATGTCAGCTATACGTATTTTAGGAATAGATCCTGGATTTGACCGGCTAGGTGTTTGTATTGTAGATAAAGAAGGGACAAAAGAAACACTTGTTTTTTCTACATGTGTTACAACAAATAGAAAAGATTCATTTGAAAAAAGACTACTTATAATTGGAGAAACCCTTGAAACTATCATCACAACATATTCACCGCATGAACTTGCAATTGAAACACTTTTTTTTACCAATAATCAAAAGACTGTTATTACCGTAGCTGAAGTACGTGGTGTATGTATCTATCTTTCACATAAACATGGGGTGAGTCTTCATGAGTATTCCCCTCCTCAAATAAAATTAGCGATTGCAGGACATGGTAAAGCTTCAAAAGAAGATATTTCACACATGGTTCCAAAAATTCTGAAGCAACCTCTTCTCATAGATTCTTTGGATGACGAAATAGACGCTATAGCGATTGCCTTAACGCACAGTGCAAATAGACAAAATAGGCTTATTTTACAAGGGATTAGATAATTATTCACAAAAATACTTGCACATAAGTTTATTAGGTGGTATCTTTTGGAGTACATTAATAAAAAGATTTTCTAGTATGCTCATCGAAGAAGAAGAAACAAAACCAGTTGGGGACTTAAATCCAGACGCATTAGAGGAGGTGTTTGAAAGTGATATTATTGTTGACGAGGAGGTTGTTATTTTTAGTAAAGAAGAAGATGAGGAGGCAGATGAAATAGATATCGCATTTGCTGCAAATGATGAAGGATATTGGTAGGTAGAAGACAAACAGACTGTCAGATAGTTCGACTACTGACTAAAAATACAGGGACAACCGAAGGTTGTCCCTGTATTTTATTGTGTGTTTTAATTTGTCTGATGTCTGTCAACGAAGTGGTCTAATAGTCTGATTACTGTACTATAATCCTCACAAACCTCTTCTTCCCTATTTTAAAGGTTCCGTTATAACAGAGTACTTTAGGATCTGCTACTGTTCCCTTTTCAACATCTGTAACAGCTCCTTCTTCGATTAGTCTACGCCAGTCAGTCTTTGAGGTTACAATTTTTTCTTCAACTAATACTGTTCCTAATTCTTTATCGCCTTTTATAATGATTTCAGGAACTGTTTCTGGTACTCCTCCTTGTTCAAATGCTTTTACCCATGAGTCTCTTGCAAAAAGTGCATCTTTTTCTTTGTGGTATTGTCGCACTATTTCAGATGCTAATCTCATCTTACTTTCTTTTGGATTTCCACCCTCCTTCATAGTAATTTCAATTTTTTGAATTTCTTCAAGACCTAAATCAGTACAAAGAACAAAATACTTAATAATAAGATCATCGTGGAGAGCCATTATTTTGCCAAACATTGTCTCAGGATCATCAACAATTGCAACAATATTATTCCATGAACTCGACATTTTTCTGCCATCAGTTCCTTCAAGCATCTGACAGGTCATAACGCCTTGTTTTGGTTGACCAAAGTACTCTTGCATAATTCTTCCCGCTTTTAAATTAAAAAGTTGATCAAATCCACCAAGCTCGATATCTGCTTTTACTGCAACAGAATCATAACCTTGCATCATTGGGTACAAAAACTCACGAAGAGATATTTCGACTCCTGCCTCATATCTGTCTTTAAAATTCCTCCGAGCAAGCATTTGTTGTACTGTAAAGCATTCGGCAAGTTTTGTAACTTCTTCAAAAGATAATTTAGAAAGCCACGTACTGTTATACACGAATTCTGTTTTTTCAATATCTAAAATTTTTGAGACCTGACTTTTATAATCCTTTAAATTCTCATCAATTTGAGCACGAGTAAGCATTGGCCGCTTTTCACTCTTATCTGATGCATCTCCTACTTGGGCTGTAAAATCACCAACAATAAAAATAACCTGATGACCAAGTTTTTGAAACTCACGTAACTTTCTAAGAGGAATAGCTCTCCCAAGATGGATTTTCGGGCCAGTTGGATCAACACCGAGTTTTATTCTAAGTTGTTTACCAGAAAGGAGGAGTTTTTTTAATTCTTCCTTTACAATAATATCTTCAACGCCACGATTAAGAATCTCATCAATTTTCTTTTCGTCTACAATTACTTTGTCCATGGACTTTATACTATCATATGCACTACTTTTCTTTAAGCATATGATACTATAGACAGATGTCAGATTCTCATGTGAATCGTAGAAAACAAAGAAAGGGAAGATTTTTTAAGGAGCTATTTTTAATACTCCTTTCTATTGGCGTTGTTGCTTCAGCTCTTTTAATTGCGTGGCTTTCAACAATTCAGCTTCCAGATTTTAATAATTTTGAGAATCGCAATATCATTAATTCTACAAAAATATACGACCGCACTGGGAAGATTGTACTTTACAATATTCATGATAACGTTCGTCGTACTGCAATAGATATAAAGGATATTAGTCCATATATTCAACAGGCTACTATTTCTATTGAAGATGCACATTTTTATGAGCATTTTGGTTTTAGACCGACGTCTTTTATTAGAGCCGCAATTGCAAATGTGCTTTCTGGTGGATATTCTCAAGGTGGATCAACAATTAATCAGCAGGTTGTAAAAAATGCTCTTCTTACAAGAGAAAAAACTATCTCTCGAAAATTAAAAGAGATAATCCTTTCAATTAAGTTAGATAATGAATTACCTAAAGATACTATCTTGCAAATTTACCTAAATGAAAGTCCTTATGGTGGAACTATTTATGGAGTTGAGGAAGCATCTCTTACATATTTCAATAAAAAAGCACGCGACGTAACATTAACAGAAGCCGCATATCTTGCTGCCCTTCCTCAAGCACCGACGTATTATTCACCGTACGGTAAGCACAGAGACGAGTTAGAAAAAAGAAAAAATTTAGTACTTCAAAGAATGTATGAACTTGGATATATTACATTAGACCAAAAGAATTTTTCTCAAAAAGAGTCAGTTGAATTTCAAAAAGATCTTTCAAATACAGGAAAGGCACTTCACTTTGTTATGTATATTCGTGAATATCTTGAGGAAAAATATGGAGTTGATATGGTTCAAAATGGAGGATTAAAAGTAATCACAACTATTAATTATGATTTACAAGAAAGTTTTGAAAAAATTGTAAAGGAAGGTGCGCTTGAAAACGCAAAGAAGTTTAATGCAAACAACTCTGCACTTGTTGCAATAGATCCAAAAACTGGACAAATTCTTTCAATGGTTGGTTCACGAGATTTTTTTGATACAGATATTCCTGGACAATTTAACATTGCTACTGCTGCACGACAACCTGGTTCTTCAATAAAACCTATTATTTATGCGTCAGCCTTAAAACTTGGTTACACTCCTGAGACTGTCCTTTTTGATGTACCAACTCAGTTCAGTACATTATGTGATGCATATGGAAAACCACTTAATCCAAAAACAAGCTCTTCAGTATGTTATATGCCTAGTAACTATGATGATATGTTTAGAGGTCCAGTTACTTTACGTGAAGCTCTTGCTCAGTCACTTAATGTCCCTGCAGTAAAATTACTCTACCTTTCAGGAATAACAAATGCAATTACAACTGCTCAAGCGATGGGATTATCAACATTAAATGATCCTTCTCGTTATGGACTTTCTCTTGTACTTGGAGGAGGTGAAGTTACTCTTCTTGAACTTACAAATGCATATGGTGTATTTGCTGATAACGGTGTTTATAATAAACAACAAGGAATACTCGAAGTGCGTGATAGAGATGACAGTGTACTTGAAAAGTTTTCACAAAATCAAACAGAAGTATTACCTGAGGAGGTAACCTCACTTATTTCTAGTATGCTCTCTGATAATGTTGCACGAACTCCAAGTTATGGAGCAAACTCAGCACTTTATTTTAGAGATAGACCTGTGGCTGCAAAAACAGGTACAACAAATGATTATAAAGATGTCTGGGTTGTTGGTTACACTCCTTCTATTGTTATTGGAATGTGGTCCGGAAATAACGATAATACACCAATTGATAAGAAGACATCTGGGTTCGTACTTGCTCCTATATGGCGAAAAGCAATGGATAGAGCCCTTCTAAACACTCCGATTGAGTATTTCCCTGATCCTCTTCCTAACACTTCTTCTAAGCCAATTTTGAAAGGACAGTACTGTAGTAGTAATGGTATTCATACTATTTTAGCGACAGTTATTAAAAGTAATCCAAATGGAGATTATCCAACATTCCCAGCTAGTGATCCACAGTACCAATTATGGGAAACAGGTCTGCAAAATTGGTTACAAAATCATCCACTTTCTTGTGGGTATCAAAATCCAATTCCAGTCACAAATAGCAGTACAACTCCTGTCATCATAAATACGCAAAACCAATACCCAGTTGTGATATCAACAACAACTGTTCAGTAATTTTAGTTATCGTATTTTAATACTATACCCCTGTTCTTTAATTGCATCTTGAATATTTTTTTGTATAATAATACTTTTTTTGACTGAGCTAGTAGTAAACGAAATTACTTTATTTTTAACCGCAATCTCATTTTCATTAAATGATATTCCTGTTATTGTGGTAAGAATTCTAAGTGCCTCTTCCTTTTCTGATTTCTTTTCCTGTAAAACTTTTGTGTATTTACTAAAAAGTCCCTCGTTCATACCTACCTATTAAGAGGCATTAGAAGATATATAAAACTTATATCTTTTTTACTTTGAATAAAAAGTGGTTTATTAGGGGTTGTAAACATACACGTAAGAGTGTCCCCGTCTAAATGAGGTAACACTTCTAAGAAAAACTTATTATTATATTTAACTTCAATGTCTTCACCTTCTTTTTTAGCACTAATTGTATGAGTAACTTGTCCAACACGTTCACTTTTACTATGAACAGTACATTTATCATCTGTAAAAATACATTCCACTTGTGAGTATTGTTCATTGAAAAAAGTTGTGAGCAATAATGCCTTCTGAAGCTCTTCTTTAGAGAGAGTGACCGTAGTTGTGTATTCCTTAGGAAAGAGCTGTCTATAGTCAGGAAAATGACCAGTAACCGTATGGATTGATAGTGTTAGTGTAGCTCCTGTTAAGGTAAGAATATTTTGATTTCGTGAAATACTAATATCCCCTTCCTCATCATTAATAATTTGTAAAATTTCACCTATATGTTTTTGTGGAACAAGGAAAGAAAAATCTAAATCATTTGTATTTGGAATTGTTTTTTCTGCAAGTCTGTATGAATCAGTAGCAACAGCATAGATGGAATCTTCCTTTGTGTATACATACACAGAAGAAATTTCTGGTTTTATATCTGTTGTCGCTGAACAAAAAGAAACTTCTCGTAAAAGAGTATCAATCGCTTCTTTTGACAGCACTCCAATTTGCTCCCCTTGAGAAGGAAGTGTTGGGAAATCTTCGTACGGAGTTGTTTTAATTTCTATAATTCCTTTTTGTGTTGTAATGGTAAACACTCCATCTATAATTTCACATGTGAGTGTTACATCTTTTGAATTAAATGTAGAGATAATTCTTAGTAATGTCTCGCCTTGTAATAAACAAGCTCCATTAACGACCCCTTTTACTGGAATACTTTTTTCACAAAACAATTCTAAGTTAGTTGCTCGAAGTGTCAGAAGATGGTTAATTACTTCAAGATGAATATCTTGAAGTGCTTGTTGAGACTGTGTTTTACTCTTAGCTCGAGATACTTGTTGGACTGCTTTTATAAATACCTCTCCTTTGCATTCGAATTTCATAGTAAGTAGTATATATAAAATATAATACTAAGTATAGGTCTGTGGACGATGTGGAAAGTAATATAAGTATTATAAAATAAAGATATTTTAGATTTTTTCACTAAACCTACGTACGTATAAAAATGAAACGATGTGGGGAAATGAGCGTAAAGATTAACCTGTAAAAGGATAACTAACGTACTTACTATGAGGTTGTTATACACTTATACACAGAGATTTCCACATTTTATATTTAAAAAATAAAAAAAACACCTGGAAAGGTGTTTTTTAGACTAACATTGCACGAATATCTTCTATTTCTCTTGAAAGTTGAGGATTATCTTTTAAGAGACCTTTAATTTTTTCGTATGAATGGATAACTGTTGTATGATCACGTCCCCCTAATCTATCACCAATCATAGGATACGATATATCAAAATCCTCACGTAAAATGTACATAACGATTTGACGAGGTTTTACAACATCTTTTCTTCTGGTTTTGTTATAAATATAGACATCAGGAATATGATAATACTCTGAAATCATTTTAACTATTTCTGGAATAGAAATACTTTTCTTAGCTCGCACACTATTTTTAAGAAGATTTTTAACATCTAATAGTGTAATTGCTTGCTGTTTTATTTGAATATGACCAAGAATAGACGTCATCACCCCTTCTAGTTCACGAATATTACCTTGAATTGTTTCTGCTATATATTGAAGTA
>CAZEXZ010000028.1:0-8729 GCA_964516655.1 uncultured Candidatus Saccharibacteria bacterium | reverse complement strand
TTTCTCAACATAATTCTCTAAAGAATGTACCTCCATTAAATAGTGCTGTCACCTCTGATACAGCTCAGGAACACAAGCCAGTACTACATAATGAAGTTGCTGGTAGTGGCGCACCTTTGCAAGATGGAAGCCCTATTACTTTTTATCAACAAGATGGATCAGAAGAGGGGGAGTTACATGCTTTCCCAGATGCACCTGTGCAAATGAAAGATCAGAATCAGATTGCTAAAAGTCTCGTTTTTGAATCAAAACCATCTGTTGATACGGTAGCACCTGAGATACTTCCAAGTTACCAAAAGCAAGAAGTGGTACATGAGACACCTAAAGAAATGGATGTTAAGCCTAAAGTGGCTGATATACATCTTTCTGAGCACAAAATTGACGAACAGCCATTAGTGGCTACAGCACAACCTCAATCTCAGCAAGAGAAACAACCTCGCGAACAGGAGTCACTTATTCATCACGAGGAGGTCACGGAACCAAAGAAAGGCGAGAAGCAGGCCAAAATACCAGATAATCTCCCTCTTCTTCCTTTTGAAAGCTCCCCACATATATGGTCTTTTTCTAAATATAAAGATTTTTTTCATGGTGAATCAACTCCAAAAGAAGAAATCAAGGTTATTACAGTAATGCCACATGAGAAAAAAGAGCCACAGGTAGAAGTTGAATATGTTCCAGAAATAGTAAAGAAAAAGGTGATTGTTCCGATTGTTGATGAAGAAGTTGTCATGGAAAAAATCCCGCTCTCAAAAGGAGATGAATCATTGGTCTTCTTGGCAGGTGTGATGCTGCTTGTTATAATCTTAATACTGGGGTATATGTACAGTAATGGGAGATTATAAACTAAGATATATGTAGTCACAGTAAAATTGATTGCTATATCTTCTAACTTAAATTATTTATGGAACAAACTTCATATAAAAAAAATGCATGGATAGCAGGAACGGTTGCAATGGCCTGTGTTTCATTTGCAGCAATTACTTTTGGTTTTAATAATCTAGATGAAATTAAGCACCCGAATGGTCAAGTTGCTTCTATTTCTGTTTCTGGGGAAGGTGAAGTAACTGCAAAGCCAGATATTGCAACTATATCTTTTACAGTTCGTGAATCAGCAAAGACAGTACCTGAAGCACAAAAACTTGTTGATACAAAAATTGTTGCAGCAAGCAAAGCACTTACTGATCTCGGAGTTGATGCAAAAGATACAAAAACACAATCATATACAGTTACTCCAAAGTATGAATCTCAGCAAACCGGGTACTGTAATGGATATGTATGTCCACCGACTAAGTCAGTTGTAACTGGCTACGAGGTGTACCAGTCAATGACAGTGAAAGTTCGTAAGGTTGACCAGGCAGGAGATGTCCTTGGGGCACTTGGTAAGATAAATATCACTGAAATTTCTGGACCAGAATTTACAGTGGATGATATGGACAAGATAAAAGCTGATGCAAAAGCTATCGCAATAAAGAATGCGCAGGAGAAGGCATCAGCAACAGCTAAGGCACTTGGAGTAAGTCTAGGAGCGATTACGCAATTTAACGAAGACAATGGAGGGTACTATCCAGTCTACCGTTCAGCGATGGCTGTCGGGATGTCAGCTGACTCTAAATCAGAAGCAGTTTCGGTACCACAGGGAGAAAATGTCATCAAGTCAAATGTGACAATTACGTACATGCTTAAGTAAAGGTCAGGTAAAAAATGGAAACAAAAGAGGGGCCAACGGCTCCTCTTTTTGGTATGTCGCGCTTCTTGCGTTACCTTAAAAGGTATGGTACTATTAAAGTAATAAATGCCCTCGGGGGCGTTTTTTAGAATAAGAGCGCAAAGACAGCACTCATACCCTTACTTACTATGAATAAATTACTACAATATCTAAAAGAAACGAGAACTGAGCTAAAAGAAGTGGTGTTCCCGACTTCGTCACAAACAATTACGTACACAATTATCGTGATCGTAGTCTCTATTGTCGTCGCTGTTTCATTAGGTGGAATTGATGTTGGTTTACGTACATTACTGGCGAAAATTGTTAATCGTTAATTTATTTTTCTATGGCTAAACAAGAATTTACAGGGGAGCGACATTGGTATGCAATCCATACGTACAGTGGATATGAGAATGCTGTATTGCGTAATTTGAAACAACGTATCGAGTCTCTTGGTATGCAAGATAAAATTTTTGCAGTTGTCGTACCGCTTGAGAAAAAGATTAAAGTAAAAGGTACAAAACGTGTTGAAGTGGAAGAGAAAATTTATCCAGGATATGTTCTTGTAGATATGATTGTGGATGATAACAGTTGGTACGTTGTTCGAAATACTCCGAGAGTTACTGGGTTCGTGGGGGCAGGGACAACTCCAGTTCCGCTTGCACAACATGAAATTGATTTTCTTTTTAGCAGAATGAAAACAGGTGAAGTTGAGCACGAAATTACAGTTGATGTGGGAGAACTTGTTGCTATTACTGATGGGCCATTTAAAGATTTTGAAGGTAAGATTTCAGAAGTCGATAAGGCTCGAGGAAAACTTAAGGTGCTTGTTAATATGTTTGGACGTGAGACTCCTGTAGAGCTCGATTTCCTCCAAATCAAGAAAATTTAAAAAGATATAAATTACCCAATCTGCTTTGTTGTACGAAATTTTTGCTCCACGCGTCTGAATCAATAGATTCACGGCTTTGCCGTAAATAGATTCCTTGGTCGCAAAAATTTGTATGCCTCGCATCTGGGGTAATTTCTACCTTTTAAAAATAGTTATTGAAATCTTGAAAAGTATCAAAATACGTGATATAATACCAAAACTTATATGGCAGCAAAGAAAATTACAAAATACGTTAAGGTTCAGATAGAAGCAGGAAAAGCTACTCCTGTTCCTCCGCTTGGTCCCGCCCTAGGGCAGGCTGGTGTTCAGATTGGGGATTTCGTTAACAAGTTTAACGCCGCAACTCAAGGACAACAAGGGAGAATGTCAGTTAAAATCTATGTGTATGAAGACAGAACATATGATTTCGTTATCAAAACTCCTACAGCAACATCACTCGTGATGAAAGCTGCAAATGTTGCAAAAGGAAACTCAAAAGGTGGAGCTGGAACAATTTCAAAGGATAAGGTTCGAGAAATTGCAGAGCTAAAGCTAAAAGACCTTACTGCACACACTGTTGAACAGGGGATGAAGATTATCGAAGGGACTGCACGATCTGCTGGAATCAAAGTCATCTAGTCTAAAAATCACTTTATCTACTGCGTTGCATTAAATTTTTGCTCCCGCGATGTACTACTAGTACATCTTGGTCACAAAAATTTAATGCGCCTTGTATCTAAAGCAACTTTTAAACTAGCTGATTGCTTACTATAACAAAAACAAAAAACCGCTTAGTTGCGGTTTTTTGTTTTGACGTGTAGGATTGTACACAGCCCCGAAAGGGATTAGTTTATTTTAGGAGAAAACAATGACGTTGCTTGCATCAAAAATGGGGATTCTTCCAGATTTCGAAATTGTTCGTTTAGCAAGAGAGGGTATGATAGACCCTTTTAATGAAGTTCAGGTAAAAACTCTTGATAATGGGGTAAAAGCAATTAGTAGCGGCGTATCTAGTTATGGATACGATGCACGTTGCGCTCCCGAGTTCAAGATTTTTACTAATATCAACTCAGCAATAGTTGATCCAAAAAACTTTGATGAAAAAAGTTTCGTAGACTGGGATGCTGGAGCGCATGGTGGCGTCTGCATTATTCCACCGAACAGTTTTGCGTTGGCTCGGACTGTCGAACTTTTTCGTATTCCAAGAAATGTGCTTACAATTTGCCTCGGTAAGAGCACATACGCTCGTTGCGGAATTATTGTGAACGTGACACCACTAGAACCAGAGTGGGAAGGTCATGTGACGCTAGAGTTTTCCAACACAACGCCACTTCCAGCAAAGATTTATGCTGGAGAAGGATGTGCACAGTTTTTATTTTTTGCGGGTGAGACGTGCGAGGTGAGCTACAAAGACCGTGGTGGTAAATACCAAGGTCAACAGGGTGTAACTTTGCCAAAGGCATAAGCAACATCAATAATCGAGAACGACCAACACGGTCGTTCTTTTTTTGATACACTTCTGATATGCAGCTAAAAATTAAAAAAATAAAATCAGAAGCAGTACTGCCGACCCGTGCACATCATGATGATGCTGGCATTGATATGTATGCATGTGGTGAATATGTTGTAGAACCTGGAGTTTCTATAAAAATTGGAACAGGGGTTGCGCTCCATATTGAAGAAGGGAATGTTGGTCTTATTTGGGATAAGTCAGGCGTGAGCTCAAAGGGGATAAAAACTCTTGGAGGAGTAATCGATGCTGGGTATCGTGGGGAAGTTTTTGTCACGGTGCATAATCTTGGTAATACTTCGTACCTATTTGAACATGGTCAAAAAGTAGCACAACTCCTTATTCAAAAAGTAGAGTTTCCAGAACTTATTGAAGTGGAAGAACTTGAAGGTTCTGTTCGTGGTGAAAGAGGGTTTGGTAGTACAGGGAAGTAGAAAAGTTGCTTTTGTATTTATAAACCTGTAGGATTTAGAGTGGAAGTTTTACAACCCTTGTGAAGGAGATAGAAATGAATATCGAAGGATTGGACCATGTTGTCGTTCGCAGCCAGAATAGTGCTGCATTTGTGCTTGTTCTGCAAGATGGTGCAGTGATTACGGCTGAAGATCGCGCGATGCTCCAGGCACTGTATTCTCGTTCTCCTGCGTCTGTTTTTGAACATCTTGGAAAACTGGCGAAAGTTGGTTCTGGGAAGTTTATGGAGCAGTTCTATGTTGGGTACGCTCATAAGTCGATTGGTGATTGTGGCAGTACGACAATCTTCATTGAAAATGTATCGATGCTTGCTGCGAAAGCAATTCAGGATTCTGAGCTCTATGATGGGCAAGAGGTTTCCACACGATACGTTGATTTTGCGACGCAACCATTTGTAAATCCGCTTGATCTCGCCGAAGATAATCCTCAAAACCAACTCCGTAATTTTTATCTGAAGGCACTTCCTGTGCTTAAAGAGCATATAAAAAAACAGTTCCCAATTGGTGTTGGTGAGAAAGGTGATGTCTACGAAAAAGCAGTAGCTGCACGAGCGTTTGATATTCTGCGTGGATTTTTACCAGCAGGAGCACAGACAAGTCTCGCGTGGACAAGTAATCTTCGTCAGGTCGCAGATAGGCTTGGGTATCTTCGGGCACATAAACTCCAGGAGGTCCGTGAAATTGCGGCGTTGATTGAAGAGGCGGTAATGAAAGCGCACCCTCATTCATTTACTAAAAAGCGATATGAAGCAAGTGAAACCTATCGAGATGAATATATGGGGAATAGCTACTACTTTACCCCTAGTTATATTACGGACAATGTGGTACTCAAGCGTAATTCACTGGATCTTGAGCTGATTCACGAGTATGGAGATGTGCTTAAGAATCGGCCAGCAAAAACTGAGATGCCAAGAGCTCTTGCAGAAATCGGCACACTTCAGTTTGAGTTCACGCTTGATTTTGGCTCATATCGAGATATTGCACGACATCGCGCAGTTACTCAGCGTATGCCGACTATAACGCCACAGCATGGGTTTCATCGATGGTATCTTGATGAGTTATCTGAAGAGTTGAAAAAAGAAGCACAGTCTCTTTTGAGAGATTTGGAACATTGGTGGTATATGACTACACACAATAAGGATATTAACCTTTTTGTGCTTCAGTACTATCTACCAATGGGGTACTTGGTGCCGTGCAGAGTGACAGGGGATTTGCCGGCACTTGTGTATCTTGCGGAGCTGCGTGCAGGGACAACGGTTCATGCAACACTTCGTACAGTTGCTCAACAGATTGGCACAGTGCTCGAAGATCTTGGTGTGCCCGTGTATATTGACCCTTCAGAGAGTGGACGCTATGTTGTGCGACGCGGTACTCAAGATATTGTTTCAAGGGTGTCATGAGATAAAGTATGTGTATTTGTCCTCAAAAGAGGTGCTTGACAGCACCTCTTTTTTCTTTGTTTGTATGTGTCAGCATATTCCTGTACTATTGCAAACAGGTTCTTTCTGTAACTAAATTACATACAAAGGGGAAATAACATGAGAAAATTTGACCTAGGTGGAACAATACCTCCATCACAATGGGCGATTGAAGGCTCTGATGGAAGTGGGAAAGGTACCTTAGCAACCAATTTGGTAAATGTGCTCCGTAATGAGATGGGGCTCAGGGTTGGCAGGATTTCTTTTCCTCGTTACGAGGACACTGTCGGAGGCAGGTGTCTTGATTTGGTTCTCAAAAGCACAAAAGCTGCGAGTTTCAATTTTTCAAATCTTGATCCATATGCCGCCAGCCTTTCTTACGCACAAGATCGTCGCGAGTCATTACCATTTTTGCGTGAACTCATAAGCAACAGAGATGTTGTTATTTATGACCGATATGTTGATAGCAACTTATTACACCAAGGGGGAAAGTTCAAGACTGATGCTGAACGCATTAAGTTTGCAGAATGGCTGTATCGTCTCGAGTACGATGACCTTGAGCTTCCTCGTCCAAAAAATACTATCTACTTGATGTTGCCATGGGAAGTTTCTCTGAGAAGATTGAATGAACGAGCTATTGCAACCAACGATACCCTCGATGTTGTAGAGCAAGATTTATCGTATATGAAAAACTCTCACGATGCAGGTATTTTTTATGCCAAGCATTTCAAGTGGGAAATCATTGATTGCATGGATGGAGACCGAGAAAAAACACCGAGGCAAATTCTGAATACTGCAAGGTGCCTGACAGGACTTTGGGGCCCTGATTATTTTGATTCAATTCCGTAGTGGTACAAGTGCTCTAGAACCGATTTTTCGCATATGCGTAAGGTCGGTTCTTTTTATTCCTCACCAAATAAGGTAGTATAGAGTGATGAATTCGTACGAGACTATTAAAAAAGAACTGCAGCTATTAGCGGGAGAAGGATCTTCATTTTCTCTTGATTTTCCTGAAGATGTTGCCCATGGTGATTATGCAACTAATGTTGCGTTTGTTATTTCAAAAACAAAAGGCCTTTCTCCTAAAGCATGCGCTGATGAATGCATCTCTTCGCTTTATGAAAATCTTAAAGATACAGTAGAAAAAATAGAAGTGGCAGGTCCAGGATTTATTAATTTCTATCTTAAAAATGACGTGAGAACAGATGAAGTAGAAGAAATTGCAACGCATGGAATTGTAACACCACGTCTCAATGAAAAAGCACTCGTCGAGTATACTGACCCAAATTGTTTTAAAGTTTTTCATATTGGTCACTTAATGGCAAATGCAATTGGTGAGTCACTTGCACGAATATATGAAATGCGTGGGTACGATGTTACTCGAGTATGTTATCCATCAGATATAGGGAGAAATGTGGCTATGGGTGTATGGGGTGTTATGAAAAAGTCATCTGAGAAACCGAAAGACGACGCACCATTAAAAGATAAGATTGCCTTCTTGGGTGTGTGTTATGCCTACGCGCATAGTCAGTACGAATCAAGTGATGAGGCGAAGTACGATATCATCGAAGTTAACCGCGCTATCTATGAGGGGGCAAACCCTGAGATTATGGAGGTCTATGCTGAAGGAAGAGCTCTTTCTCTTGCGTACTTCGATAGTCTCTATGAAAAGCTTGGGACAACATTTGATGCATTCATTTATGAGTCAGAAGTTGCAGAACCAGGTCTTGCAATAGTAAAGAAATATTTAACAGAAGGCATCTTTGAAGAGTCAGAAGGCGCAGTTGTCTATAAAGGGGAACAAGACGGTCTTCATACTCGAGTGTTTGTAAACGCTCAAGGACTTCCAACATATGAAGCAAAGGATCTTGGGAACTATGTGAAAAAAATGGAACTCGTGCCGGATGCATCGCACTATGTTGTTGTCACTGCAAGTGAACAGAATGAATATTTTAAAGTACTTAATAAAGTTTCAGAAAAAATATTCCCGAAGTTAGCAGGTAAGCTCACTCATATTTCTCACGGCATGATGAGGCTTCCAGAAGGAAAGATGTCATCACGGACAGGAAACGTAATTGGAGGAGAAGATATGCTGGACATGATAAAAGACCGACTTAAAGAAAAAGTTACAGAAATGAGGGTGAGTGAAAATGATACAGAAAAATTGGTGAACGATATCGCAGTGGGGGCTATTAAATTTTCAATTCTTAAAATTGCTCCAGGTAAAGATATTGCATTTGATTTCGAGAAGTCATTATCGTTTGAAGGAGATTCTGGGCCATATCTTCAGTACACGCACGCTCGACTCTGTGCTCTTTTAGATAAGGCAAATGAACAGGGTATTAGTTTTGAGCACGGTTATGTTGTGGAGAATCCAGAAAAAGATATGGAGAAGGCTCTTATTGAGTATCCTTTAGTTCTTGAAAGAACATACGAAGATCTGGGCCCACACCATGTTATACAGTACCTTTTGTCACTCACAAGAGTATTTAATAGTATGTATGCACGAGTTCAAATAATTGATGAGAACGACAAAGACAAAAGTTCTTATTACATAATGCTGGCGCAAGCAACAAAAAATATACTTGCCCACGGGCTGCATATACTTGGAATCGTAGCACCAGAGAGAATGTGATTTTTTGCTTTGAGTCCCGTAGCAAAAAATCACGTCACCGTTTCAAGGTGACGTAAAGCTTATTGAGTCCCGTAGCAAAAAATCACGTCACCGTTTCAAGGTGACGTAAAGCTTATT
>CAZEXZ010000027.1:0-8879 GCA_964516655.1 uncultured Candidatus Saccharibacteria bacterium | reverse complement strand
TCTAAGATCGGAGAACTTATTGGTGAAAAAGCTCAGCAATTTGGTATCAAAACCGTTGACGTTATTGTTAAAGGTGTAGGATCAGGAAGAGAAAGTGCTATCAGAGGATTTTCTACTTTTGGTACAGAAATTGTTTCAATTATTGATAAGACGCCAGTTCCACACAATGGTCCTAAGCCTCGTAAGCCGCGTCACATTTAACATATATGAGTAGAATAACTTGTAAAACTTGCCGAAGACTTGGAGAATCCCTTTGTGGAAGAGAGAAGTGCGCCTATAAAAAGCGCCCATATGCTCCAGGAAAACTAGACAGTGAAAGAAAGCACCGTTCAAACGTATCTGAATACGGTGAGCAGCTGCGAGCAAAGCAAAAGATGCGTCATACATACGGTCTTATGGAAAAGCAGTTTGCTATTTATGTAAAGAAAGCAACCGAGTCACATGAGGCAGGAGAGGGCTCAGTGACACCGGCTCTTAAGTTGCTTCGTCAGCTTGAGGCTCGTTTAGATAATGTCGTTTTCCGAGCTGGTTTTGCTAACACTCGTGCACTCGCACGACAGATGGTGTCTCATGGACACATTATTGTAAATGGACGTCGTATCAATATTGCTTCTCACCAAGTAAAAGTTGGAGACACTGTTGCTATCCGTGAGGGTAGTAAGTCTACAAAATTATTTACATTACTTGAGGAGAAGTTAACTGCTGCACAACCTAGTTATGTACTTACTGTTGACCCAAAGAAATTCGTGGCTACAGTTAAGGCAGAGCTTCGTGAAATTGACGGAATGTTCGATACTCAAAAAGTTCTCGAATACTACTCAAGATAAGGTTAGACAACAGACTGACAGACCGCTTCGCTATCAGACAACAGACTTTAAATCCATTGATTGTATTATCTGTTGTCGCATCGTCTAGTGTCTGAGAGTCCGGATTCCTATACCATACACTTGCATATTTTGCAATTTCAGGTTAGAATAAAGCAACTTTACTTTATAAAGTGCAAGGTGCGTCACTATTAACTTCTATTAACCTTAAGGATATTTACATCTTATATGTCTTCACATTCTATCATTTTGCCATCAAAGCCAAGAATTGTTAAAGAGGATGCCGTTTCTGGTGTTTATGAAATCGACGGACTTTATCCGGGATATGGACATACACTAGGTAACTCACTTCGTCGTATTATCCTATCATCAATTCCTGGTGCTTCAATTACTGCGCTTTCAATTGATGGTGTAAAACATGAGTTCTCATCTATTGATGGAATCAAGGAAGACGTTATTGCAATTATTCTTAACCTTAAGAAGACTCGTTTTAAGCTACATGGGGATGATGCACAAAAGGCAACTCTCCACATCAAAGGTGCAAAGACCATCACTGCAAAGGACATTACACTTCCAACTCAGCTTGAAGTGATGAACAAGGACCAGTACATCTGTGAATCAACAGCTAAGGATGTTGATATTGCAATTGAGATTACTGTTGAAAAGGGTCTTGGGTATATTCCTCGTGATGTGCTTCAGAAAGAAAAGGCAGACATCGGAACTATTTTCCTTGATGCATCATTTACTCCTATTCGTCGCGCAAGTTACGAAGTAGAAAACATGCGTGTTGGTGATCGTACTGACCACAATCGACTTCGAGTTACTATTGAGACTGATGGGACAATTACTCCTCATGAAGCGCTTGAGAGTTCTATCCACACAATGATTACTCAGCTTCAGTCAATTGTAGGATTCCGAGAGCAAGTTATCGACATGCCTAAAGAACAAGCTCCAGCACCAATTGTAGACTCAGGTGATGCACTTGATATTACAGATGCAAGTAAGGTTAAGATCGAAGATCTTGGGCTTTCAACTCGTACAGAAAACGCTCTCGTTGCAGCAGCTATTCGTACAGCAGGAGGACTTGCTCGTAAGACAGAAGCAGATCTTCTCTCAACAGACGGGCTAGGTGAAAAGGGTATTACAGAAATTAAAAAAGCATTATCAGATCTTGGACTTGAACTTAAGGCATAATACCTGTAAGAAGAGGACAGACTAAAAGAGTAACAACGACGTATGAAACATCACAAAGCATTCAGAAAATTCGGACGAGAAAAGAATCAGCGCAAGGCATTTGTGCGTAGTCTTCTCGTTAACCTTATCCGTCATGGACGTATCGAGACAACTCTTGCTCGTGCAAAGGAAATCCGCCCAGCAGTGGAGAAGCTTGTCACACTTGCAAAGGAAGACTCAGTACCACGTCGTCGTCTTATTATGTCTCGTCTCATGAACCAGGACTCAGAAACACAAAAACTTTTTAAGGAGTACGCTCCAAAGTTCAAGGATGTTGATGGAGGATATACTCGTATCCTTAAGCTTCCTACACGTCTCTCTGATGGCGCAGAAAAGGCTATTATTGAATTCGTCTAATTTTATTTATATGACTACCATCAACCACACAATTGACGCAGACGGAAAGGCTCTTGGAAGAATCGCTTCAGAAGCAGCAGCTCTTCTTAACGCAAAGGATAGTGTCAATTTCGTAAAGAATCGCGTTGCGGACGTGACGGTTACTGTAACGAACGCAAGTAAGCTTAAGGTAACAGGTAACAAGATGAACGAAAGTGTCCACAAGTCATATTCTGGATATCCAGGAGGGCTTAAGGAAATGCCTCTTAAGTATGTTGTAGAAAAGAAAGGATACGCAGAACTCATTACTCACGCAGTAAAGGGTATGCTTCCTAAGAATAGACTTCAAGATATCCGTATCAAGAACCTTATTATCAAGGACTAACCAATTTCAGAAATTTATTATATGTCAGTAGAAACAAAAAATCGTTATATAGAAGCAGTAGGCCGTCGCAAGACTGCAGTTGCTCGTGTCCGTATCACTCCTTCAACAAAAGTATCTTTTGTTGTGAATGACAAGGATGTAAAGGAATACTTCGTAACTGAAGATCTTCAAATGATTGCTCAAGAAGCTCTCGCAAAATCTGAAATTGGTGAGAAGTTTACAGTAACTGTTCAAGTTATGGGTGGAGGTATTCATGCACAAGCTGAAGCAGTCAGACACGGTCTTTCACGTACGCTTGTAGAGCGCGACGAGATTGTGAAAAATACTCTTAAGAAACTTGGATTCCTAAAGCGTGACTCACGAGAAGTGTAACGAAATAAATTGGGACTCAAAAAAGCTCGAAAGGCACCAACCTGGTCAAAGAGATAAAACTAAAAAACTGCACAATATGTGCAGTTTTTTATTTTAGTGTGGTATTATTTATTATATGAACAACAATCAAGGACAAGGTCCAAATAGGAGAGGGTTTATGGGGGTGTTGTTTGGTAGTGCGTTGTCTGCAACAGGCTTAGTGTTTAATAAGTATCAAGAAAGTGAAAAAAAGTTAAATGGTTTATATGTATCCCTCAGAGGGCAAGAAGAAAACTTTGCAAAAGCTAATGAAGTTGCAGGTTTACTTATGGAAGAAATGAAAGCTTCAAAAGTTGAAAGTGTAAGATTATCTGGTACAGGTCACCCTAATAATAAAATTGAAATATTAAGAACATTTCTTACAAATCATTTGAATTCGAAAGTGGGGCACAAATATGTTTCACGTGAGAAAATTTTGTCTGAAGGTGTTTACACGCAAAAAACCCTTGTTGAAATAATGTACGAAGCATCAAAAATAGAACAACACCAAGAAGCTAAAAATGTAAAAGAAGAAAAATAGTTTATACTCTATTCTCACACATATACCCAAAAGCGTGTCTCGGTATATTTTTTACAGTAACTAAAAAACTAAAAAGTTTACAGAAAAAGCATCA
Organism: uncultured Candidatus Saccharibacteria bacterium; assembly: GCA_964516655.1. Lineage (GTDB taxonomy): Bacteria > Patescibacteriota > Minisyncoccia > Phycocordibacterales > UBA5272 > UBA11704. Next base: position 5,076 of record CAZEXZ010000027.1, on the reverse strand, counting down.
ACACAGACCAGACCTAGACAGAGGTGTATGTTGATAAGGAAATTCTAACAAAGTCATCCATGGTATGATACATAAAGGATGCTTATAGGTAAAATCTCACAATTAGTCGAATCGGTATTTCACACCGTGACGCACGGTTTCCCATATACACAATCAAAACTTTTCAAATATACATTCGTTATGGGTGTATTTAGTCTGCTGTCTGTCAGTCTGATCTCTTCTCCAATCTCACCAGTTAATGCTGCCACAACAGTCGGGGTCTCCAACACCACAATAGTCCCACAAGGCCTCGTCGGCTATTGGACTTTTGATGGGAAGAATATGACGAATGCTACCGCAACAGATATTAGTGGCAACGGCAACAATGGAACACTGGTAAATACAACAAATGCTGTTAGTGCGTCTATTGGTAAATTAGGACAAGCACTTTCCTTTGATGGAGTTAATGATTATGTGCTAACAGGTCTAACAACTCACTATAATCAAACAACTATTAGTGCCTGGATTTACCCAAGATCGTTAGGGGAAGGAAATCTTGGGCGTATAGTTGATAAGCGTGAAAACGGAGGTGTTGAGACACTCTATTTTGCCCTAAATGGGAATAATAAACTCATTTTCGGAAGAAAGTTCTCTACTTCCCTTATCGGTAACTGGTTAACTTTGGACAATTCAATTACTCTTAACGCATGGAACCATGTCATAGTTACCTTTGACGAGTCTTCTTCGACAAATAAGCCAGTGTTTTATATAAATGGAGTTTTAGCAAGTTCAACTACAGCATATAATCCAACTGGAATAGCTACAACAAACACAGACAGATATATCATCGGTAATCGTGGAGACACTACTCGTACCTTTGATGGCAAGATAGATGATGTTCGTATCTATAATCGTATTATCACTCCATCTGAAGTCCAAACCCTCTATAAAGCAGGTGGAGGGGTTGCTGTAAAAAATGCTAACATTGTAACTTTTATCACAACACCAGGGGCGTCTACCTGGACTGTTCCAGCTGGAGTTACAAAAATAAAAGTTGAAGCAATTGGTGCAGGTGGTGGTGGAGGATCAGGCACTGGATCAGGAGGTGGAGGAGGTGCATATGCTGTAAAACGTGACATTACTGTTATTCCAGGAACTACAATTAATGTCAGTGTGGGTACTGGTGGTGCAGTAGCAACCGCAGGGACAGATACTACTTTCAATACATCTGTGGTTGTTGCCAAAGGTGGCGCAGCAGGTGTCAACGGTTCAGCGGCTTCAACCTCAGGAGGAAAAGCTGCAAGTTCAACCCCAACCATCGGAGCATTTTCAGGAGGTAACGGCGGTCCCAATGATCCATCCTATAACTCAGGTGGAGCAGGTGGAGGTGCTGCAAGTTATCTAGGCGCAGGTGGCAACAGTGGAGGAAATGGTTCGGCTAAGGGTGGAGCTGGAGGAGGAGGTTCAGGTGGTGGATCCGTAGGGGGAAACAGTGTTTTAGGTGGCGCAGCTGGAGGAGGTAATGACTTAGGGTTAGGTGGAGGAACACCACCAGCAGGGAATGGATCAAATGGTGGAAGTGGTGTCGGTCATAGTGCAGGTGGAGGTGCTGGCGGCTTCAGTAATTTTAACTCTTCATCACTATGGCCAGGAGGAGCAGGTGGTAATGGTCAAGAGTGGGCCGTATCATATGGCTCAGGAGGAGGAGGTGGTGGTGGTGGAGGTGGTGGAGGAGGTGGTGGTGGTGGTGGTGGTGCAGGCGGTAACTACGGAGGTGGAGGTGGTGGTGGAGGAATTGGTGCAAGTGGCGGTATCGGAGGTAATGGTCTTCTTATTATTTCCTATACAGTTGGTAAAACTACTGTTGCCACTACTCCAACCAGTAACAATGCCACAGGCGTCAACTCAGGGCTCCTTGGTTACTGGCCGTTTGATGGGAAGTATATGACAAATGCCACCGCGACGGACGCAAGTGGTCAGGGCAATAATGGAACACTTACTAATATGACCCGCAATGGTAGTGCGGTGATAGGCAAGATTGGTCAAGGGCTTAAGTTTAGTGGTGTAAGTAACAATATAATTAGTGTTCCGAACAATACTGCTTTTAATTCGTACCCTATAAGTTACGGAGTCTGGTTTAAGACCAATTTAAACAGCGGTTCACGAGCTGGGTTTATAACTAAATATGTCGGAGGTTCTTCAAATGGTTGGGAGCTCGGTATTCTAAATAGAAAGTTATATTCTTTTTATCTTAATCCTTCTGCTGGCGTTGGACCATCTGTTGATTTTTTGAGTCCAGGAGATGTTAATGATGATAAATGGCATCATGCATTGATTACTGTCGACACTGGAGGTGGATCGATGTATTTGGATGGTAATCTTGTTGCAACTAAATCCTGGACAGGAACACCGACACAGGCAACAACTAATACTCAACTCCTAATGGGTCAATCAACAAGTAACAGTTACTACACTGGTAGTTTGGATGAAGCTCGAGTATACAACCGAATTCTCTCAGCTGCAGAAGTAAAAGCCATTTATAAGCTAGGTACAAAATAATTATTTAGGTTATTGCTTTAGTTGTCTCTATTGTGATAGTTACTATTATTATTTAAATCTTATCAACATAGTACACTTCATACATGAATGATATAGTTAGTACATGGAAGCTCTTGCAAAATCAGATATATTTTTTGTTATCTCATCGATTGGATTTATTGTTCTTACAATTCTCCTGTCCGTTTTTCTTGTATACCTTATTATCATCGCACATAAGTTCGTGGCAATATCTGAAACAATAAAAAGTAAAACAGAAGAAATTGGCGAAGCGATTACTGATGCAAAAGATTTTGTAGCAGAAGGAGGTGTGATACACTGGATACAATATCTGTTCGGGTCAAGAACAAAAAGAACCACAGCTAAGCGTTCACGATCACAAGATAAAGATAATTAATTACAATAAATTTTTATATTCGTATGGCTACACAAAAAAAAGTAGGGAATCTTGATACAAAAAACGTTGGGCTTGTCGTTGGGATAGCAGCTGGAGTTGCTGCAGTAACAGCAGCAGGGTACTTCCTTTTTGGTCCACAAGGAAAGAATAATCGAAAGGTTATTAAAGGTTGGACAGTAAAAATGAAAGGAGAAGTTCTTGAGAAAATTGAGAAACTTAAGCATATTACACCAGAGGTATATGATAGTATTATTGATGAGGTTGCTACAAAGTACTCAAAGCTTAAGCATATTGCACCAGAAGAACTAGAAATGGTAAAAGCAGATCTTAAGAGATACTGGAAAATAATTGCTCGTGACATCAAGGCAAAAGAAGGAGGTGCTAAGAAAAAAGTTGCCTCAACTAAAAAAGTTGTAAAGAAGGCTGTTAAAAAAGTTGCAAAGACAGTTGCAAAGGAAGCAACAAAGGTTGCGGAAACTATATAATTAGAGCATTTTCAAATAAAACCATACGAAAATCGTATGGTTTTATTTATGTTCTGAGAATATTATTTTTAATCTCTTGACTTTATTCGTAAAATAATTTATATAGATATAGTGGGTAGAAAATGATATACTGATTAAACGATAGACACGATTGTAACGATAGAAACGAAACACATGGACAAGAATTGATGAGTGTAATTGATTTTAGTAAATTTGATTTTAGAACATTATGAATGACGACCAAGAACGTGTATTAGAAGATGAAACTATCGAAGATGGAGCTTCTACTGCAGAGGGTGTTTCTCATGGAGCGAGGATGAATCAGCAGGCGAAGGAAGATAATAACTCGGACATATCCTTTGAAGAAACTAATGAAGAAGGAGAGATTGACACACGAACTACTATCAAGAAACTACGTGAGAAAATAAAGAAATTAGAATCTGAAAAACAAGAATACTTAGATCTTAGTCAAAGAACTCGAGCAGACTACGCTAACTTCAAGAAAGAAGTAGAAAGTAATCGAGTCATGGATAGAAAGTTCGCCACAAAGAGGCTTATTACCGACCTGCTTCCAGTGCTTGATTCATATGATATGGCTCAAAGTAACAAAGAGTCATGGGAGAAAGTAGACCAAAACTGGCGAATGGGTATAGAATATATTTTTGCTCAACTACGCACAGTTCTTGAAGGAGAAGGTGTTACACAATTTGGGAAAATTGGAGACATGTTTGATCCGCATCTTCATGAAAGTATGCAACAAGTGCAAGTTGAAAGTGAAAATGACAATGATAAGATAATGAAAATACTTCAGAATGGATACAAGATGAACGATACTATTTTAAGACCGGCTCGCGTTCATGTGGGACATAAGACGAAAGACTAATAGATGTCAGACCGCTTTGCTTTCAGACAACAGACTTTCAGACTGATACAAATAAGAACAAGAATTTACTAATCACTAAAAACTAATAACTAGCAACTATACATATGGCAAAAATAATTGGAATTGACTTAGGAACAACAAACTCAGCAGTAGCTATTATCGAAGCTGGGCAACCAAAAATTATAGAAAACCTAGAAGGTAATCGTACAACCCCTTCAGTTGTTTCGGTGAACAAAAATGGAGAGCGTGCCGTTGGACAAATTGCAAAACGCCAAGCTGTAACAAATCCAGAAAACACAGTGTACGGTGTGAAGCGCTTCATGGGTCACTCATTTGCTGATAAGGAAGTACAAAATGATATTCCGCGTGTTGCCTACAAAATTAAGAAGAGTGATAACGGAGGAGTGCTTATTTCTTTAGGTGGTAAGGAGTCTCGTCCAGAAGAAATTTCTGCGATGATTTTACAAAAGATCAAGACAGATGTTGAAGCAAAGCTTGGTGAGACTATCACACAGGCCGTGATTACTGTGCCTGCATATTTTAATGATACACAACGTCAAGCAACAGTTGATGCAGGTAAGATCGCAGGACTAGAAGTTATGCGTATTATTCCAGAACCAACTGCAGCAGCACTTGCATACGGATTCAATAGTACAAAGAATGAAAAGATTGCAGTGTATGACTTCGGGGGAGGAACATTTGATATTTCTATTCTTGAAGTAGGTGATGGTGTTGTTGAAGTAAAGTCAGTAGATGGAGACTCTCATCTCGGCGGG
>CAZEXZ010000026.1:0-8900 GCA_964516655.1 uncultured Candidatus Saccharibacteria bacterium | reverse complement strand
TATTCAAGATCAAGCTATTCCTGTGGTTCTTACAGGCAAGGATGTGATTGGTATTGCTTCAACAGGAACAGGTAAGACTGCTGCGTTTCTTATTCCACTTATTAACAAGCTCGTTGCTGACGCTGATCATAAGATCATGATTCTTACGCCAACTCGTGAGCTTGCTATGCAGATCGAGGCAGAGTTCATCGCCTTTACTCGTGGTATGAAGCTCTTCTCAGTATCATGTGTTGGGGGTTCTCCTATCATGAGACAGATTAAAGAACTTGAACTTGGTGTGAATGCTGTTATCGGTACACCAGGTCGAGTTAAAGACCTTATTGAACGAGGGAAGATCAAGATGGACTATTTTGATACAATCGTACTTGATGAAGCAGACCGAATGCTTGATATGGGATTCATTGATGATATGCGTTTGATCTTAGGTGCGATGCCAAAGACAAAGCAGGGACTTTTCTTTTCTGCAACATTTTCTCCAGAAATTAAGAGACTTTGTACTGACTTCTTAAAAGATCCTATTACTGTATCAATTAAGACTCGTGATACTGTTACATCCGTTATGCAAGATGTTGTACGAGTTAACGGTGATAATGAAAAAGTTGAAGCACTTCACGAAATTCTTGTTAAGCCAGAATACTCAAAAGTGCTCATCTTTAGAGAAATGAAGCGTCACGTTGATGGGCTTGCTGATGAACTCACAAAGCGTGGATTCAAAGCTCTTGCACTTCATGGAGACATGCATAACCGTGAGCGAGAACGAGCTGTAAAGGCTCTTGCAAGTGGAAAGGTACAAGTTGTGATTGCAACGGATGTTGCGGCACGTGGGCTTGATATCAACGATATTTCTCTTGTTGTGAATTATGATATTCCAAATAACTACGAGACATACATTCATCGTATTGGTCGTACAGGGCGTGGAACAAAGCTAGGGCATGCTCTTACTTTTGTACCAGGACGAACTGCTTCACGTTATTAATTCTATAAAATAGAAGATAAAAGCGACGCCTAAGGCGTCGCTTTTATTGTGTTATTGAATGTTCGATGTATTTTTTGCAACTTCGTGTGCAATACGATATAGTAGATATATACCGAAATAGCAGTAATGATCATAGTAAATTAATTAAATAAATTGTAACAAATATATATGGCACATATAACAGAAAATAATCCAGTTCCACAAGTAACGTTTAAGACCCGTGTTCGAGATGAATCTGTCGGAGGTGAAAATCCATTTCGTTGGCAAGATGTAACAACAGACGAACTATTTAAGGGGAAAAACATCGTCATCTTCGCACTTCCTGGCGCGTTTACACCAACATGCTCTTCTACGCATGTTCCAGGATATGAAGCAAAGTACGATGAAATCAAAGCACTAGGTGTGGATGAAGTAATATGTCTTTCAGTGAATGATGCCTTTGTTATGTTCCAATGGAAGAAGAACCTTGGAGTTTCTAAGGTATTCATGCTTCCTGATGGGAACGCAGATTTTACTCGTGCGATGGGTATGCTTGTAAAGAAAAATAATGTGGGATTCGGTGATCGTTCATGGAGATACTCAATGCATGTTGTGGATGGGGTAATTAAGAAAATGTTTGTTGAGGAGGGGATGGCTGATAACTACGGTCCTGACCCATTTGAGGTTTCAGATGCTGAGACGATGCTTGCATACCTAAAAGGGTAAGTACTATTGTGGAAGCAGGTACGCTAGATATAGTAAAGAGCGGCACCGTAGGTGCCGCTCTTTACACAACGTCAATCAATGTACCAAAATAAAATTATTAGTTGCATGCTACACTCACTGCATGAAAAGTATACTCGCGACATTTAAAAATATGCAGACGTTTAGTTTTTTGGTTGGTTTAGCGTGGGGTGCAGCGCTCGGATTAATTTTATTTTGTTATATGGTTCCTCACGGCCCAAAAGCAATTGCAATGTTACGGTTGTACACGGCCCGTATGGTACAACAAGAGAAAGTTGCTCAAAAAAATAGAGATGAGTTTACTGCGCTGTATGCATCTCCGTCTTCTCAGATGCCAATGCCTGGAATGAATCATGGTACACATACTACTAATCCGTATATGATGAACGATGTTACATCTGAAAGTCAATTTCTTAATGATATGATATTACATCATGAAGCGGCGGTACGTATGTCAGAACAAGTTCTAAAACTCCCTTCTCTTCAAATAGAAGTTAGAAATCTTGCAAACTCAATTATAAAGACACAAGCTTCAGAAATAGCACAAATGAAAACGTGGTCTAATTTATCAAAATAAGTTACTATGAAGTAACACAATAACAAATACTATGTACACATTTACAATCAATGCTTATATTAAAAATCTTAATAACCTTAAAGCTATTTTAGAAAAAGCAAAAGCATGGCAAACGTCTCAAAAAATCAGTGATGACACAATCATGAATGCACGGCTTGCACTTGATCAATTTTCATTGGCTCAACAAGTTCGTTCGGTGACCTATTTTGCTAGAAGTACAGGGGCTGAGTTGTGTGGTGTTTTATCTCCTGTATTTGAAGATGGTGAAAAAACACTCGCTGAGTTGCAGTCTAGAATTGATAAAACTATTGCATTTTTGACAACACTTACTCCAGAAATGGTTAAAACGGATCTAGAGACGAGAATGGTGCCACTTTCATGGATGCCAGGCAAAGGATTAACTGCAAAGTATTTTATTGAAGAATATGCACATGCCAATTTTTACTTTCACTATACAACAGCGTACTCGATTCTTCGCCATTATGGGCTACAGATTGGTAAAGGTGATTATATAACCGGCGTTGAATTTAAAGATTTAGTATAAGTATATGGCAAAAGAAGCGATTGCAATTACTGGTCTTAAGAAAACATATGATGGAGGGAAACAGGCTCTCAAAGGAGTAGATTTTTCAGTTCCTGATGGAGACTTTTTTGCACTTCTTGGGCCAAATGGTGCCGGGAAAACAACACTTATTGGTATTTCGTGTGGACTGGTCAATAAAACAGAAGGAAGCGTTTTGATTCAGGGTCACGATATTGAAACCCACGGTGATACTGCAAAGGTTCACGTTGGACTCGTGCCACAAGAATTTAATTTTAATATGTTCGAAACTGTTGAGAGCATATTATTTACACAAGCTGGGTACTACGGAATATCTCGTAAAGAAGTAGCTCCCCAGATTGATATGCTTCTTACAAAACTTGGGCTCTTAGAAAAGCGAAACGTAAAAGCAATGACGCTTTCAGGTGGTATGAAGCGCAGGCTTATGATTGCACGTGCGCTCGTCCATAAGCCAACACTTCTTTTTCTTGATGAGCCAACAGCAGGAGTGGATGTGGAACTCCGACTTGAAATGTGGAGTTTCTTACGGGAACTAAATAAAAGTGGAGTCACTATCATTCTTACAACGCACTACCTTGAAGAAGCTGAGAAACTATGTAAGCATATTGCAATTATGAGTAATGGAACAATAAAAGTGACCGGCACACTACAGGATGTTATGAATGGCAGACCACTTGAAGAGGTGTATTTAGAAGCAACAAAGACAGTTACTAGTGATTAGTAACTAGAACACGTACTGCAAACAAGACAAATGTATTAACTAACCACTAACAACTAAACACTAATCACTGCCACTATGAACTCCAAACAACTTTTTACAGCATATATGACGATAGTGAGAAAGGAAGTAGTTCGCTTCTTACGTATTTGGCCACAAACATTTCTTCCTGCGGTTGTGACTACTGTACTCTATTTTCTCATCTTTGGGACATTTATTGGTTCTCAGATAAAAGATATTAACGGTGTATCATATATGGCCTTTATTGTTCCAGGGCTTGTGATGATGGCTATCCTAAATGGGTCATTTCAAAATATTGCCTTTTCGTTTTTTCAACTCAAGTTTATGAAAACAGTTGAGGAAATTTTGGTGTCCCCAATGCCTGCATGGACGGTAGTGTGTGGGTATGTTACTGGCTCCCTCATGAGGGGGCTCGTTATTGGAATACTTGTATTTGCATCAGCGTATATTTTCGAGGTAATACCAGTTGCTCATCCATTCTTAGCATTACTTATTGCATCTGCTACTGCAATATTATTTTCACTTGTTGGATTAGTGAATGCAATTTATGCAAAAGGGTTTGACGGTATCAATATCATTCCAACGTTTGTGATTATGCCACTTACATATCTTGGTGGAGTATTTTATTCTCTTACACTTCTTCCTCCTATATGGCAGAACATATCTCACTTTAATCCAGTGCTCTATATGGTGAACGCATTTCGTTATAGTATTTTAGGATTTTCTGATATTGCGTTTAGTACATCACTCTTAGCACTTGTTGGGTTTATGGTGATCATGTTTACATGGGTACTCTATCTCTTCAAGACAGGAAGGGGGTTGAAGGCGTAAATAAATTAACCAATCTTTTTGACTCTTTTGGCACGAGTATGTTAGATTTGGGTAAGACAACTTAGGAGGTTCTATGTTCAAGGTTCGTCATACGCCGTTTGATCCAAGTCTATTAATTTCACAAAAGGCACATTTTGCACTTGTGTATGAAGGAAAAAGAAAATCAAGGTTTTTTGTTGCATGCATAAGTGATGATCCTGAAAAACGATTACAATTTCTTGATCAGTATGAAATTATTGTTGAATGCTTAAATGAAATAAAATCTTTTGATTTTACTCGTGAAATGTTGCGTTCGATACAGTATTCAATTCAGCAAGAGAAAGAAAGTATACGATTACATCGTGCACAAAGTAGGAGAATTATTTTTCATAGAGCGGATTTCGGACGTCTAGATTTTGATCGACCTGGTCAAGGTGGATCAGGGGTAGATGGGTACTGGTAATGAGTGTCTCTAAAGTCAGGCTAACGCGTGAAGTCGCAATGCGACTATTTCTACCTCTTCATCAAGACGATGGGGTTGAGGACTATAGATACAGAGCAAGCGGCGAAATGTACTGTGTGCTGTGTGGGTGTCAATACCGTCACCATCCATACTTTGATGAACACACCTATAATGGTGAACCAATTGACCATCGTTTATGTAATGGAGATGTTGTTCATCTGTAAAAAACAAAAATCCGTAACATTGTTACGGATTTTAATTTCGGGAGAGTATTCTTAGTGGCGTCTTCCTGCAGATTTTTTTACTTTTTCTAAAAATGTTTCAAAACATCCAACTGGCGGGCAACTGTTATTCACGTTCATCTTATCTCTAATGTGCATCTCTACCATGTCTATTCCTGCAAATCCTAAAATCGCATACTTCCATACAAGGTGAATAGGTGTAAAGTTTGCAACGATTGGCATACGATAGTACGCAGCATATGATCCGGCCGTACAGAATACTTTTGCTGTTTTATTGATTAGCAGTGGAACAGCTTTCCCTTTTTCGTTATATTGATACGCAAAGTGTGGTGAGAACATCGCGTCTGCCCAGTTTTTTAGTCCAGCTGGCATGGATGCCCACCAGATAGGGTGAACAATGACAATCTCATTTGCCCATGTGATCATCTCTTGCATTTTTTTTATTTTATTTTTATCAGACGTGGTTAGACTATCTTTCTCAAACGTCATATACGGAAGGGCAAACTCAGAATCATAGACATTTAATGTTTTAGTCTCGTGGCCAAGTCGTTCAGCTTCGTCTCTATAAGTCTCTGCAATGATAACCGTATGGTTCTCTTTCTTAGGATGTCCGGTAACAATGAGGATGTTCATGAGAACAGTGTACAGTGACTAGTGACCAGTGACTAGTGGATAGAGTAACAGACTTTAGACTTTAGCTATAAGACTGTAGCTGGTACACTGGTAAAATGAAACAACAGATATTTGTTATACACGGTGGAACTGCTTTTAATACCTACGATGAATACATCTCATATCTACAAGAAAAAGAAGTTAGTTTAGAGAAGCTGATTGGACGTGATTGGAAAATGAATTTACAAGATACTCTTGGTGAAGAATATGAAGTGTATTTACCAAAGATGCCAAATGCTCAGAATGCTGTGTATAAAGAATGGTGTCTATGGTTCGAGAAGTTTTTACCACTTCTTGATGATGGGGTGATATTGGTTGGGCATTCACTTGGTGCTGTATTTTTGGCGAAATATCTTTCAGAACATACAGTGACGAAGAAAATAAAAGCTACACTACTTGTTGCACCACCATTTGGAAGAGACCTAGGAGAGCCGTTTCCACAATTTTCGATAACTGCACCGCTTGCTGGGCTAGAACAACAAGGCGGAAAGGTGGTTATTTATCATAGTAAAGATGACCAAGTTGTTGATTTTTCTGAACTTTCTCAGTACCAAAAACAACTTGTATCCCTAGAAACAAGGGTTTTTGAGAATAGGGGCCACTTCAATATGGAGGAATTTTCGGAGATTGTGGCAGACATACGGTCCATTTCGTAGAATCCCTAGACTTTTATAGGGTGTTATGTTACAATCCACCCACTATTGACCACTGGTTTACGATTTAGTTACGAACGAGGCAATAAGGGTTACAAACTTCAGTTTCTGCATCCTTTATTAGTAGGAATTTAAATATTAAGAAAGCCACAACAAGCATGGGCATGTTGTGGCGACATTTGTCGTTATGCCAAAAACAACCACGTCTTCAAATGCGCGTCCGCAAAAAACTTTTGCGAAGTACCGTACACCTCTTACTAAACTACCTAACCTCGTCGAAAATCAGATACTTTCATACAAAGACCTTACCGAAAAGGGTATCGTCGAAATCTTCCGTGAATTCTCACCACTTCGTGATTATTCTGAGAAGAAGTTTGATCTTGAATTCATTTCATTCGAACTTTCACCAGCAAAGTACGATGAAGTGTATGCAAAGGAAAACAAGCTCACTTACGAAGCGCCACTTCGAGCTCGCGTTAAGCTTTCTAATAAAATCTTAAATACCGTTAAGGAGCAAGAAATCTTCATGGCAGATTTCCCTTTGATGACCATCCACGGTACATTCATCATCAATGGTGTTGAACGTGTTGTGGTTCCTCAGCTTGCCAGATCATTCGGTGTTTTCTTTGATTCCGAAGAAACAAAAGGTAAGCGTTACTTCGGTGCCAAGATAATTCCTTCACGTGGTGTGTGGATTGAGCTTGGGACTGAACCAGATGGTGGGGTCTATGTTCGTGTCGACAAGAAACGTAAGTTTTCTGCTATTGCACTTCTTCGTATTTTTGGATTTACAAGTGATGACCAAATTAAAGATGCCTTCAAACATCATGAGATTGCAGGTCCACTTATGGCAACGCTCGTTGACCGAGACGAAGTAAAGACACTTCATGATTCGTATATTGAGATCTACAAGCGACTTCGAGATGGAGATCTTGCAACTCCAGAGAACGCAAAGGAGTACATTGATTCTATTATTTCACCAGAACGATATGATCTTTCTCCTGTTGGACGATTCCGATTCAATAAGCGATTTGGTAAATCTATTGACCAAAAAGATAAAGAGGCACAACGTCGAACTCTATCAAAGGAAGATATGGTTGATATCATCACTCATATTATTGAACTTAACCATAACCCAAATGCAGTAGAAGACGATATCGATCACTTAGGTTCACGACGTGTACGTTACGTAGGTGAAATGATGGCACAGAAGATTCGTACAGGTATGATGCAGATGAAGCGTAACATTCAGGATAAGATGTCTGTTATTGATACTGACACAACGCTTCCAATTGCTATCATCAATCAGCGTCCACTTCAGGCTCGTATAAAGGAATTCTTTACGACAAACCAACTTTCACAGTTCATGAACCAAGAGAACCTTCTTGCAGAAGTAGAGCACCTACGTACACTCTCTGCCCTTGGTCCCGGCGGTCTTACTCGTGAACGAGCTGGTTTTGAAGTTCGTGACGTTCACACATCACACTACGGTCGTGTGTGTCCAATCCACACTCCAGAAGGTCCAAACATTGGTCTTATTCTTCGTCTTTCAAACTACGCACGCATTAACGACTTCGGTATTATCGAAACACCATACGTTAAGGTGGAAAAAGGACAAATTACTAAAGAAATCGTATACATGAACGCTCTCGAAGAGGAACGTTATGTTATTGCACACGGTGGTAATGAATTTGATAAGGACAATAAACTTGTAAACAAAGAAATTGAAGTTCGTCGTGCTGGACAACCAGGTCTTGCACTCCGTGACGAAGTTGAGTTTATTGATGTAGCAACCAACCAGGCATTCTCTGTTGCAACCTCTATGATTCCGTTCCTTGAACACGATGAAGCAACTCGAGCACTGATGGGTTCTAACATGCAGAAACAAGCAGTTCCGCTTATGTGTCCAGAAGCTCCGCTTGTAGCAACAGGTATGGAAGGTGAGGCTGCAAAGCATATTGGACGACTTGTGATTGCTGAAGAAGCAGGTGAAGTGAAATATGTTGATGCAAAGAAAGTTGTCATAAAAGGTGAGAAGAAAGAGTTCTCATACGATCTTATTAACTTCGCTCGTACAAACGCGTTTAACCTTTTCCACCAGAGACCTATTGTTTCTCTTGGAGAAAAAGTTACAAAAGGACAAGTACTTGCGGACGCTGCTACCTCTGATAATGGTCAGATTGCGCTTGGTCATAACATTCGTGTTGCCTTTATGGCGTGGAATGGTGCTAACTATGAAGATGCGATTATCCTTTCAGAACGTCTTGTAAAGCAAAGTAAGTTTTCATCTATTCACATTGATGAATTCGAGGTGATGGCGCGCGATACAAAACTTGGACCAGAAGAAATCACGCGAGATATCCCTAACGTCTCGGAAGAAACGCTTAAGAATCTAGATGAAGCCGGCATTGTCTACATCGGCGCTGAAGTGCAAGCGGGCGATATTCTTGTTGGCAAAATCACGCCAAAGGGCGAAAGCCCAA
>CAZEXZ010000025.1:0-9257 GCA_964516655.1 uncultured Candidatus Saccharibacteria bacterium | reverse complement strand
GCTTAAGTGTACTTTCGGTAACAATTAGGCGGAAATGTGGGTCGTTCTTGCGTCCTGTACGTTGTAATCTGATTTTTAACATGTGACGTATTCTACCACAAGTAGCCAAAAAAGGAAAGTACCGTATGGTGTTTTCTCATTTTATGGTTACACTAGACAGATTTAGTGTCTAGTGATTCCTGGTGAGCCTTTCGGTGATAATATTCATCGACAAGAAAATTAACCTTATCTACCAACTGTTTTCCAGAATAATCAACCTTTAGAATAACATCTGTTGCTCCATCCTTAAGAGCTTTATTTATAGTATCCACATCAGAAATATTAGAGCATACAATGACTGGAATAGAGAGTCCACCCGTTTCCTTCATTTTTCTCAAAAATCCAAAACCGTCCATCCCAGGCATCATAAGATCAAGTAAAATTACATCAGGAAGCACTTTTACAACACTGTTAACACCGTCTAGTCCATTTTCTTCAACAATAACGTCATAGCCATACTTTTCAAAACTATGTCTATAAATTGTTTGAAGATCTTTGTTATCTTCGATAATCATTATTTTTTTCTTAATCTCTGTCATACAGTATCGTAATTAACCATTTCTAACTTCCGGAAACTTAATGTAAAACTGTGAACCTTTGTCTTTACCTTCTGACTCTGCCCAAATTTTTCCTTTTTGTGCCTCAGTAAATTTTTTAGCAAGGAACAGCCCAAGACCACTTCCTAAAATATTTACCTTTTGCAAATCTGCACGTGAAAACTCTTTAAAGAGAGACGGCATAACTTCTGGTTCTATTCCTACACCAGTATCTGACACTTTAATAATAACATAACCATCTTTACTTGTAAGAGACACGTCGATTGAACCTTGCGGTGTATATTTGATAGAATTATCTATAATATTAATGATTATTTCTTTTAATTTTGCCTGATCAGCATATATGAGGAATTTTCTAGATGCATCAACTGTACTTGTAAGCTGTAACCCTTTTTGTTCTGCGTGAATCTTAAAAATAGAAAGTATTTCATTAACTGTATTGCCTACATCAAATTTACTAGGAATATACTCCATTTGCCCAAGTTCAATCTTTGATTTATCAAGATACTCTGCTAAGAGTGTTGTAACATCATTACCAGCAATCATAATTTTTTGAAGTAAATCCTTAACGGGATCACTTATTTCTCCTTTGTCACCATCTAAGAGCATCGTAGCATAGCCTCTCATCACTGTAATTGGCGTACGAATTTCATGCGTCGCAAAACTCATAAGCTCTGACTTTTGTTCATTCGCAAGCTCAATTTCAAATGTATTTCGTACGAGCTGAATACCAATCACAATTGTTAGTAGAAAAACTAAAATACGCAACAACAACTGTTCGACTGTTTCAGCTAGTATTAATTCAATGAGAGAAACGACGCACAGGAAGAATGTAAAAAGTCCAGCAAAGATATTTTTTACGTGGAACAATTCAACAATATAAATTGCATACGCCGTAAACACAATGACAGGGAAAATGAACAGTGCACCGTAAGGAACAAAATCAAAATTTTTAAAACCAATCGGCAAAATAAAACTAAAAAGGAGAAGGAGTCCAGCTGTTAAGGACATACCTGTAAACATGAGCATCACCTGTCTACGTTCATCCCCTTTTGTTTCTCCAATTCGTCTAAAAAGAATAATAATACCGGCAACGAAGAATGAGAGCGTCACAACCCCAGCTAATATAATCCCTTGGCTCTTTTCTGGACTAATTGCTTCGTCAGGTGATATGAAATTACTAAACTCCCTAAACACAAATGGGATGAGGAGGAGAGATGAGGTAAAGAATGCAAGTGGAAGTAACACATATCTATGCCACGGTGGCAATACTTTTTGCTCATTTGGAAACACATACGCTAATTGGAAGAACGCATATGCATGCCAAATTGAAAGAAAGATATGAAAACGTAAAGCCAAAAGTGCATCAGCTGGGTCAGTAAATTTATATAAAAAATAGTTTGATATTCCCCATAAAATAGTCACATAAGAAAAGAAGAGGAAACTTCGACTCGTGATACTATTTTTACTTCGATAAAGAACTGTCCACGCAAGAACGAGAACCCCAAGAACCGCAATAATAACTCCAATTAAATCAAAATGTACACCGTCTAGTATTCCGTCAAAAATAGTAAGATCCATAAATAAAAATAGTTAGGACTTTATGTAGCCTACTATTAGTATATAGCGTATTTAAAAATAATGGTGTGTGTAACTACGCCTCTTTAACAGCATCATTTGACTCACCGTGTTTCGCATGAGCATCATTTAGTATATGGTCTATTTTTTGCACGAGCTCTTTCCCTGAATAATTAACTTTAAGTAGGACTGCGGCGGCCCCAGCATGAAGAGCTTTATCACGGGTAGCTTGGTCAGAAAGATTTGAACATACAACCACAGGAACAGTGACACTTGTGTTTTCTTTCATTACACGCAAAAAATCAAACCCATCCATATTTGGCATCATGACATCAAGAAGAATGACATCTGGTCGTTTTTCAACTACCTCGGATATTCCAGAAAGTCCATCACCTTCAATCATAACCTCATACCCCGCAGCTTCAAAATTGATTGTGTATATTTCCTGAAGGCTCTTGTCATCCTCTATTATCATTATCTTCTTTTTCATACGTATATGATAGCGCGTCTAGGTAGTTAGAGCAATAATTAAGTCAAATTATAGAAGCCGAGGCAATGTCACGGTAAAGGTTGACCCTTTATCCATTCCTTCTGAATCAAGAGTAATTTGACCTTTGTGAGCTTTCACTATCTCTTGCGCAAGATAGAGCCCTAACCCTGACCCTCCGCTATTTAGTACCCCTCCTTCGCCACGTGCAAACTTTGTAAATAATTTCTTTTTTGTTTCTTCACTAACACCAACTCCAGAATCGCTCACCGAAAAAATAATAGCATTGTCAGTATTGTTAACTGAAAGCGCAACTTTCACAAAACCTTCTTTTGTATATTTAATACTATTATCGATAAGATTTAAAAATACCTGTTTAAGTTTTATTCCATCAGCTCTAACTATATATGACGCAGATTCATCAATAGTAGACGTAAATAAGAGATGCTTATCTTCGGCTACAATTTTCATATCATTCACTAAATTTTCAATTATTGTTCGTATATCTACTTCGTCAAAAACATATTTCATGCCACCTTGTTCAATCTTTGTAACATTAAGAAAATCTTCTACAACTGAAGCTAACCCTTGTGCCGATGTGTAGATATGTCGCACTATCTCATTTTGTTTTGGCGTTAAATCTCCGACCATTCCATCAGTAAGCGTAGAAGCGTATCCTTTTATTACCGTAAGAGGGCTACGGAGTTGATGAGATGCAAGTGATATAAATTCAGATTTTAGTTTATCAAGTGATTGAAGTCTTATATTTGCATCTTCAAGACTATCGGTTAAATGCTCTAGTTGAAAAATGTTTTTTACAAATTGAATACTAATGAGGAGCACGAAAAGAAAGATACCTACACGAAGGAGTAACTGTCCTGAACTTTCTGCAAAAATAATTTCTACAAACGTTGCCATACACAGGAAGAAAGCCATTATTGTTGCACCAAGATTTTTTACCTTAAATGCTTTATGTTTAAAAATAGCGTACGCAGTAAATGCTGAAAATGGGAAAATAGTAACTGCACCAAGCGGAATAAAATGAGTAACATTGAAAACGGCAGGTAAAATTAGATTACATGTAAAAAGAAGAATAAACGTTACAATTGCTCCAAAGAGTATCAAGACAAACGGTTTTTTCTCCCCGATTTTTGCTTTAATAATTCTTCTAATCAAGAATACAAAGCTTGAAATAATGAGTGAGAGAACGGTAATGATGAAAAGTAATATCGGTGGTTGTACTACAGCTTGTGGCGCCCCAACTTTTGAAGAGACTGTATCTAAAGATGAAAAAACAAGAGGAGAAAGAGTTAGGAGTGAGACGATTGTAACTGACGGCAGCACTCCAAAAGTAAACCATTTTGGGAGTTTCTTTTTTTCAAGAGGAAATAAATACAAAAAAGTAAAGAAAGTAAATGAATGCCAAACACCAAGAAAAATAACAAACCGCAATAGCCATAGTGTCACCAATGGATCTTCAGATTGATAACTCATATAGTTAAAAAAACTCCACAGCATGGTCACAAAACAAAACAACAAGAACGAAAAGTTGGTTGCGCTTTTTGGTTTATTAATATAGACAACAAAACCAAGTAAACCGATCGCAGAAATAGTCGCACCAACCGCAAGTAAGTCTAAATTAAGAAAACTTATATTTTGTATTGTTTGTGTTACTCCTTCCATACGTTTTAATGAGAGACCCATTCAATAACCGGGTCAAGCCTTGACGATCTTGCTGATGGGGCACTTGCTTTTCCAATTCTGAATACAAAAGCTAATTTGTTATCCCCTGCCCCAAATTCTTCTTGTATAGTTTTATATGCGCTCTTTAAGAGAGAGCTGTGTTTTTCTGAAAATTCAACACCTCCATTGTCATTAATATGATCAACCAAATAGGTGATACCATTACATGGATGAAGTGCTAGGTTAAGCTTAGTTGCGGTAAGCCACATTTTCTCCAGACTTCTACCTGCTTCTACATAATCACGTGGAGCGTTACCTGTCATAGTAACTGCTCCGAATGTGCCCGACGCAGCGTATTTTTCTCCATTTTCTTTACTTATCATTTTCGATACTCCGAGTATTCTATTTAAAATCGAGAGTGCAAACCAACTTTTAAAAAGTGTAACTGCTTTTAATTGATGAGGAAGGAACTCTAATGTTGTTATATAAAAACCTCCTGACTTTCCCTCATCTTTCTTGTCCCATAAAATGTGATCATAGAAAAAATCATGTAAATATTTATTCTCAAACAGAACTAATTCATGAAGACCTAGCGATGTGCCTATTTTGCGCACTGTCGTTTTATCATCTACAAGTATGAGTGTGGTGGTTTTGCTTTGAGATGCAGCCATGAGTTCCCTTTTATCTTTATCTGACAGATTCTCCCCTGTAAAATCTTTTCTATTAGTACACCTTGCTCTTAAAACTTCATATAAAGGATGAGTCTGGGTCTCACTTTTTTCGAAAGTAACATCTGCAACGTGAGTTACGTCTTTTTCATTTGGGAAAAGTACTACTGTTGATACATAGCCTTTAGACTGTGCGCTGATAGTTATGTTTTCGATCAATGCACCATGAGCAATATATGATCCTTTTTGCTGTGAATTATATAATGACGTATCTGCATCGGGAACATTAAAAAGTGAGACCGTGCCACCTTTTACTACAAATTTCCAAGGCTGACAATTCTCACCCGACGGAGCAGTAACCCCATCTTGTAGTATGTGTAAAATATCGGCATCCATGTAAATAATTATAACCCGAAAATAGTTTTAAAGGCAGTGGAAGCACTGACTCGTTTCGCGATTTCTGTTTCCTCGTAATAGTTTGGGATAAGCTTCTCGTCTAATGCAACAAGTGCACGATTATGTTCGAGCGGTTGACCGTTTACAATCTTTCGTACACAGTATGCAACAGCTGCGCCGTTAATGAGCGCTGCACCACCTAACTGAGGCCATGACACGATTGTTTTACCCATCTCAAGCAGAGATTCCTGCATCTTTACCGTCACATTCTCAGGACCAACATGTTTTGTAATCATTTTCCCAATACCAAACTTATCAAGCTTAGAAAGCATTTCGTAGGTAACATCATCCCCCATACGTCCATGGAAAAATGGTGTATTTGGGTCAAGGTCATAACGTTCGACATCAACGACAGCATTATCACCATTGTCTGCTGCCATCACAACAGGAACACCGTGCTTCTTCGCATGAACTCGTATTAGATACTTAACAGCTAGGTTATCTAGTTCATCAATCATGACATCGAGTCCTTCAAAAAAAGTTTCTATTGTATTTTCATTTAATCCATCGGTGAAAAGTTCTACTTTTGCGTACGGATTGATTTCATAAATTCTTCGCGCTGCCATCTTCACTTTAAGAACTCCGAGATTATCTACCCCCATCAAAATTCTATTCGTATTAGAAAGCGCAAGTCTGTCCATGTCTGCAAGTTTTATATGTTTTGCTCCACCCTGAAGAACGAGCGCGAACGCAACAGATGAACCAATACTTAATCCTCCAATACCAACCGTTGCATTGTAAAATTTCTCCTGTTCATTTGCACTAATTAAATTTTTATTTCGAGCAGTTCGTACTAATTGAAAATCATCCTCTGATAGAATATGTACCAATTTAGAAGACCACGGAAAGTACACCCAATTACCATCTTCGTGAAGTGGCTTTGTAGCCTTCAAATTCTCATAGTAAGCCTTGAACTCTTCCTTAAAAGAAGGAGTATAGACTTTTGACGGATTCTTCACTCCAAAGAGTTCCAAACACTGCTCTTCGTAATCATCTACTGTTGACTGAATTTTCCCTTCAGCAAGCAATTGTGTCACTTTTACTTCGTGATCCTTATTGGTAAATGTAAATAAAATTGGAGCAGATTGCTCAGTATCAACTTTAGAAGCAAGAAGTGACTCAAAACTTTGTGACATATATGATTTTTAATTGTAGTTAGTATACCTTTAATTTAAATTGCCAACCAGTAACAATCTTACTTTTTAGTCCACTTGTGCTTTCCTCCAGATTTAAAATGAGATTCATGTTCATGTGGCCAAAAGATTATAACCGGCTCGACCTTACCCTTTGGCATCATATTTACATTATTCTTATGCTCAGCACTTTTTTCGATTAATGACTTAGAGATTGAACTTGTCACTTCATGGCGCAGCCACTCTGACTCATTGATGCCTGCATGAAGTTCGATGTTCACTTCCAGGTACTCATCTTCTTGTTCGTTATGTTTTGTATACATCGTAAACTTACCAGTCACGTACTTTTCAAGATTCTCAACTTGTAAACCTTTCTTAATATATTCTGGATAAATAATTGCACCGTAGAGCTTTGTAGAGAAGTCTGTTCGCTCGTATACAAAGACAAAAGGAAGTTCGGCAATCGTATCTTCAATTCCCACCTTCTTAATTTCTTTCCAAATATCTACTCCTTCTTGTCCACATATTTCTATGAATTGTTTCCATGTAAAAACTCCACCATTATCCCCAATCTCATATCGAATAAGCGGGAGCACGGTGTCGGAGGAAACATACACGCGATCCATGTGAGCCTCAAATGTAACTGCCGAAGGAATGTACTGCGTCAGGGTTGGTAGTCTTGATGCCTGTCCAAAAAGCTTTGTATAGAGTGCTATATTTTTTATTGCTAATCTTCGAATTAAGATACAGATAGGAGTTTCTTCTGCCATAGTGCCACAATCTGCACTTCCGTAAATATTCATCGTATCACGATATATATTTTTCATGCCTGTTTTCTTCAGCATGTAGTCACGAAATGTTTCGGAAAAACCTTCAGCAGCAAAAACCATCCTAAGATTAAAATCTGACCAGGTTATTCCGTGAGAATGTGCCTCATCCACAACATCCTTCATGAAAGGTGGGTAACCACAGAGAATAATTTGGTCATAGTGAGGGCCTAAATTCCGTAATGCATCGTAGATCTCTTTCTTGTTAACACCAGGGGCAATAATAGTAAGAGGTAGTCCACTTTCTCCAATATGCTTAAAGGCTTGATAAGTCAGAACTCCACCTATCCAAACCCCCATCGCAAAGCAATCAATGATAAGGGTAGATTTACTGATTTTAAGCTTACTATGCCGAATAAACATCTGATGGTACAGGGCAGACCGAAGATCAAGAACACTGCTTCTTGGAAAATAAAATGGTGCCCCTGTTGAACCAGATGTGGAAGTCATCACAAGAGATTCTTTGGTTAGTACATTTTTTTTACAAAGTGACTCCCATGCGTAAGCCCGCAAGTAACTATCCTTCCCCATAGGAGGAATAAGTGCCAGATCACTCCCTTTTTTAATTTTATTCGGATTAACTGAATTTTCTTTAAGAAATGATCTATAAGCAGTAACCTCTTTTGTGGTTACCTGGAAAAGAGAGAGTAGGTGTTTCTTTTCAAAAAGGTTCCAGTACTCACTCGTTTGTGTATATAAAAAATCTAACTGAGAATCAAGTTGCGATTTTCCCGAGAACCCTTTTGCTAAAGAAAAAAAATTCACAGAACGTGTGCTATCTTTTTTCTTTTGATGGGCAGGTACGTTCGTTTTAGTTTTCATGTTTATATCGTACAGAAATAAATAAATGTATGGTATTTATTGTATGATTAATCTGATACCTTTACAATATAAAATAGTGCATAGCTACATGACCAATGTATAGTCAATCACTTTTAATTCAAGATTTGCGTTCTTAACTTTAATTTTTACCGGTGTGCCGATTTTATACTCAACTCCTGTACGCTCTCCAAAAACACGCCCTCCTTTTTGGTCGTAATTATAGAAATCGTCACCTAAGTCACGAAGGCGTATCATACCTTCACACTTACTTTTCTTTTCTTCGACAAAAATCCCCCATTCAGAAACACCTGACACCATTCCATCAAATTCTTCTCCGATACGATAGGACATGTACTCGACTTGCTTGTACTTGATACTCCCACGCTCTGCGTCTGAGGCTTCTTTTTCGCGACGAGATGCCTGCATACACAGTTTTTCGTAAAACCCTCTTTCTTCAAGTTTTGGATAATCTTTATCAAGCACCTTCATCAGAAGTCTATGTGTCAACACATCAGGATAGCGACGAATCGGGGATGTGAAATGAGAATAGTAATCAAACGCAAGCCCGTAGTGCCCAACATTATTAGTACTATAAATAGCTTTTGCCATTGAACGAGTAATATGTACTTGCAGTAGCGCCTTCTCAGGCCTATCTCCCATTTTAATGAGAAGATCGTTTAAATCTTTAGACGGTATTAGACCATCCATGAATCGCACTGTGTACCCTAGACCTTTAATGTAGAGATTAAGATCATGCATTCTGTCTGGGTCTGGTTTATCGTGAATACGATAGATACAAATTGCATTTCCTTCACCATTTACTTCTTCTTGTGTTTTAGTAATATATTTACTCACATACTTATTTGCCAAGAGCATATACTCCTCAATTAACTTATGAGTATCTCCACGAGTCTTAGTATAAACATCAATAGGTACACCTTTTTCATCTAACTTAAATTTCACTTCTTCAGTTTCAAGCTTAAGCGCACCATTATCAAAGCGAGCCT
>CAZEXZ010000024.1:0-9493 GCA_964516655.1 uncultured Candidatus Saccharibacteria bacterium | reverse complement strand
ATCATGCGTTATGGTTCACTACCTTGAGAACACCCTCTCTCACTTTGGTGTTCTACTATAACCATGTACTCAACCAACGCACATTTACCAAGAATTAGACGAGATGTAGCAATCTTTGCAAAGAAGTATGGAATACATAAAGCACATAGACACTATGGATATGCACTGAGTGCAATTCATAAGTGGGTAAAGGTGTTAGACAAGATGGGCCATCACCCAATACCAACAAAGAGTTCACGACCACACAGTCACCCACAAACCACAGACGAATCAATTGTGAAGAAAATAGTTGATAAACGAATAGAAGCACGAAGAAGTGCTGAAGTAGTACACGAGTATCTAAGACGTGAAGGAACGGTGGTGTCTCTAGCTACGGTAAAGCGAACACTCGCACGAAAGAATCTCTTAAACAAGAGAAGTCCGTGGAAAAGGTATCATCCACCAGTAGATAGACCGTATCCAGAAAAGGCTGGTGATTTGGTCGAAATTGACACTATACATACAATGCAGAGTAAGAAGGTACGAATGTATACCTTTGTTCTCATTGATGTATATTCTAGGTGGATATATGCAAAGAGTTATCAGAAGATTAATGCAAAGACCTCACTCAGATTCATTGCATTAGCACAGAAGGAATCAACATTTCATTTCAATATGATTCAAACAGATCATGGGCCTGAGTTTGGTAAGTGGTTTGTGTCTCAAGTGAAGAAGAAACATAGATATACACGTATAGGTAAACCAAATGATAATTCACATGTAGAAAGAGTTAATAGAACCATACAAGAAGAATGTTTGGATAGATTACTACCTAAACCTCGTATATTTAACAAAGCACTCAAAACATATATTCATTAATACAACACCCAAAGATCACACTTTGGAATTCAATTAAAAACACCCGCAGAGATGCTGGGGTGTTCTCAAGGTATTGATTAGAATACGATCATGAATACAGGCCCCAAATATATTCTAAACAAAGTCATTGCTTTCTACTGAAGCAGGACTTAATATAATAGCAAATAAATTAAAGTTTAAATTTATCAATGTTACACTGGTATCTAATGATTAATCCTATTTTCTTTTTTTCTTTAATTTCAGGAATTTGCGGCATTGCTTACGAAGTCCTTTACTCTAGACTTCTTTCTACATATTTTGGGAATATGTTTTATGTATCGGCTGCAATTCTTATTTCATTTTTGATAAGCATTGGTATTGGTTCCTTAGTTGGCAGGAGATTTGTCAGGTTTATCGGACTAATTGAAATAGGAATTGGTATATATGCTGTGGCTACGGTATATTTTTTTAAGTATTATGCACTTGGGTTACTCCCCCACTTTGCTATTGATAGTGTGTACTTTCCTTTTATTTTCTCTGCCATTGTCGCATTATTTTTAATAATCCCAGCATTTCTTATTGGTTTTAGTGTGCCAATATTTTCATTATATTTATCAAAAAAAGAGACTTTTAAACATGCTTTTACTTCAATATATTCATTGTATAATATTGGGGCTGCACTAAGCATCCTACTTATTGAGTATTATTTGGTTAGGAATTATGGGCTATCAATAAGTATTTTGACTATTGCAACTATTAATGTCATAAACGGAACACTCTTACTTTTTAAAGTTCCCTTAACTACTAAAATTAAAAAAATTGAAGAGGCAGAAACTATCGGAAATGAAAAGTGGGCAGCACTTTTTCTAGTAAGTATAGCTAGTGGAATCTTTCAACTTTTTCTCTTAAAACTTTGTAATAACATTTTTGGGCCCTTTAATGAAAACTTTGCCATAATTTTATTTATATTTTTTATAGGAATGACTACCTCAGCGATTTTTGCGCAGAAGTTTTCACTTCCTTTTAAAAAATATCTATCTTATGGGTCGGTAATAATTTTGAGTTCCTTTATATTTCTTTCTCCTTGTATTTATTTGTGGGCTTATCTTCAACAACATTTTGGAGGATTACACGGACTAACCTGGGTGCTGAAACCCATTGTAATTTTTATATTTAGTTTTTTTATGTTTATTTTTTTTGGTGGAACAGTACCATTTTTACTTCAAGAAACAAAACAAAACTCAAAAGCTATAGGAAAAGCACTTGCAATTTCTAGTTTTGGTAATGTGGCAGGGTATTTAATTATGACCTTTGTTTTATACGAGAGGACGCCAGATTCATTAATACCGTACATAATTATAATGTTGATATATGTTGCATGTTTATTAATTGGTGAAATTAATAGGATGGAATATTATCTTGCTTTCACATTACTAGTTCTCTCAACAGCTGTTTTTATTTTGTGGCCAAGTAAACTAATTAGTGTCGGATATCAAAATTTGCACACACTACAAGAGATCAAGAAAATACAAGAAACTCTTGTCACTTGGGATGATTATAAAAAATATAACAACCTTGTTTCAATTTTACATTTTAAAGATGGGGAAAAATGGCTTTCTATAAATGGGTACATTAGTCTACGTTTTAAAGACAATAAACTAGCACAACTTAGAGAGATGATTGTAGGTCTATCACCGGCTGTCTATTCTAAACAGCATGACAATACACTCGTGCTTGGATTAGGTAGCGGTGTCACAGCTGGAACCGTAGCAAAGCTTTATAAGAAAACAAAGATTGTGGAAATTAACCCAGCAATGATAGAAGGAATTGAATCATTCTCAAAGGACAACATGGACATCCTGCACGATCCAAAAGTTACGATAGTTATTCAAGACGGAATTATAGAACTATTAAATACACAAGAAAAATACGACACCATTGTTAATACTGTTACTAGTCCAAAATACTTTTCTTCAAGTAAACTTTGGACAAAAGAAGTTTTTGATACCATTTCTAAAAAACTTAACAAAGGAGGTATATACTCAATGTGGATGGATATAACAATCGGCGAAGAAGGAATGAAAATAATGCAAAAAACAGCAGAATCTAGTTTCCGTGAATGTAGGTACATATATCTAAATGCCGGATATTTAAATATTATTTGCAGTAATCAAAAAATTACCCCAGAAAACCAACCTGATACATACTGGCCAGAGGCAATTCAAGACATTCTAAGACAATATAACCTAAAAGCACCTATCAGTACCTTTATAACTGACCTTACATATTTTAGTGATGACAATAGGCTCTATAATAATTCAACAAAAATAAATACTCTTGATCTCCCTATCTTAGAATTTACAAGTGACGATTTGTATGTCTATTTAAAAAATAACTTTATTATTAATTTAACAAAAGACACAATTACCAAAAGTCCATTTGATGGTCATAAATTATCGAAAGAAGAACTTACTCAAAGATGTTCTAGTTACAAGATAATTAGCCCACTTAGTGCAGAGGAATTCTGTAATAAATAATAAGAAGAGTATTGTATACTAAAATATATAAATGATTAAAAAAGTTTTGTCTAAAAAAAATGCTCATATACTTTTGTTACTTATACTTTTAGCAGTTTGTGTAGGTATCTTTTTATACAGAAGCAATATTGCTCTTTTTGCCTGGAATAACTATAAAGCTGACAAAATAGTAGTTTTGTTGGAAAAAAAAGACGCGACTTTATACATGAAAATGGGGTATTACTATTTTGGGGGTGGAGCATACGACTTAGTTAAGGCGGAAAAATATTTCTTACAAGCACTAGAAATAGAGGACACGATACCATATGCACATTTTCAGTTAGGTAGAATCTACTTTATTAATGGAAAGTTTTGGAGATCAATTGAAGAATTAAATACTGAACTTAAAATTCACCCTGAAATCAAGCGCGCGCATTATGTACTTGGATTAGTATATGGTTACAGGGGCTATGCTGGTGACCTAGAAAACGCTGAAAGTCATTTTAAAAAATTTATAGAATGGGCTCCCTCAACTTGGGCTGGCTATAACGATCTTGCATGGATAGAGATCCGTTTAGAAAAATATAAAGAAGCTAAGGGAACGACTAATGAGGCATTTAAAAAAATTTCTTGGACTTCTGACACTAATCCATGGTTGTGGACAACGTTAGGTATTGCTGAATTAAACCTAAAAGACTATACTAAGTCAAGAGATGCATTTCTAAAGGCAAGACGTATCTCCGAGAAATTAACTGCACAGTATTTTATAAGTGCATATCCAGGGAACGACCCTAGAAATGCTGATACAATGTTTAATCAATACAAGGCAACCATTAGTTTTAATTTAGGTGTTGTTTACGAAAAACTAGGAGATACCAAAAACGCAAAACGTGAATATGAAGAATATCTGAAGATGATCCCAGAAGGACCATTTCCAAACAAAAATGAAATTACTCAAAAAATTAAAAATCTTAGTGAGTAGGGACTTAATTTTTTTTAAATTAAAGAAAAAAATTTTACTTGTTGGTTTTATTTTATTTAGTATTTTTTTTATAAGTGGCCTGTCATATCTTGACTCAATTAAAAAACTGGCAAATGAATCAAGCTATACAGCTGAGGTTGCCGCACTTCCTGCTGGTAATGATTATTTCGAAAATGGGTATGTTACACCTGCCTCGTGTGGAGTGTATTCGTTAACACCGTATGCGTGCGGTTTCAAAGGTGATGATACTTGCTACGCTGACACATATACAGATTACCCTCACTATCAATATGGTGGAGCATGTGATGCCCCTACTCCTATAAATGCTTCGTGCTCCGCATCTCATTACAATTGTTCAGCTGGAGTATATGGTGGTGGCGTAGAATACCCCACTGCAGCGTATCCAAGCTACTATGCTTGGCAGTGGTCCTGTTTCGGTTTTTATGGTGGGAGTGATGCATATTGCGTTGAATTAAAACCAGCTCCAACTGGAGCATTATCTGTTAGCTCTGCTAGTTGTCAAATTGCAGTAGGTGCTTCAACTTGTACAGCAGACTTAACCTGGTCAACTACAAACGCCCAAGGCACCTCTGCAATAACTACAAGTGTCCCTGTGGCTAATACTGTTTTATTTAATGCAAACTCAGGAGGACCTTCAACCGTAAGTGTAACTGGACCAACATCTCAGACATACTATTTATACAACAACACCATACCTCTCGACAGTAAAACTGTAAACGTTACTTGTGAAGCTGACAGTGCCTGGGATGGCACAAAGTGTGGGCCATCATCTGCGAATTTTACTTTACCTTCTTGTACCATAGTTGCTGGAAATTCTACTTGTAATTCAACTATTTCTTGGACTTCATTAAATTTAACTGGCACACCATCTGTTCGCCAAAATGGGGTTCAATTTTCAACTTCTGCAACTAGTGGAGGAACTTCTCGCCCACTAACTAATGGCTCTGGGGCAGCAAATACTTTTACAATTGTGCAAGGAGGTACAACCCTTACAACACAAACAGCCTCTGCGTCATGTGCATCGGGTGGCTGGGATACAATTAACGCTGTCTGCGCAGACCCGCAAATTGTGAGTGCAAATATTACAGACCAACGCTATCCTCCAGGAGACCTTAAGTTAACATGTGCGAACTCACTTAGCTATAGCGTCCTAAAAGGAGGAGTGCTCTTTATCGGGCCTAACCAATACACCGGTCCTGTTGTACTTAACGACGTGATCAGTGAGAGTGAGCAGTATACTATCAGCTGTATACATGGTTCTATCGAAGACTCGACATCTATTCTTTATGATGCAACCCTTGGAGACCCAACTGTAATCTTAAAAACAACTGAGACAACTGTAGACCCGCCTGCAAGTACAACAGTTATTTGGGATGTGACTAACCCTACAGCATCCTGTACTCTCACTGCAAAAGTGGTTTGCGCTAATAATGCCTGCACAGCGGCACAGCTTGCAAATGAAGCATCAATAAATACAATCCTAAGTACGACAAATACTGATTCAAGTGACCCTGCAACCTCACGACCAATACTAAATGCTATACGAACCCCAGCTCCTGGACATAAAGACAGTGACACACCACTTATTGTCGCGGATTATAAGGCGTTAGGTAGAAAAACTATCCCGATTAAATATACAACCGACGTAACCTACAATTGTAACGGCACAAAAGAGACAAAAAGAATCAGAGTAATCAAGAGTGAGGAACAATAGCTAAAAAGATAACAGACCGCAAGCTACCAGACTGACAGACAACAGACAATACAGAAAATCCATAGACAGAGTTTGATATTGCGAGGTATAGAAAGACAAAGGGAGGCGGCATAGCCGCCTCCCTTTTGGTATTTGCCTGATGTCTGTTGTCTGTCAATCTGTTGTCTCTCATGTGATATACTTTTCTCATGTTTAGTATCTGGCCATACCTTCTTAGACTTGCGGTTGCACTCTATTTCATCTACCCGCACGCACAAGCGCTCACTGCAGGCGTAAAGAAGTCTAAGATGGCCCTCTTTGAGTGCATCACCCAATCCATCCAAATATCCGAAAGTGTCACTTTTACCATTTGGCACTCTTTCTTCATCGCGCTTGGCGTACTCATTCTCGTGTGGCCACGCCCTATCCTCCCTCTTATCGTTGTGCTACTCATCCTCTCTTCAGAACTCTATATTAACTTCTCAATGCAAAGTTACACAAGTTCAAATATGCTCCTCTTTGTTCTTATCCTTGTAACACTTGCGCTTATTATTTTTAATTCTAGGCCACAATTCCGTTAACAGGTAATAGGTGGTGGGTTGTAGGTTATAAAAACATGACATATTATAAAGAACTTACAGTCTGGCAACAAGCATATATATTTGGTTTAGAGATTTATAAAAAAACAAAAAATTTTCCTGCCGAGGAGAAGTTTGGTTTGGTGTCGCAACTTAGACGAGCTTCTGTTTCGATTCCTTCAAATATTGCTGAGGGTAGTAAGAGAAGCACAAGAAAAGATTACAGGTCTTTTCTTGTTGTCGCTTATGGTTCTGGGGCTGAGATAGAGACGCAATTACTTTTTTGTAAAGACCTGGGTTATTTAGAAGAAAAAGAATACCTACTTCTAAGTTCTCAGCTTTCTGAAATTATGAAAATGTTAAATGTAATGATCTGTAAACTTGAGTAATTCAATATGAGTAATTACAACCTACCTACAACCTACAACCTTGATACTGCTATTGAAACTATTGCTCGTATTTCTCCTGACCATCTAGCTGGTCTTGCTCGATTACACATTCACACAATCGAGGATTTACTTCGACATTACCCTACCCGCTATGCAGACATGGAAGGTATCAGCGGTGCTGCAAGTCTTGCAAAAGGTCAATCGATATCACTCTATGGCATCATGGAAAAAGTGTCTGTACGAAGAAGTTTTAAAGGTCACGTTCCAATGACTGAGGCAAAGGTAGTGGACAACACGGGGCATGTCAGATGCATTTGGTTTAATCAAGCATACATTGGGAAAATGTACCCTGATGGTACAAAAGTGCGGGTATCAGGCATTGTGCAAGAGGATAAAAAAGGAGTGTTCCTTTCTAATCCACAAATAGAAAAAGTATCAGTCATACCTGAATCGGAAGAAAGTCTCTTTGCGACGTCTACCGATATATCACTTCTTACTCCAATCTACCCAGAAACAAAAGGAGTGTCATCACTCTATCTTTACACACTGCTTAAAAAAGTTTCTGCCTCCGGTGCACTTCTTGAAGTTACAGACACTATTCCAGAAGTTATTCTAAAAAGACTTCACCTCTCTTCACTTCGTGACGCATTTCTTTATATTCATTTTCCGAAAAAGAAAGATCTTACTGTGGCAGCACGTAAACGATTTGCATTTGAAGAAATTTTTCACATGCAAGTAAAGCAGTACAGAGAAAAAGTAGAGGCGAAACATTCTCTTGCGTACCCTATTTCTATTGATGATAAAAATATTAAAAAATTTATCAGCTCATTTTCTTTCACTCCGACTGACGCACAGTCATCTGCAATTACCTCTATCATTGAAGATATTAAACGCAATGATCCAATGGGTAGATTACTTGAAGGAGACGTTGGGAGTGGTAAAACCTTCGTTGCTGCTACAGTTGCATATGCGGTTCTTTCAAATAGAGCAACTACTAATGGCCAACGACTACAAGTTGCATACATGGCCCCTACCGAAATTCTCGCCAAGCAACACTTTGAAAGTTTTATCGAGTACTTTAAAGGTACTGGTGTTGAGATAGGGCTACTCACTGGTAGTGGCTGTAAAAAATATCCCAGCAAATCTACAGATGAACCGACAGATATATCACGTACTCAGCTTCTTAAATGGCTTACAGAAGGTCATGTATCTATTGTTATCGGTACACATGCCCTCATTCAAAAAACAGTGCAGTTCGCTAATCTTGCACTCATCATTATTGACGAACAACACAGGTTCGGAGTAAAACAACGTAAAGCTTTGGCGTCTAAAAAAGGTGAAGTCAGAAAAGAGCTACCTCACCTTTTATCGATGACTGCTACCCCTATCCCTCGCACTCTCGCACTCACCATGTTTGGGGATCTTGATTTAACTGTCATTGATACACTTCCAAAAAATCGCAAGAAAATAATCACAGAGATTATTAAAAGCAGTAAGCGCACTGAGATGTATGAGCATGTCCGAAAAGAGTTACAAGCAGGTCGTCAGGTCTATGTTATTTGTCCACGAATTGATGAGCAAGACGAAGAAGAAAAACAACTTCGTTTACTTAAAAGTGTTAACGAGGAAGCAAAGCGTCTCGCTGAAGTTATTTTCCCAGAATTCATTGTTGATATTCTACACAGTAAAATGAAAAAAGAAGACAAAGAAGAAGTAATGGAAGATTTCTTGAATAAAAAATCTGACATTCTTGTGGCGACTTCAGTTGTGGAAGTTGGCGTGAATGTTCCGAATGCCACCGTAATTATTATCGAGCACGCTGATAGATTCGGTCTTGCGCAACTCCACCAGCTACGTGGTCGTGTTGGTCGTGCTGAACATCAGTCGTATTGTTACCTATTCACTGAGAGCGCTGGTGAGACAACATACACACGTCTAAAGGCTCTTGTAACGGCAAAAAATGGCTTTGAGCTTGCAGAACAGGATATGCTCACTCGAGGTATTGGTGCACTCATGGATGGTAAACAGTGGGGCATTAGTGACCTTGCAATGGAAGCAATCAAGAATCCAAAGCTTGTAGAAATAGCACGCGAAGAGGCACGAAATCTGGTGGATAAGGACCCAACTCTTACAAACCACCCAGAGCTTCTAAAGGTTATTACTGAACAAACCGAGAGCCACAAGAAGAACGCGATAATGAGCCTTGGAATACAAATGTCTAATGGTGATGTTGATGTAGAAGTTATCGATAGGATACTTGCCGGACTCACCCTTAGCAAGATTAAGCGTGAATTTATAACATATCTTATAAGTGAAGGGTATATACCAAATGCCGCAGCTGTAGGTCACAAGGAGTTGGATCTGGGTAGCGCGGGTGATAAAAAAGAAGATGATGACGTTGAATTATTTTAATTTTTGTGAAGTGATATTATGGAATACAATAAAGTAATTGAAGGGGATATTTGCAAGGTAAAAAT
>CAZEXZ010000023.1:0-9517 GCA_964516655.1 uncultured Candidatus Saccharibacteria bacterium | reverse complement strand
CGTAAAGATGTGCACATGCGAATGCGGTAACTGGAACAGAAACAAGTAAACCTACACAGAAAAATGCCATACCTATCAAGTTAATAATGTACGCAATCACAACGAACCCAAGAAGTTGCCAGAAATTATTCTCAGTTAACGTGTAACTCATTTTTATGAGGTCCTTAATAGAAGAGTACTCATGTTCAGCAACAATGTACGGGAAAAATTGAAAACGAATAGCAATAAAAATACTAGGAATGAATACAATAATCGTAAAGAGTAGTCCGAAAATTGCAACAGGTGCACTTCCTTGGGTAGCTCCATACATAAGAACTGCTGAAGTAAACGCGAGCAAGAATACAGGTATTACATATAAGACAGAAAGAGCAGCGAATTTTAGTACTCTACGAGGAGAAAGAAGTGGGTTAAGAAGATCCGCAAAAGTAAATGAATGATTGCGCACAATCATAAGTGAAATCGAGGCAAGTGACAAAAAACTCATAAGTACTACAGCAGTAAATATGAAATGACTGATTACAAACGCTGTTACAGCTGTTGATGTGATAATAATACTACTAATAATAAATGTAAGGAAAATGAACCAGGCATGCTGCATAGTTTTGTTCCATCCAAACGTGAAAACTTCTTTGTATGTGAAATGATGCTTTGTCATAATGTTGTAGTATAAGTATAGCAAGGATATCGTATACACTAGTGTCTATCCACATAAAAACTGTGTATAATTTTTACATTTTTAGTAATGAAAATAAATGACATCTAGGCTATACTGAACGTATTATCAGGTAACCAATTCAAACAATCTTATGCATACAATACTTACCGGTGTTCACATGGAAATTACTGAAGCAATTCGAGAGTACACTCTTGAAAAGATGCAATTACTTGATAAGTTAGTAGACAAGAATGATACAAGCGCAAAACTTGTAGTAGAGCTTTCAAAAACTACAAACCATCATGTGCATGGTCAGGTGTTTCAAGCAGAAGCAAATCTTCATTTACGTGGAAAGGAAACTATGCTTAGAACTACTCAGGATGACCTTTATAAAGCGATTGATGTTCTTAAAGACATGTTAACGAGGGAACTTGCACAACACAAAGACAAAGAGCGTTCGATTGTACGGAGAGGCGCCCACAAGGTAAAATTATTATTTAAAAAACTAAGATAACAACACATGGATAGTGAAACAAAAGTAACCTACAGTGTCATTGCAGTTCTCATTATTTTCTTAGGTGGTCTCGCTTACTTCCTGCAACCTATGGGAGTAGCTGAGTTACGAAAAGAGACTGATTCGTACGCAACGACGACAACACAAACAAATCAATTATCAACCACAACACAAGCAAAACAAGTCTTGGAACCTCAACCAGCAACTATGGAAGACAAAAAATATACGAGTGCAACAATTACAACAAATAAAGGAGTTATCGAAATATCATTTGGTAACAATACACCTGCTACAGTAAAAAACTTTACTACATTAGCTTCTTCAAACTTTTATAACGGAGTTCGATTTCATAGAGTTATAAAAGATTTTATGATTCAAACGGGCGACCCGCTTTCAAAAGATAAAGCTAACGAATCAGCATGGGGGACAGGAGGACCGGGGTACACCTTCAACGATGAGCTTAAAGGAGATGAGAAATACACCCTCGGGACAGTTGCAATGGCTAATGCTGGTCCAAATACAAACGGTAGTCAATTTTTTATTGTAACAGCCAATCCTTCGGTTCCACTTCCACCTAGTTATACTGTTTTTGGTAAAGTTACAAAAGGTATAGAAACTGCTCTTGCCATTCAAAATGTAAAAACTGGACAATCAGATCGCCCAGTAGAAGATATTATCATTGAAAAAATTGAATTGAAGTAAGAAATATTAAATTCAGTTAGTTGCTATCTTATGCACTCAAAAAATGGAGCCCGAGGGCTCCATTTTTTGTACGTAGTAATTGTATCTACACTCTACAGCCTAAAGTCCCCGGTCTATTTAAGGTATCCTCTCTTAAAACTTTCAAAGTCCATTTTCTTTTTTCCTTCTGGGGTAACTGAAAGTATGTAATCCTGTGCTAGCCTGGACTCTTTCTCTGTAATGCAATCCACTTCGTGTATCTTAACTCGAACATCTTTACCCTCGTGCTCAATAAAAAAATAAAGTGACGGCCAAGGAGTAAGCGCCCTATACTTTCTGCGAACAATATCAATATCATCATGAAGATGAACCAAACCTAGATCTTTTGTAATTTTTTTACACGTAGTTGCTTTACTATGATCTTGTTCTTTAGGAATAAGTGAACCGTCGAGATAATGCGGTAACACTTGCGTAAGCAACTCTCCTCCGAGCTGACCACACATAACTTCCAACGTTCCTGCATTTTGTTCTGGGTTAATGATAAATGCGCTTTGTGTAAGAATTGGGCCATGATCCATAAGCTCATCTAATTTCATGATACTTACTCCTGTTGTCATCGTGCCATCTAACAGCACAGATTCAATGGGAGAAGGTCCACGATATAAAGGAAGGAGAGAGGGATGAACATTAAGTACACCGTGTTTAGGTAACTCCAAAATATCTTTTGGGATTATTTTTCCGTATGAAGCAACAATATAGAGATCAAACTGCTCTCTATGAAGAGGGGATGTTTGTGGCAGGTCTTTTAGTGTCTCTGGTTGAAAGACTTCTATCTCTTTCAGCTGAGCCCATGTTTTGATGTACGGAGCTATGAGCACCATATGTCGACCCTGTTTACTGTCTGGCTTAGTCACCAGAAGTGTCGGTGTATGTCCGGCACGAACAAGCGCCGCAAGGACACTCTCTGCAAGAGCTCCTGTCCCAAAAAATGCATACTTTATTTTTTTATTCATGTATTAAAAAGCATAGCAAAAATACACGATTACTCCACCATTGACAATAAATTTAGAAATGTTATAAATACAACATCAGTACATTAAGGAGTAGACCATGAGTGAACGAACAGATGAGATCTTTGCTGTTGTCATAGCGTCTCTAGCTATTGCTTCACAAACTGTGATTCCAGTAATTCTTGCACTACTTGCTGCATACTATTGTTATTTTTCAATCGAAATAGATATTACTTTTTTTCAAAGTACTTTTATGTTTATTGGAATGTTATGGGTAATCAATCTATTCAGAACTCTCTGCGGTGCTCTGTTTGCTTTTTAGTGTGATATATAATTCTTCTTGTAGCAGGCTCAATTGAATAGAACACTCCAAACCCCCTCATTACATTGAGGGGGATTATTTTTTATGACTATTCACTTTTCTTTGAAGCTTCTTTCACTTCCTCCTCTGTATATTCCTCTAAATCAAAACCATGATCAATGAAAAGTACGCCATCTAAATGGTCAGTCTCATGTTGAAAGATGTGTGCGAGTAGTCCATTACCTCCATACGTAAATTTCTTTCCGTCTTCATCATATGCTTCTATTGTGCACGCAACAGAGCGTTTCGTTTTTCCATAGATCCACCTCACAGAAAGGCAACCCTCCTGCATAATAGCGGTCTTTTTAGAACGCTTTATAATTTTCGGGTTAATAAACACGAGTGGTTTATGTTTTGCACTCTCATCATATGAAGCTTCAGCAACAACGAATAAACGAAGGTTGATTCCTATCTGAGGTGCGGCTATTGCAACACCATCATGTTCACGGACAAGCGCCTGCTTCATCGAAGTAATGATGTCACGAAGAAGAGCTGAATTAAATTCTTCAGTCTTTACTTCTCGAGAATGAGCCCTGAGTGGATTATTTTCAGCTTCGCTTATTTGGATGATAGTATCTTTTACTTTCATAACGTTCTGTATAATCTACCATTTATATGAAGAAGTGCAATGGATTGACCGCTGGATGTGCGTCATAGACGACTCGTTTTACCTTTTCTCGTACATCAGTATTATGTAACCATTCTGTTTCTTTGATATGAACAAAGAGTAGTGTTATTCCTTTACCTTGCTCAAACCACATAACTGTATATGGCTCTAACTCCTTTTCATAACGCTTACGTATATCATCAGGGAGGTTGATAAAGGATGCTTTGATAACCGTATAGTAGGGAGGAAGCAGAAACTGTTCGCGCTCTTTAAGAAGTTCATCATACACTTCTCTAAATGAAGGTGATGTGATTTGTTTTAGTACTGGTGTATTTTTAAGTCGCGTCTGAAGTAGTAATGGTGCATCACTATGGACTCCTCGAGGTAATTTTTCAGCCATCTCAGTTACAAGTGAAAGTATTTTTTCATCAGTTCTATACTCGGGTAATGAAAAAAGTGAATCAAGTGAAAGGATAACTATCCCGTCACAAGAACTGACTACATTATGTGCCATTTCTGTACCAATAAGAACACCATAGGGGGCATCCATCCATTCCTTGTGCACTCTCTTAACTTTTGCTCTAGTTGGAGTTCGTTCACCATCTATTACAAACAATGGTATCCCCAGTCGAGAGAGATCTTCCTCAATTCCACCTGTTGCAATCCCAAGTAGTGCCATTCTCCATCCACCACAATATCTACACGCAAGTGATGTCTCTTCATGGACATGAACGATTGATTCACACTCATGGCACACGTATGTTCGCACCCCAGCAATTCTATGAAGTACATACGGTCGATTACATGTTGCACAGGTAAATAGCTCTCCGCAATCTGAACAGATTGTTGTTGGGTACATTCCTTTACGGTGTGCATATAAAAAATAGTGTCCTTTCTGCTTAACTTTTGATTGATGGAGAATCTCCAGCGCCTGTTTAGAAAGATATGGACTAGATGTTCTGTTATCTTCTGTCATTGGGACAACAGTAACATTTGCATCATTTCTAAACTGAAGGGGGATTATCTCCGTTGCATCTTTTAACTTATACATCTTATGAGCTTGAAGCGATAACATGTGAGATCCAAGTAAACACGGTGTGCCTGTAGCCTTTGCGAGTAACTCTATTACAAAACGCATATCGTACCCATCTTCTCCGTGCGTATAGTAGTAACTACTATGTTCTCGTTCTATTACTATGAGACCTAAATCATTTCTTACCCAAGGCAAAAGAGATGGGGTAGAGAGAATTAAGAGTGGGTGCTCACTACTTTTCAATGTTTCTAAAGAGTGAGAATACTGTTTATCTGTGAGACTTCCGTGAAAAGAAATGACATAGTTTTCTATACCTTTAGAAAGTACTTCTTTTGCGTTTTCTAAATCTGTTACAGTTGGAAAAAACAACACCATTGATCTTTTTTTTGAAAACATTTCGCGAATAGTTGTCTTAAAACGAAGCATCCTATTTGAATAATTTTGCTCAAGTAGCAATATCTCAAAACCACGCTGCTCATGTGGAACAGTAAGTGACGTAAGAGCATCGAAACTTTTTTCTGACAACAGATCATAGATAAGTGAGCCAATATTTTTTAATGAACAAGAAGCAGCAAGAGCAATACCTGACCATAGTGCTGGGTGTAAGAATTCCTTTATAAGAACTTTAGAAATTTTCTTTGTAACAAATGATGCATTTTTAAGTGACTGCTTTTCTTCTTCGGCATTCACTGCACTTAACACAAGTGCACGGCAGACACGTTTTCGAATTGTAATTTCTACGAGGTCACCTGGCGCCACCTCAAACTTAGAAAAATATGAAAGCTCCTCATAAGGAATTCCATTAACTAAGGGGGATACGGTAAGAAGATACATGGATACGTTAAGTATAGCAGAAATGACCTGAAATACACTAAAATCCCTTATATTATAAGGAATTTCTATTTTTACGACCCAAATAAATTATGATATACTATATAAATATATGGGATTCTTTTTTAAGAAATTGGGCATCGATTTAGGCACCGCAAATACACTCGTCTATGTTCCTGGTAAAGGTGTTGTACTTGTTGAGCCGTCGGTAGTTGCAATTTCAGAGACTGGCACAAAAATTCTGGCCGTTGGAAGTGAAGCAAAAGATATGATCGGTAAAACACCAGACTCGATAGTCGCTTATAGACCAATGCGAGACGGAGTAATTGCGGACTATCGCGTCACTGAAGCAATGCTCAGATATTACATTCATAAATCTCTTGGTGGATTTAATCTTTTTAAGCCAGACGTTATGGTTTCTGTTCCTGCAGGAGTAACATCCACTGAACGACGTGCTGTAATTGAAGCTGCATTAAAAGCTGGCGCTCGTAATGCGTACGTTGTTAAAGAACCAATTCTTGCTGCAATTGGCGCAGGTATTCCTATTCACGAAGCTCAAGGGAGAATGATTGTTGATATTGGAGGCGGAACAACTGACGTAGCTGTTATATCTTTGGGTGGAATTGTGTGTAGCACCTCTGTTAAATGTGCTGGGAACAAGATCGATCAGGCAATTGTTGATTACGTAAAGAAAACATACAACCTTGCAATTGGTGACCAAACTGCAGAAGACATAAAAATTAAAATTGGATCAGCTGTCCCAGTCGAAGATGAACTTGTCCTTAAAGTTAAAGGACGAGATTTTATCGCTGGACTACCTCGAACAGTAGAAATAAGAACTAACGAAATTGTAAAAGCTATTGATAAAGAATT
Source organism: uncultured Candidatus Saccharibacteria bacterium (assembly GCA_964516655.1). Classification (GTDB taxonomy): domain Bacteria; phylum Patescibacteriota; class Minisyncoccia; order Phycocordibacterales; family UBA5272; genus UBA11704. Next base: position 2,952 of record CAZEXZ010000023.1, on the reverse strand, counting down.
AAAACTTATGATAAAGGCAATTCGTGATGTACTTCAAGAAACGCCTCCAGAACTTGCATCTGACATTATCGATAACGGTATTATTATGAGTGGTGGTTCATCAATGCTTAGACATTTCCCAGATCTTGTAGAGCGCCGCACAGGGGTAAAAGCAGTCCTTGCAGATGATGCATTCTACTGTGTTGCAAAAGGTACAGGTATTGCGCTTGAACATTTAGATACTTACAAGAGAAGTATCTTTGCTAAAAAATAGTTTTTGCATTTTAGATACTCAAATGCTAAAGTTTCTTACATGTTCTTTTAGGAAATCAAGAGGTCTATATGCTTGCATGTGAAATTCCAGTGACTGATTCATGGTTTATCCCACACTTTCCAGCTAGAACTGATCGACCGTATGAAATGGCAATGCAAAAAACATGGAAGCAGGTCATGTCGTATGAAGATCACTACGGAGGTATGTGGTCTTCTAGAATTGCCTCACTCTTAGCAGATATACCCCGTGCACAAAATGAGCGCTCAAGTAGAGTGGCGGCGTCATTTGCGTTGTGGCTTATGACTAATAATGGTGGATCATTTTTAGATAGTTTATTTAAGCACCAAAACCAATCTTCATTTTTTTTCAATGAAGATTCAGTTGCGATAATGTTATGGGCCTTAGAAAACAGAAATCTCAGTCTCAGAATAAATCCGTTAGAAATACTACTCAGAGATGAATACGGCAAGCCCGTTTATTCAGATCCACCTTACCCAACCCTTGAAGACAATCGAGTGGTAGAGTATTTTACATGCTACTTTATAACTGACGAAGGTAAAAAATTACTACAAAAAGTGTATTCAAGGGCAAAAATTCATGTTACATCAAGACATGAAGTACGCTCACTTCCGTTTACATAAGCAGTAATGTCTCAAAGCGCCACCTAGCTGAAGGAGGCGCTTTTATATTTTTGTTCTTCTTTTGCTATAATTACTTTAATGAAATTTCTTGACCTTCCATTACATCATGCAGTTCTCCTTACTCATCCAGATAGAAAGAAACTAACAGATAGTCTCTGGGAGGAACTAAGAACACTATCTCCGGCACACAGACTGTTTAGTCCGACCATTCTTGATATTGATACAGCTCGTATGATTATCAGTTGGGCACAAGCTTCCTATGGTGATGAAAGAGTTGGGCTAATTTCATTTCATACTGCTGGCATACCTGCTCAGAATGCACTATTAAAAATACTTGAAGAGCCGCCGCTAAAAACTAGATTTATTATTATCACAACAAATAAGGACACTATGCTTGATACAGTATTGTCACGGTTATCTCACCACATACTGCCAAACGATACCGAGAATAATACAAGTGAATTTTCAAAACTTTTCCTAACGACGCTCCCGCAACAAAGGATGAAATTAGATGCTATTTCAAAACTGCTTGATAAGACTGACGAAGAGAATAGAAAGGACAGGGAAGCTGTAAAAGAGTTTATTCTCTCTTTAATTCCTGAATTACGGAGTTCTAAGGTGGATTCACGTTTTATTACAGAAACACTAGAAGTTGCCTCATACGCATCAGATACTTCATCGTCTGGAAAAGCACTTCTTGAATATCTGTCACTTCTCTTGCCACAAATAAGAAGCTAATGTACAATTTGAATACTTTATAAATTCATATAACGCAACAATAACGTAACTCACATGTCCTACGATTTTACTCAAGCAACTACTCAAAAAAATACAATTACTGATTGGCTCAAAAGTGAGTATCGCTCAATCCAAACAGGAAGAGCAACACCTCAAGTGCTAGACTTGGTGCATATTGATATGTACGGGGCTCGTACACAACTCGCTCACGCTGCCGGTATTACTATTGAAGACCCGAGAACTATTCGCGTTGCGCCGTGGGATAAAAGTATTGTTGGACAAATGGAAAAAGCTATCAATGATGCAGATCTTGGACTATCGGTGTCATCTGATGCGGAAGGGTTACGTGTACATTTCCCTAGTCTCACTACAGAAACTCGACAAAAATTAGTTAAACTTTTAAAAGATAGACTTGAAGATGCTCGTGTTCGTGTTAGAGCAATGAGAGAGGAAACCAATAGAGCAATCGACACAGATGCAAAAGAGGGGCTATTTGGTGAAGATGACCAACGAACATACCGCGAACAAATGCAAAAAATTGTAGATCAAGCAAATCAAGAACTTGAAGAACTCTTTGAAAAGAAAGAAAAAGAAGTAATGGGCGAATTGTAAGCGTACAATTCTGATCGAAAGTAGCAAGGTTCGATCTAAATTTAGTATTTGTAACATAGTACAAAGTGTACTCTCAAGCGAGAGTACACTTTTTATATATCAGCACACTTTAATTAAAACCTTATTTTTGCTATACTTGATACTAATATGTCAATATCAGCCGTCGTTTTATTTGTTATTATTTTACTTGTTTTAGTTGTAGTCCACGAATTTGGCCACTTTATCGTGGCTCGACGCAATGGCGTGCAAGTTGATGAATTCGGTATTGGTTTTCCACCAAGGCTGTTTGGGCGCAAAAGAGGCAAGACGCTCTATAGTATAAACCTCTTGCCGCTCGGGGGCTTTGTTCGCCTCAAAGGTGAAGATGGTGAAGGCGAAGCAGTAAGCTCACCAGATAGTTTTGCTAGTCAGGGGACTTGGGTGAAGACGAAGATTCTCTTGGCCGGTGTAACCATGAACCTGGCTATTGCCTATGTTATTATTCTTGGTCTCCTGATGGTCGGCATTCCACCCCTCTTACCAGGAAAACTACCTACAATTGGGCCTATTAAGCCGATCACTACATCGGCTCAGCTTTTGGTAATTGGCGTTGAGCCTGGTTCGCTAGCCGCACAATCTGGACTTGCTAAAGGTGACCGGCTAACGAGTGTAGCTGGCGAGTTACCAGCTACAACACAAGAACTACGTGAAATTCTCTCTAAGCACTTA
>CAZEXZ010000022.1:0-10533 GCA_964516655.1 uncultured Candidatus Saccharibacteria bacterium | reverse complement strand
TTCCAGGCTACGGTTTGGTAAACCGCTGTGTTTACCAGTTTCACCACCGAGGCATCAAATAACCTTTAAAGTGTATTTTCAAATATTCGTTTTTATAAAAGCCCATTAAAAAGTGAGCTTTTTTCATATAAGAAACAAGGTAATTTTTCATAAAATTACCTACCCTAAATCTAAAATTATTTAGATTTAGAAACGTAATTCTATATTATTACCAACTTAAAGTGCCACCGGTTTTATATTCTGTTACGCGAGTCTCAAAGAAATTCTTCTCTTTGTTGAGGTCTACTGCTTCTGACATCCACGGGAATGGATTCGCACTACCATACACTGCGTCTATCCCAACACGTGCAAGACGTCTATCTGCAATGTGCTCAATGTACTGCTTGAACCCATCTGCATTTAGCCCAAAGATTCCTTTTGGAAATACACCAACGGCATACTCGTACTCAAGCTTCACAGCTTTTTTCATGAGGTTTGTAATTCTTTCCACAAAAGCTGGAGTCCAAAGCTCAGGTTGCTCTTGCTTAATAGCATTAATCATATCGATACCAAAGTTCATATGAGTACTCTCGTCACGCATAATGTACTGGATCTGCTCTGCACTTCCGACCAACTTATTCTGTCTTTGGAATCCAAAGATAACCGCAAATGATGAGTAGAAGAATACCCCCTCTAGGATAAGTGAAAAAACACACATGTTCTCTAGGAATTTCTGATCCGCTTCAAATGTTCCTGTCTTGAAGTCATCTTTGAAAATCCCATCATTAAAAGAAAGAATAAACTCTTCTTTGTTATAGATAGCATCCACCTCGCGATACATGTTGTAGATCTCAGTACCATCAAGCCCAAGAGATTCCACCATATACTGATACGCCTGAGTGTGAATCGCCTCTTCGTATGCCTGACGAAGAAGATAGAGTCTCGCTTCAGGAGATGTGATGTGCTTATAGAACGCAAGAACGAGATTATTCGCAGCAATAGAATCAGCAGTTGTAAAAAAGCCAAGCACCATCTTAAACGCGTGACGTTCGTCATCAGTAAGAACATTCGATGCTCTCCACTGCTCAATATCTGACTGCATACTTATCTCTGTAGGTAACCAGTGATTTGCATTACCAACATTGTAAGCATCCCATGCAAACTTATGCTTAATCGGCCACAACTGAACAACATCCGCACGTCCGTTAATGATCTTGCGATCATTTACATTTACACGCCCTGCGTTTCTATCAATGACTGGTTTTGGAGTCACTGCTTGAGGAATATTTGAATTAGTTGTTTGTAATGGTGGCATAATAATTGATATGTTGATTAATAATGTAAGGTTGATTTGATATAAGATAATTATATCATCATTTTGATATTGGGTTGCATTGCAAGCTACAGGCTAACAGCTAAAGTCTACCTACTGACACCCGTCGCACGTTGCTTCAGGCATCACGGTAATCTTGTACTTTGATTGGGGTGCTTTTGCTGATACCGTTGCCATCGAAGTCTCAGAAGTTACTTTTGAGATCATTGATGGGATAGGTGAAGTCATCGACATCACTGGAGTAGACGCAGCTACAACTGGAGCTGGGTTAACAGCGGCAGAAATTGTAACTGGAGTAGATGCAACTGACACAGAAGAAGCGACTGATGCAGCAGTGATCCCAGACATAACTGAGCCAACCTTAACATCACCCCCTGCATCACGCTTATGAGTAGAACCGAACTCTGACGCATTCACTGTACTCTTTTCTACCTGAGAAGCACCGAGAGATCTTAGGTAATAGGTTGTCTTAAGACCTAGTGACCATGCGTACTCATAGATATTTGCAAGTTCACGTCCTGACGTTCCTGCGAAATAAATATTAAGTGACTGTGACTGATCAACCCACTTTCCTCGGTGAGCAGCACTCTTAAGTAGCCATGACGGATCAATCTCGAACACTTCTTTATACTTATCCTTTAGATGTGATGGAATGGAAGGAATATTTTTGATAGATCCATCGTTATATTTAAGGAGGCCTATCATTTCAAAGTCCCAGAGATTAATAGCTTTAAGGTCGTTAACAAGATACGGGTTCACGATAATAAACTCACCATTCATATTAGACTTCACATAAATATTCTTATACATTGGCTCAATAGTAGGAACAGAACCTACAATATTAGAGATAGTTGCAGTTGGTGCCATTGCCATTGTGTTTGAATTTCTCATTCCAAACTGTGCAACAGACGCCTTAACTTGAGTCCAATCCAACTTAGTACCGCGAGAAACAGGAATGTCGATTCCACGATTCTTCTCAAGGAGATCAATAGTGTCGAGCGGGAAAATACCGCGATCCCACTTACTTCCCTTGTAACTTGTGTATGCACCTCGTTCACGTGCAAGCTCTGAAGACGAAAGAATTGCATGATACGAAATAAGTTCCATTGACTCATCAGCAAATGCTACTGCTTCATCAGAATCAAAATTAATATCCATCATATAGAGCGCATCATGGAAGCCCATGAGCCCAAGGCCGATTGGACGATGCTTCATGTTACTACGTTCTGCTTCTACTGTTGGATAGAAGTTCACGTCAATAACATTATCAAGCATACGAATAGCTGTTCTGGTTGTTGCTGCAACAAGATCTACATCGAACTTTCCATTACGCATAAGACGCTGATAGTTAAGTGAGCCTAGGTTACATACAGCAGTCTCATCTTCACTATTATTAAGCGTGATCTCTGTACAAAGGTTAGAGTTGTGTACTACCCCTGCATGATCCTGTGGTGAACGAATGTTAGAAGGATCTTTCCATGTAATCCATGGGTGACCAGTTTCGTAGAGCATTGTTACCATCTTTCGCCAAAGCTCACGTGCCTTTATTGTTTTAAAGATTTTTATCTTACCTTCTTTTGTAAGAGCCTCGTATCGTTCATAGTGCTTCTCAAAAGCTTCTCCGTATGACTCAGGAAGTTCAGGCACTTCGTCCGGTGAAAAAAGTGTCCACTCACCATCTGCTTGTGCTCTCTTCATGAAAAGATCTGAGATCCAGAGCGCAGTATCCATGTCATGTGTTCGGCGGCGTTCATCTCCAGTATTTTTTCGAAGTTCCAAAAATTCTTCAACATCATAGTGCCAGTTCTCAAGGTATGCACATGTTGCTCCACGACGACGACCTGAACGATTGATAGCGACAGTTACGTCATTTGCAATCTTTAGAAAAGGAATAATACCGTTTGACTTAATACCTGACTTTTTAACAAGTGAACCTGATGCACGAACTGAGGTCCAGTTGGTACCGATTCCTCCTGCCCACTTAGAAAGTTGTGCATTATCTGAATACACCTTAAAGATAGATTCAAGAGAATCTCCTACAGTATTAAGGTAGCAACTTGAGAGTTGAGCGTGCTTGGTACCTGCATGGAAAAGCGTCGGTGAAGATGGCACGAAACGAAGCTGAGACATAGCTTCATAAAACTCGATAGCACGAGTTGTACGGTCAAGCTCTTTTTCTGCAAGCGCTACACCCATCGCAACACGCATCCAGAATCCCTGGATGTGTTCCATAATCTTTCCATCACCTTCCACATCTCGAACAAGGTAGCGTTCATAAAGAGTTTGAGATCCAAGATACATGAACAGTTCATCTCGTGAGCGGACAAGTGCCTCAGATAGCCGTGTGAGATCGAAATTAGCCATTCTTGCGTCAAGAATACCTTTTTCAACCCCTCTCTTTATTCCTGACACGAAGACGTCTTTATATTGCAAGTCGAGTGTCGTGTAGTTAAGTGCAGCCCCAAGAAGATCCTCATTGATCTGTGTGAGGATCATACGAGAAGCAACATATGAATAGACTGGATCTTGCTCAATCATAGACCTGAGCGTCATTATGATCGCTTTTTGTATCTCTTTAGTTGTCATCCCTTCATACACTTCGAGCTTTACCTGATTAACGATTTGATCGATATTTATTTCTTTTTCATAACCGTGGATAACATACGTTACTGACTTCCTAACTTTTGCGATATCGAATCGCTCCTTCTTGCCACTTTTCTTTGTGATAAAAAGTCCACCTTCCTCTACTTTTTCAAGTGTCTCGATTTTTTCTTCCTCTCGTTCCTTTGTACGTTCGTAGCGATAAATGATGTAAGCTTTAGCGACGTCAAAAAAACCTGCACCCATGATATGTTTTTCTACAAGATCCTGTGTGTGCTCAACACTAGGGACATATCCTTCTCGTGTAATCGCCTCAAGCTCCAACTCTTTTCCAACCAGCTCAGAGATGTGCTTAGCAACTGCCGCCTTCTCATCACGAGTGATACTTACAAAAGCCTTTTTTACAGCGGACTCAATCTTAGCAACTTCAAACGGAACAATCTCACCATTTCTCTTCTTAATTATTTGTAGAATAGCCATACAATCTCTAAATTTTTACATCATTTGTTAATACATAGATTGTACCTTTTATGAAGTAAAAGCCATATTTTTTGTCCCTCACTCTAGTGTCAAGAGTTACCATTGACATACGAGATGTCGTGCTATTTTAGAAGCTTGTTTCGTAAGGTCTTGTGGTATCTGATAGCGAATCTGTGCGCTTCAGCGTTCGCTAAAAGTATATCCTTTTTGTGGTAATCCACATGTACTTTATCTCCAAGAATGTCTTTTGGCTTGTGACGCTCGTCCTTAACAACCGACACGCATGGAATAAGAAGACCTAAAGAAGTAAGAATTTTTTCCGCAACCTGCTTATGAGCAAGTCCCCCATCTATAACCATGAGATCAGGATAACTCCAATCCTTATGGGAAAAGCGACGTAGAAGGATCTGTCGTAACCCTTCATAATCATCATTTATATTTTCTTCTAATTTAAACTTTCTGTACTCATTTTTTTCTAGGTGACCACCATCAATAACGACCATAACCCCAACTCGTGATGTCCCTGATATATGAGCAGCATCGTAGGCCTCAATTCTAAAACTCCTATCTTTAAAAGACAGTACCTTGTCTTCTTTTATAAGGCTTATGTCTTTTATATGATCAAGCGCGAACAATGTATTTCTTGTAAGTGCAGCCTTCTCAAATAAGTGTCCTTTTGCATATTCCTTCATGTCCTTTTCAAGAGAAGCTTTAATTTCTGTCTTTTTACCTTCGAACAGCTTCCTAATATTTGTGATCGCTTTTTTGTACTCCTCCTCTGATATTTGTCCTATACAAACACCCGGGCATAACTTTAGCTGAGCGTTAAAACATGGCTTTGTGCTTCCTATCTCGCATGTATCACGATATGGGAACATCCTTCTGATTATCTTCATAGCTTCACGTAATTGTGGAAGGGAAGCAAATGGACCGTACACATACGCAACATCTTTCTTAGAGAATTTTTTTTCATAATCCCTTATTCGCATTGTGAGAATTCTTGGGAATTTTTCTTTAGTGAAAACAACACACGTAAAACTTTTGTCATCTTTTTCTTTCGCGTTATAGACTGGATTGTTTTCCTTGATAAGCTTGCTTTCTAATAAAAGAGCTTCTAGTACACTTGCTGTTTCTTGGAAGGTTACGGTATCTGCAAGGGTCACCATTGTGACAAGTCGAAGACCTCTTGTTTCCATGAGATCTGGATTAAAATAGCTCCTGACTCTATCCTTTAATGAAGTGGCTTTACCAATATAGAGTATCCCCCCTTCATTATCACGAAAAAAATACACCCCAGGTGCATCAGGTAGTCCACATTTTTCGAGGTCTTGCTTTTTCATTAAATCTATTGTACAATAAATACTTGCCTATTTCAATGAACCCCAATAAAAGAGGTTGGTGGAATGGGTGAAAACGTGCCCATCATGATACATGCTGTTGTGCAAACAACAGATGCATATGAAGGGATGGCAACACAGTTCTTTGGAAGAAAAATGAGTATAGAAACTCAAAACAACAAACGCAAAACTTTTGGGCAATCCGTCAGCCCGGCACCAGCTCTTGAGGTTCTGGTGGCAGCGACTCGTAACTTTGGAGTGTGTACTGACTTCAGTACCCTTCACGTAGGACAAGCTGTACCACTTGGACAAAGTGTTGGGAATCAACACAACAATACCCGAGGAGACAACAATGGTATCTGAACTGATTATTAATAAAACGCGTAAAGCCTGGACAGCGGTTGTCGTCAACACTTGTCCACACAGTGTGACATGCAATTGTCTCACTGATGGTGTACAGCAGGAATTAATAAAAGAGTTCCGTGGGCACACATTGGCAGATGGCCCAATACCAAAATGCTGTGAAGAAATTCGCAATATTATTCATCCGGATAAAACAGATGAGGAGCTTAAAACCCTCTATACAAAAAAATAAATCAAGAATCTAATATCCTGATTATCAAAATCACATCTCACGGTGTGATTTTTTCTTTTATACAAAACTAAAAGCGAACGGAATACCGTTCGCTTTTATCTACTTCCCTTTTATTTCGTCTTTTGCTTTTTTAAGTACTTTTTTTAGATACTGCCCAGTGTAACTATTTGGATTCGTTGCGACTTGCTCAGGCGTACCTGTTGCAACCACTTTACCACCACCTATTCCACCTTCTGGACCTATATCAATAATATGGTCCGCGGACTTTATGATATCAAGGTTGTGCTCAATGAGTACTACAGTATTTCCTTTATCAACAAGACGGTTCAAAATTTCAATTAATTTTGCAATATCTTCGTAGTGGAGCCCAATTGAAGGCTCATCCAGTAGGTAGATAGTTTTCTCAACATGTGGACGATACAACTCCGAAGAAATCTTTACACGCTGTGCCTCCCCACCTGAGAGAGTCGTTGCTGACTGCCCAAGCTCAAGATATGAAAGTCCTACATCGTTAAGTGTCTTGATGCGATCATGAATTGCAGGAATGTCATAAAAGAAAGTAAGAGCTTCTTCTACTGTCATTTTCAAAATATCATAGATACTCTTCCCCTTCCACTTCACCTCAAGCGTTTCTTTCATAAACCGCTTTCCAAGACAAACATCACACTCAACATATACAGTTGGAAGGAAGTGCATTTCAACCGCTATCTCTCCATTACCTTGGCATGCTTCACATCTCCCACCCTTTACGTTAAAAGAGAAACGTGATGCTTTCCAACCACGAACTCTCGCCTCTTCAGATTCAGCAAAAAGATCACGAATGTGTGTCCATGCGCCAGTATAGGTTGCTGGATTAGAGCGAGGAGTACGCCCAATAGCGCCTTGATCAATCATTACCACACGAGATACGTATTCAGTTCCAGAGAATGTCTCACAGTTATAAATTTTTACTGTTCTATATCGCTTCTCAAGCCGCGCCTGAAGGTTCTTATACAAAATCTCATACATAAAAGAACTTTTACCAGACCCCGATACACCCGTAATTACATTCATTCTTCCAAGAGGAACATTTGCAGAAAGATTTTGAATATTAAAAACATTCCCTCCAGTTACACGAATTGTCCCTTTATCATTTTGACGACGAGCAGGCACTAGGATAGATTTTTCACCACGGAGGTACGCAAGTGTGAGACTTCCTGACTTATTTTTTGGAGCAGTGAGTAATTCATCGAGATACCCAGCTACAACAACTTCACCACCATGTACTCCAGCTTTTGGTCCAATGTCCACAAGAAAGTCAGATGCATATATTGTATCTTCATCATGCTCCACGATAATAATAGTATTCCCGATATCTCTAAGGTGCGTAAGGGTCTTAATCAGTCGTTCGTTATCACGTTGATGCAGACCAATTGTTGGCTCATCAAGTACATAGAGTGCCCCAACAAGCTGACTTCCGAGTTGAGATGCGAGGCGGATACGCTGCGCTTCTCCACCAGAAAGCGTATCTGCTTTACGATTAAGAGCAAGATAGTTAAGTCCAACATTTAACATAAAAGAAAGACGTGACTGGATCTCCTTGATAACTACTGCTGCAATTTCTTGTTCTTTTGGTGAAAGTGGGATGTTTTCAAAATATTTTTGTGCTTCTTCAATTGAAAGTGCCACAATGTCTACAATATTTATTTTAGAAGTATCATCTAGATACACATGGAGTGCCTCTGGTCGAAGTCTCTTACCATGACAGTCATCACATTCATCAAGTCCTCCAAAATATTTTGTCCCAAGACCGTTACAAGTAGGACATGCTCCATATGGTGAGTTAAAAGAAAAAAGTCGTGGCTCTATCTCTGGAAATGAAAACCCGCAGTTCGCACACGAAAACTTATTACTCATAATAGTTTTTTCTCCAAGAATTTCTACTTCGAGTAATCCCTGAGACTCTTCGAGGGCTCGCTCTATCGCCTCTGCAAGGCGAGTAAGTGCATCCTTTTCAGTCTGCTTAGTACGAAGCTCATCCAGTGCAATTGAGTCCACTACAACTGAAATTTCGTGCTTCTTGTTCTTTGATAGTACAATCTGCTCCCTGAGACTCTTTCGTTCACCGTCAACAACTGCTTCTGTGTACCCACGTCCAAGCATATCGTAGAGCATTTGGTAGTATTCCCCCTTTCGTCCACGAACAAGCGGACTCATGATATGAATTTCAGCATGAGAAAACTCAACACCCATCATTTCTGTTTTTATTTTCTTATAGTCAACACCTTTTACTTTATCCAAAATAAAACGCATGATTTCTTCATTCGTAAGTTTTTGGATTTTGGAACCACATTCAATACAATATGGTTTACCAACCCGAGCATAAAGTACACGGAGGTAGTCATAAATTTCTGTAATGGTGGCAACAGTTGAGCGAGGATTTCTTCCGGCTGACTTTTGGTCAATAGAAATTGCAGGCGAAAGACCGACTATCTCATCAACATCAGGTTTCTGAAGTTGAGTGAGGAATTGTCGTGCATACGCCGAAAGAGATTCAACATACCGACGCTGCCCTTCAGCAAAAATAGTATCAAATGCAAGTGAACTCTTTCCAGATCCTGAGAGACCTGTAAAAACCACCATCTTGTGGCGCGGCATTTCTACTGTAATATTCTTAAGATTGTGCGTTCTTGCACCCTTAACAATAATACTCTGGAGGTGGTCAATTTTTTTCGGGGCCATGATATTAGATTATAGATGTTAGACTTTAGATAATACAGTTTCCACCATCAAAACAAGTCAATTAATGGATTATACCATAATTGACAACATATCTCAAAAGCTCTGGAATAGTTATTCAATATAAAATGCTATACTTTTTACCATGGAACCTCAAAACATAAACCAGCAAGAAGCTTCTTATCGACAAGAAATTACAGCTATAAAGCCTCTTTGGGTAAAGATTATTTTGTATCTTAATATTTTAGCAATTTCTTATCTTTCATTTCTACTTGCTAAATATATTTTTGAAATACCTTTTTTACTTAAATCGTTTTCTTTCGTGTTCGGTCCAAAATATATTGTGATTTTGTCGATTCTCTTAAGCACGGCAGTAATTTTTCTTGTACTCGCAACAATAGAAATAATCCGCGGATTAAAAAACAAAATTAACTATACAAAATGGAACACTAAAGTCAGACTTTTTTTGCCACTCTTAGCATTACTTATAGTTATATTCCACTCCACACTATTCTCCTTTTTATCGTACATAATACCCCCATCAAAGTATGCAACATGCAGTGAAAGAGGGTGCCCACCATGGGGCGGATACTTTATCTTTTATGAACGCAAATGTTTTGGAATTGAGATGAATACTTATGGGAGTGATGCACAATCTCCTTTTACATCATGCATCGGATTACCTTACGGAGAATGGTTAGAAGTTAAATAGGAGAACTTTTGTATTTGCATCAATACTCTCAAGCTTTTTCATAAGAAATAATCTGACACAGCCTGACGAGGCGAGTCAAAAGCAAATTTCTAGCTAGAAATTATGCTGTTTATTTCGATGAAAAAGCAAAAATAAGGAAATGACAATCTATTTACGTAGAAACTTCCTAGTTTCGATGCGATTTCGAATCAGTAGATTCGTGGTTTTACCATAAACGCTTAAAAATCGAGACTTTTACGCATTCATCATCTTCCTATACACCGCAACAAGTGCGCGAGTATCAGCTAGAGCAGTATGAGCTTTACTATTTTCCACTTTTAGTAATTCACAAAGTGCCCGAAGTGAGAACTTATCCGCTTGAGGAGCGTCATAGAGTCGTGCAAAGGCCATAGAGATGGTATCCATCTTCGCATAATGCATGCGACTTTCAACCCCTGTTTCTTCAAAAGCCTTCTGGACGAAAGCATAGTCGAACACCAGGTTATGCGAGACGAAACTACAGCTTTCAGTTTTTTTTGCAAACTCTTGCATAGCTTTCTTTCGGTCAACAGCAAACATCCAATCAACTTCATTATATCCATTCACCCGAAGCGCTTGCTCGTCAGCACGCTCAATATGAACTGGTTTGATTTTCCATTCACATTCTTCGATAATCTCAAGCTTAGGTCCACGACCCTCGCGAGGTGTCTGCTTCACAATTATCACAGCTAGCTCAATTATCTCATGTACATTTGGGTCTGTTCCTGTTGTTTCTGTATCTATAAATGCAAGATTGTGT
>CAZEXZ010000021.1:1393-11335 GCA_964516655.1 uncultured Candidatus Saccharibacteria bacterium | reverse complement strand
AACTGGAATCAAAAAGCTTGTACCAGCAGAAGTCTTAATTACTGTACCGGTGATTTGTGTCTGATCATGCTCTGGCATAAGGATGGCGTCAGCACCAAAAGCGACCGCACTACGAATGATAGCTCCAACATTATGAGGATCCTGAAGTTCATCAAGTAGCACAAAGAGTGGTCTTTCCTTTGTGCTCACCTTTTGCAACACTTCATCAAGTGAGGTGTAAAGTGTCTTGTCGTCAAGAAGCGCGAGCACTCCTTGGTGAACAACTTCCTTTCCTACATGACTTTCAATTTCTGAATTTGTAATAACGGAATAGTCTATCTTATTACTTTGAATAAGGCTCATAATAGCACTGTCAGCTTCGGCTGCTTTTGTGAGAAACAATTCTTTCACCGGCATGATTGATTTTTTCTTCCCAAATGAAATCGCCTCCTTAAGTGGATTTCTTCCGTACAAATAGGTTTTTGTTGACATAATACTAGACACTCTAGCAGATTTGACAAAATAAAGATAGAGTGTCCTTTATAATTGAGTAAAAAAGATAAGCGTGTTACCATTTGCCAAGTTACGTTCATAAACAGCAAATCACCGAAGGAGGAATATATGAACAATTTCCCAATCCTTGCAGGAAATGAACCAAGAGTTACGGGAGTACGAATGCTCCCTTACGGAATGAGTCATATTAACCTTAAGGCTATTTTCACACTACAGTGGCTTCAAGAACAAAATGTACCCATGGCACACAAGTATGAATTTGACCCTGTGCTTGTTCTTCGAAGAGAACCCTCGCACAAGAGGTGCTCATTGGTTCAGATTAGGTGGATGCTCTATGCTTTTCCGTTTGGGTTAAAATTTGCATCGTATAAGAGTTCAAAAAAACACACAGACATTTTTCATGAGATGTATGCCCTAGATCCATCGAGGTACAAAATACTCTATATGAACTTAGCGGGCGTGGAGCTTACTTCGAACAATAGAGAAGAGATAGTCAACCACTTTCAGTGGTGAGTGTTACGTAGAAAAAGCACAGAATAGAATTCTGTGCTTTTTATAATTATAACCCTAAAGATACGTACTGTTTCCTATTGTGTAGTCGTAAATGTTACAGAACTTGGTAATGCAAACATTGTCTTGTCTACTGTCCATGGCTCACAATTGTATTCTCCAATCTGACTTCCGTTCCATGTATATGTTGCGGAAGTACTTGCAGTTGAGTCACCTCCAGCACCCTTGTCGATTTTTGCCTTATACCCAACACCCTTAGACATACTTGTCCATGTATAGGTGTAACCATCCTTTGCAATCATATTAGTATCAATGGTTTGACCAGAGATACTTGTAGAGAAACTCCCTTTAACATTTGCATCATCAATATAAACAGTACCATTACTTGTCATATTTGCCACTGTCTGAGTAACAGTACATTTGTATGACCCCCCCTTCTTCAAAAATTCACTAAATGCAATCTTTTTACCAGCTGAGGTTTCTGATGTTGTTGAGGCAGTTGTAGTAGCAACCACAGCATCTTGCGCCGGAGTTTCAACAACAGTATTTTCAGGGGCAACATCATTTTTAACAGAAGATGAAACACCATAATAAACTCCACCTGCAACCACAAGTAATAATGCACCCACTATCATTTTTCCAAAAATTGTCATACGTATCTGTTAGATTTAGATTAGGTTGCCCACTTTATAATACTGTAATTATACTCCAGTTTTTTACTAAACATCAATACCTGACTTTTGTGTACAGTGTAGATAACCAACTATAAGAGATTTGCAGGCATACAAAAACAATGTATAGTGCATACCAGTAGCTCACTATTGGAGAAATAATGTACATTCAAAAAGAGCGCTTCTCACCTACCAACAGCGAATTAATAGATTTCTTTGACATTCACCATAGAAAGCCAAAAGAACAAGGAGGGTTAGATATCCCTCGAAATAGGTCAAGAGTTCTCAGATCAAAACATAACGCGTGGCATGCGCTATACGAAGTACTTCCTGCACCAGCAATTATTTTACAATTTGAAAACGACTGCGAAATCTACGGTAACTGGAACCCTCGATCTAATCTCGTACAACGACTAATTGAAGGGTACGCAAATAGCACTAAAGCGCTTATCAAAAGACGTATCGCATGGTATACGCTCTTTGAAGGTAAAAGTCTCCAAGAAATCGTAACTGAAATTAATTCTACTTGGATTGATCCTGACTATGAAATCCAAGTGGGTACAGAAAGAATTTTAAAAACGTGGATTGTTCATTCGCCAATACAAAAAAATAAAAAATCAACGAAAAGACTCTCACAATGAGTCTTTTATTTTTTCTCAATATACATGTCCTGACTAAACCCACCAATTCCAACATACTCCATACGTTCATCACCTACTAAAATGAGTTCATATGGTCGACACCCGAAACATCCACCTTCTTGTGTTAGAGGATCGTAGGCACCATTGTTACACACAAATATCTTTTCTACTCCATCTTTTTTTGCGAAGCGTCTTGCTTCTTTTACTTTCATTGCAACTTCTAAGACATCCTTGTTTGCAGTTTCTACATCAGGAAGAGGAGCTTCTACCATTTTGTCACTCTCAAGATACCAATAACTTGCTTTCGTGACTTTTCGTTTTTGTAAGGCATTACATAACAAAAGATAAATTGGAAGCTGAAGCGACCCCTCTTTTTCTTCATGCTTCCCCGTTTTAAAATCAATAATATGAAGAGAATCACTTTCTGGTAGGTACTCAATCCAATCAACGAGGCCATTTAAAATGATATTATGGTCCTCAGATAAATAAAAATTACACGGCATCGTATCACGCTTTAACTTAATACACTTGTTCACCAAAAATCGAGGATCTTTAATCACGTTATTAATCATCTCCTTTCCACGCATTTTAAATTGCTCTTCTTCTTCAGCTGATGTGAATCCGCCTTTTTTTCCTGTTACTTTCTCCCACTCTTCCTCAAACTGCGCACGAAGATCTCTATCCATTCTTTCGTGTGAAGGGTAATTGGCCAATCCTTCAAGAACATTGTGTACCGCAATACCAAGAGACATGTGAGGACTTACAATCGACATTTTATTACCTGTCTTAGGTGACTTATACATGTTGTGCAAATAATACAGTCGTGGACACTTAAGAAAATCCCCCATTGAAGAATGTGATACCCAAACTGCAGTGTACTTATCTACCATAATTACTATCAAGTATAGCAAACAAATACAGACACCTTGTGTGCAATTGTGAGTACTTGACAAAATCTATAATTAGGTGTATAATGTATTTATCGGTAGCCAAAGCACGATTTATCCGTCATGGAATCTATCGCGCCCGGGACGAAGTAAAATCTCCCAGCCCGCCTCGCGCTACCGATATGTTCTTAGATTAGAGCAGGAAAATCATCCCGCAAGATGCAATCCTTACCTTTAATCAACCCAATTTCGCGATATTGAGAAAACAATAACGCACATACTTTGCCAAATTATTTGGCACAGGAATTGTAGGTCTAAAGACCACACCTCGCAGTTGAGCGCCACAATTCGGACGCCACAAGCATTGTGTACTTTACACGAACAATTCCAAAACCGCCCAATCGAAAGATTAGGGCGGTTTCTTCTTTATAAGTATATATTTGACAAATACCATAATTCTATGTAGTCTAAAATCAGTTGCACACTCAAAAAGGGAAGAAGAATGAACAATCTACTTGATACTCAAACTTTTCAGCGACAATTACTACGACATTTAATACTGCGAGTACTGAGCAAGGCTTTTGAATATGTACATGTAATCTGTGAGGAAGGTTATTTCGATGGCCAGAACCTAACACATGAACTACAACTCATGTACGAGGAGAATGCCCGATATGCACTTTGGGCAACAAAGGAAAGCCTGGAGAGCAATATTGATGCGGTCGACATGACCATACTTCAATTCATTCCTAAACATAAAAAGAATAGTGTTGCGCTTCTTAAAGACATAGAGTACGAACTTCAACTTGGAGTTTTTAGACAAATGAAATTCAGGTTAATTCGAGACATTATCGAATGCACACCAGAGCGGTTTAAAGTACTGCAATCGGAATTTGAAAAAAGACACTTATATATTCCAATTGCTTTTTTGGCAATTTATCGAGCGCGTAATGGATAATATAAATAACACACATGAACATGCCGACCTAATACGTCGGCATTTTATTTTGAAATGTCTAATACATCTTGAACGTTCCAGTTATCTTTTTTAAGCATAGCTAATGCTGCGATTATCTCAGATTGTTCTTTACTATATACTTTAAATGTCTGCTTACTACTCTTTACAACAACAACCATTTCAAATGTTTCGTTGTTAAGTTTCTTTAATTTTACACTCCTGCCTTTTGATTTTACATTTGCTTGTATCACCCCTGGAGATACCTCAACATGTATCTTACTGAATGCTTTTAGAATCGGAAGAGCTCCTTCGATTGTTGTTGTATGAGCACCACGTTCATTTACTTTTGGCATACATTATATAAGACCATTAATAAGATCTTCTTCAAACGATAGCAGCCCTTTGTATGACTCTCCATACTTAGAAATGTCAGGTGTAATATCAAGGGTAATAATTTTTTTATACACAGCTTCAATAAGCTTACGTGTTCTTTCTACTTCTGTATCCGTTGCATCAAGTGCAAGCTCCGTAAATGCTTCTTCTTCCACGAACCATAATGAGAGTTTCCCAACTGGTAAGTTTTTGTAGTGGATGGAATTTTCAAGAAGCAATTTATAGACAATCAATTGCTGGCGATATTTATGTAGTTTAATTTTATCTGTATCTGTTTTTGCTTCATCCCATGAGGTAAACGCTTTCCCAGTTTTAAAATCTACAACTTCATATTTCTTATCTTTTATTCTCAAGAGGTCCAACTTCCCAATGATATGAGCCTCTCCAAGAAGCACTCCTTCATTTTTCATATCTACTTCAACTTGGTCTGTAGAGTCAAACATCTGTTGTGTCATCGAATATAAACGCGTAATAACATTTTCGCCTCGCTCTTTCTGCTTCTTGACCTCATGAGCCGGCAATCTTCCTCGAGAGAGTTCTTTTGAAAAAACAGTAAGCAGATACGGAAGCGTAGCCTTTTCATCACCGTGATATTTTGGATACATAATAATTTCTTCGATTACTTTATGAATAGCAGAACCATACACACTGGATGCATTCATTGGCTGCGGGAATCGGAGTAAGTTTTGCTCAATAAAATAAAGTGGACCACCTTCTGATAAATTCACAAAATTATTAAGGTGAGTTACTGGCATCTTGTAATTTTTTACAAGTCTTCGTAGAAGAACCCACTCATCTTCTTTATAAGGTTCTTTGTGAAGCGCCAGTGCGTTTTCATGAGCTTCTATTGGCACATCATCATTTTTTTCAGTTTGTGCTACTTCATCAATTGGAAGATACCTCACCTGTGCATCATGACTACTAATATGAAGCGTATGTTTTGCACGAGTAATTGCTACATAGAGTAGTCGTATAAAGTCATCTTCTGTGTCTCCTGCTGGTTGCATAAGTGGTACAAGCGGGGCTGGGAGTGGAGCAATATTTGTTCGTGGAGACTTCGTCCATAATGCATCGTGAGCCGAAATTAAGTACACCGTACCAAACTCAAGCCCCTTTGATGCGTGAGCAGTCATGAGTTGCACAGAGTTCTGGTGCTTCATAAATGGAGACTCACTAATAAGTGTTATGTCATGATCAATGTGCATCTGCACAAATGGCGCAACATCAGTCACAAAGAGAACTTCTCCTTCTTTCCATACTCTCAGTGCTTCAATAAATGTTTTAAGACTTGCAAGGAATGCTACGTAGGTGGTTGGACTTTTACTTATTAACTCTCGTGAAAAATAAAATTTCTTAAACCCACTTTCTTCCATGAATTTCTCAATAATGTGCTCAAGTGGTGTCGACTCACCCATAACAGCAAGCTCTGCAAGTAGAGTACCCACTTTTTTTATATCTGGATTCTCTGTTGTTATGAGTGCTTCTGTCCAACTCTTATGTTTCTCTTTTGCTTCAACTGCGAGTGAAAATAGCGCCTGTCTATCAATAGAAAAACATGGATGAGAAAGGAGGTGTGGCAAAATATATTCTGCAGTACTCTCTTGTCGCATAACAGAAGCAATATATTCACATACTTCAATCAAAATTTTTACATGAGGCTCATCGAACACATTCGCTTTTTTTGTGTACTCATACGGAATCTGCTCACGGTCAAGGTATGGGAGTATTGCTCGTAATTCTCGATGACCTCGAGCTAGTACCGCAATCTCTTCTGCTTGCACCCCTGCGTTAAGCGCATGCTTTATAGAGCGAGCAATGTGTGCATACTCAGCAACATCAGATGATGTTTGTGTGATGGTGATAGCGCCTGTTTCAAGACTTTTGTTTTCAGAAGAAAGTATTTTTTTGATATCTTCATATTTATTCTCTAATCGCCCCTTCCCTTGTGTAATGAGCATTCTTGCTAGATCAAGAATCTTTTGTGTAGAACGATAATTTTTATCAAGCACAATAGTTGTTACATTTTTATATGCATAATCTCTAAAACGCATAATATGTGAAATTTCTGCCCCCTGAAACTTATAGATTGCCTGATCATCATCTCCTACCACCATCACATTTGGCCTTCCTTCATGAATTGGATTAGATGTGATCGCATGAATGAGTGACATTTGCGCTTCGTTTGTATCTTGAAATTCATCAACCAAAATATACTGATATTGTTCTTCAAGTGCATTACGTAAAATACTATTATCACGAAGTGCGTGCACAACCTCAATAATCATGTCGTCGTAATCGTAGAGCGCTCGGGTGTACATTTCTTCACTGTAGCGTTTATAGAGTTCTGCTACCGCTAGAATCTTTTCTTCGTTATATGAATCTTTTAGCACAACACCATTATCACCCTTAACCGTAAACTTAGCTTTCCAATCTCCAAGTGGCTCGGTTTTACCTAAGATACTGGCTGCGTCGAGTGCGTTTGTGAGTGTTGTTGCAAGAAAGAGCGATGTCGTTCCTTGTAGTTTTCGAAGTGTATCGATTATGGTCTGGACTTCATCTATTTTTTTTATCGAAAGTCGTTCAGGCCACGCACTTAGGATGGTATTGATTCCTGCATATTCTTTTGGGAGCTCCTTTAGGACGTTTGCATACTCATCTGCGGTATATCCATAACTTTTTATATGTTTAATTCTATCTGCAACATCTCGTAGATAGACGAACCCTTTTTCTGGGTGGTAACTTGCAAGTGGATGACCATGTGGGAGAGCTGTAAAAAGTGATTGCAGTATTTCTGCGCGAGCAATATCATTTGCTTGAGAAAAGTGAGCTGCCTTCCAAAAATATTCAGGGTGACGTGCGATGATGTGATTACAAAATGCATGAAAGGTAAAAATAGACACTCTGTAGGCATCTCCACCGATAAGTGTTGCTAAGCGTTCACGCATATTTATAGCTCCATTATCAGTAAAAGTGAGACACAAAATATTATGCGGTGAGACATGACCTTGCTTTAAAATGTTACCAACACGTAACGAAAGTAGTTCTGTCTTACCGCTACCTGGTCCTGCAACAACCAAAACAGGACCATCTATTTGATCAACGGCTTTTTTCTGCTCTTTATTTAATTTTTTATATCTCTCTTCAAATGTTTGCATAAAGTACTCTTAGTATACGTTACTTGTTCTTACTAATAAAATACAAGAAAGTCTGTTACTAAACACATCTCTAAAGTAGTTACTTTGAAAAGAGTCACTACCTTGTTAGACTGGTAGTATGTTATGGATTACTTTTGGTGTAATTGTTACAGTTGCACTTGTGATTGACTTTTTTGCTATGAGTAAACAAGGTGCACACCGAGTTTCTCTGAAAGAAGCGGCTATTTGGTCTCTCATTTGGGTTGCAATTTCACTTCTTTTTGCTCTATGGTTCTGGTGGAATTCTGGAGGTATGAGTACTGAAGTCGCACAGCAAGCATTTGCTCACCAGAAAGCGCTTGAGTTTATAACCGGCTATCTTATTGAAAAAGCACTTGCTGTAGATAATATCTTTGTTTTCCTTTTGGTATTTACATACTTTAGAGTACCGCACGAATATCGAAAACGACTTCTGATGTTTGGTATACTTTTTGCGATTGTACTACGCACAATCATGATATTTGCTGGTGCATGGCTCATTACTGAGTTCCATGTTGTTCTCTATATATTCGGTCTCTTTCTTATCTACACAGGTATAAAAATGTGGAACTCCATCGGTAAGGAGCCTGACCTTGAACATAGCGTTGCTATGAAATGGTTACGCAAAGGTCTCAAGATTAGCCCAGAAATAGACGGTGAGAGGCTTGTTACTATTCATGAAGGTAAAAAAACTGCAACTCCACTTCTTGCGGCGGTTATCATGATTGGACTTGTAGATATTTTGTTTGCTGTTGATTCTATTCCTGCAATATTTGCTGTAACAACTGATACATACATCGTACTTACATCAAATGTGTTTGCAATTTTAGGACTACGTGCCATGTATTTCTTACTTGAAGGACTCCATGAAAAATTTCATTTACTCTCGTATGGTCTTGCGCTTATTCTAGGCTACATTGGCACAAAAATGCTCCTTGTGGATGTCTTCCCCATTCCAACACTCTTATCACTTTGCGTAACTTTCACTATTCTCATTGCGTCAATTATTTTAAGCCTCTACATTAAACCAAAAGCGATACCAGGTAGTTCATATCCATTTGATCCAAAAGAGGACACAAAAGAATCTAAAAAAACTATATAGAGCTCAAGTTGCAAAATTTAGACAGCAGAAAACTCGCGGAACATTTCTGTAACATGCTTAAAGCGCTTAACGAGAGAGTGCTCAGCTCCTAATTTTTCTTCAGCTATAAGAAGCACTTGTTCATGAAACCATAATCTATTTTTTACACTAGAAGTAAAGCGCGCTGCATACGGTGCTCCTTCATTTTTAAAATCCATAAGAAAACTCTCAGTATTGTGTATTTTATCAGCACAAGAAACAATCGCCGCCTCTATTCCCCCACTTCGAAGATTTGAAAGATATGCTTCTTTACGTTCTAACCATGGCAGCTGTTCATCATCTTGTTTATTTGCATCAAGCGGTTCAGTGACATGAGTGACAATATCTGCGACTCGCGCACCACAATCTTTTACCAACTGATCATAGGTATACCCAGGAACGTCCTCTAAAGAATCATGCATCAGTCCAGCAATGATACTATCTTCATCATCAGTAACTGTGGCAACAATAAGAGCAACACTAACGAGATGACTAATATATGGGGTGGACTTTGCATCAAACCTTGTCTGATCACGATGAAGAAAAGATGCAAGCTTGATAGCTCCATCTAAACGTGGAGTAAATATCATAATACCTACAGTATACCAGAAAAAATATAAACTTTATTTTACTCATTTTTTATAAGTGATTTATTTTTAATAACACAAGTATATTGTATTTTGTAAATATTGACATAATAAACATTTTAGTGTAATATAAAAAATGACCCTTTGCCCTTTTTGAGAAACCTATGGAGAATATGACTGCAGGTGAATTCAGGAACCAAGAACCCAACCACAAAGGAGAGAACTGTGAGTAGTGGAAATAGAACACACCCAGTAGCGACAGCGGCAGAAATTTGTCTCCGTATTGGAACAATTTTTGCAGCAGTTGGCTGTCTTATCATCTGGTATTGCGGACTCGTTGTTGCTAACCCCGATAATGTAGCACTTATGTCTTACAAGATCTGGGGGCTGAGAATCGCCTTCAGTGGAAGTCTCTACATGGTATTTGCACCGGTTGTGCGGTTCACGTACACGAAGTATCTGTGGCGACACCACTTCATCCTTATTACAATTGGATTGTTGATCATGCTT
>CAZEXZ010000021.1:0-1383 GCA_964516655.1 uncultured Candidatus Saccharibacteria bacterium | reverse complement strand
TTAACACACATGATGCACTCGAAAAAATTCAATTGTTCAACACCCCAACGTCATTCTTCGTTTTCACAGGACCCTTTCTCGTGTTTCTCATTTTTGGTACCCGAGGGAAACGTCCGCAAGTACAATAACCTCGTAAGTTACCTTTTAAGAAATACCAAAACGCGCAAGCTAATGCTTACGCGTTTTTTCTTTTCTTTATTATATAACCCTACTTGCAGCGGATAGGGTTGACTATATATTAATTTTAATGTAATATAAAAATAGACTATTTTGTCTTTGCGATACTATAAAGGATAAACAATGGAAGAAAGTAGCTCACACGTGTCTATTCATGAAAGCTTGGGGAGAATCTCTATTGGCATGACATACTTTTGTCTTCTATTTGCGCTTGCATTTGCACTAACCGTGGACAAAGAGCAGCTACGGCAGGCAATTATGCTGTACACCAACTACCCAGTAGTTGGTGTTACTGCTGGTTTCACTATAGCTGCAATCACCTTCTTTTCTTTGTATGTTGTTAATATCTACACGATACGAGATTCAGAACTAAACAAAAGTAAAGTTCCAGCAAAATTGCCAATTCCAATAGTCTACACAGACAGGAAGCTGGACTAAATTTTGTGAAATAAATCAGACCGTCCACTTAACGCAATTACAAAACGCCCAAGCAAAGCTTGTGGCGTTTTTTTAATACTTTCAATGTGTAAACATTTATACTATTTCTTTGCCTTCTTTGGTTTCTTTTGTTCTTTTTTGTGATATTTTTCTTCTTTTGCCATATAGTTTAGAGTAGCATGTTGAGGGTGGGATGTAGAGAGTGATAAAGTGGATAAAGGGAACCAGAAAAGATGTCCGATGATCTGACTATCCGACTTACTACAGTTTTATTAAACTATAAGCCTATTGTCTGTTAGTAAAGTGGTCTGGTAGTCTGATATCTATCTCCTGCATAGCTTCGACAATGTCCTCCCTTTTGCCTCTGCGTCATCAGATGACATAAAATATACTTTATTTGCTAGCTTTATATTTCCACTACCACTACACCAACTATACGTATATGTTTTTCCGTGGATACTCCCAAATGGCCTTGAGTCAACTTTGTTTATCGACGAATCAACTTTACCTGCCATAACCCTATTTTGCACGTTTTGCTTATAAATGACGGGCTGTACTTTGCTCGATGAGCCCTGAAGTACATATACGGTAAAAAGCAGAAATCCTAGGAACGTAACGAAAATACTTACCATATCAATAAAACTAAGCCTGCTATTGATTTTTTTTAAATAATCTTGTATACTGAGTCCCATATAATATTCATTAAGTATACGATATGGCAACAAGAAAGGCCGCAGGTTCGGCAAAAAACCTAACAGATAGTAAACC
>CAZEXZ010000020.1:0-11437 GCA_964516655.1 uncultured Candidatus Saccharibacteria bacterium | reverse complement strand
AGGTCCTATTCTATACGAAAGAATAAGGAAAGTCAAGGAATTTCAAGCAGCTCTTAGCCTTTAGCTCTTAGCCTTTGGGTAAATACAAATTCCCCCTGGAATTGCTTCACAATTTCAGGGGGAATTATGACAAGAATTTAAGCCAACAGCTGATTACCAAGAGCCAAAAGCTGCACCCGGTTACCCACATATGGCAGTAAAAAAGTATCTGGTATACTATGAGGAATGTCAGATTTACATCCCATTCCAATTATCGCAATTGATGGGACTTCCTCTTCTGGAAAAGGAACCATTGCAAGTCTTCTTGCTAAAAAACTAGGATACAACTATCTCAATTCAGGTGCACTCTATAGGCTATCAGCACACCTGGCAATTATTAATAACATCGATATTAACGACCACACAGAAGACAACTTGAATAAAGTTGTCTCTCTTATTATTGAGGAAAGTGCACATGTAGAATTCATTGATAAACAAGTGATTTATCATGGTGTCGACATCTGGCCAATTCTTTCTTCACAAGAAGCAGGCAACAACGCAGCAACGATTAGTTTCTATCCACCATTACGATATGCAATTAGAGATTTTCAACGAGGTCGTATCAAACCCCCTGGCCTTGTTGCAGAAGGTCGTGATATGGGGACCGCAGTTTTTGCTGACGCACAAGCAAAAATATATCTCGACGCGTCAGTTGAGGCACGCGCAAAACGAAGACTAAAAGATGAAGAAAAAAGAAATTCTGGTAAAACCTATGAGATGATTTGCGATGAGCTTCGCAAGCGTGATGAGACTGACAAAGGGCATGCTGTTGGGGCTCTTAAGCTTGCAGAAGATGCCTTCTTTATAGATACCAGCGATATGACTATTGATGAGGTAGTGACTACGTGTGTGGAGTGGTGTATGCAGAAAGGAATCATAATCTAGCTTTGTTGTTTTAAGAAGCGGTAATGGAAAATGGCGCCTGAGTCAGTAGACTCAGATGCCATTTTCCATTCTCACACACCTGGACTCCTATGTACTATTTATTGTTTTTATACAATGATGTCGTAAGCACCATAATCATGAACCCAAACAACACCATTGCCATAAATGGGAAGGTCACAAATCCAAACTCAATAAACGATGGTTTTGCACAATCAACCGCAAATGGTGCTGTCGAGCAGGGTTTCATAAGATCAAACCCAATCTGAAGCATGTGATGATACGTAGCAATTGCAAAACCGAAAAGAGATAATATGAGTGCGTATGGAATGACTGCTCTATCTTTTTTGTACCATGCATATGCAAAAAGAAATACCATTGGGTACATAAAAATCCTTTGGAACCAACAAAGATCACATGGCGCATAATGTAACACTTCAGAATAAAAAAGTGAAAGAAACATCCCGCCAAAACTTGTAAAAAAACCAATCGGAAAAATATAATTACCAAGACATTCCGCATACTTTGTCATATCCTTTTTATATGAAAGGTATGCTACTGTTACCGCAAATAATGCGACACATACCGCACCAATAATTGTGAGCAATGATAAATAATGAGTGAGTACTTCTGCGTACGCTGGGTGTTCTTGCATATAGGGCTAGTATAGCAAACTAGTAATTCAGGTGGAATACGAGAAAAAGTGGGTAGAGCAAAAAGAGCGGCGCCTGAGTCAGTAGACTCATGCGCCGCTCTTTGTATTTGTATTACTGTATTTTAGCTACAACCTACCGGCTAAAAGCTAACAACTGCCCATTCTACTTCCCCTTATTCCAAATCGTAAGAATAGGACTTGCAACAAAGATTGAAGAATATGTTCCTACAATGATACCGATTCCAAGTGTGAGAGCGAAGAATTGTGTGGACACTGGACCGAAGAAGTAGAGTGCAACAAGAGCGAGTACTGTCGTAAGCGATGTGTTAATTGATCGAGTGAATGTCTGCGCGAGACTCTCCCCTACAATTTCTTCAAAAGACTTCTTCTTTGTTCCTTGGACTTTTAGATTTTCTCGGATTCTGTCGAATACCACAATCTTGTCAGAAATTGTAACCGCCATAATCGTAAGAAGGGCAACCACAAAGAGTGTGTCTATCTCAGCACCGTACTTTGAGGACAGGAAGGCATACACTCCGGTTGGAATAATAATATCGTGAATAATAGTTACCATCGCAACTACTCCATACTTCCATGATGCAACAGGTAAAGACACTTCTCGAAATGCAAATGCAATGAAACCAAGAATTGCAATAACAACGGTAACAATAGCAATCACGGCCTTCTTAGTCATTTCACTTCCCATTGTTGGTCCAACGGTGTTAACCTGAGTCATTACATATGGGGACGCTTTTTTATCAAGCACCACATCAATGATTGCAGTTGTTTCCTCAAAAGACTTTGGCGAAATGAATTTGAAAGATGTCGCCCCTGTTGTAAATGTCTTCACCCCTTTTTCAAGTAACAGGTCTTTGTTGACCGCAGGTACTGTGCTACTCGCATAGTTAATTTCTACAACTGTCCCACCAGTGAAATCAATTCCCTTCTTGATACCAAATGTAGATACGAGAATCGCACTTCCAACTACCATGAGTAACGCTATCCCAATAAACAATGATTTATATTTGACGATAAACATATTCGTAGAATTATTTTATAAAACCAGACCCAAAGAGGAAACGACCAATTTTCCCTGCTTTTTCAATAAGTGCTGCACGAAGTAAAATTCTTGTAACAATCTGTGCTGAGAAAAGTGACACAACAGCTCCTAAGAAGAATGTAAACGCAAACCCTTTCACGATGGACGTCCCAAGCCAAAACAAAATGACTGAAACGATAATCGCTGCAATGTGTGAGTCTCGAATAGAAGTCCACGCACGTAGGAATCCAGTCTCCATCGCATCCTTAAGTCCTTTACCGCGAGCAATTTCTTCTTTCATACGTTCAAACGTAAGCACGTTTGCATCCACCGCAAGCCCTAAAGAAATAATGAGCCCAGCAATACCTGCAGAAGTAAGTGTCACAGGAATTAATTTAAAGATTGAAAGCATAAACGCTAGGTATGATACGAGTGCAAGTGAAGCCATGATCCCTGGTAACCGGTACCAAAGTATCATAAAAATAACAATGAATGCGAACCCTATCATTGCCGCTTTTTCTCCAGCTGCAATTGCTTTTTCACCAAGCGCTGGCTCGACAACAGTCTTTCCAGCAAGTGTGATTGGTACCGGAAGTGCCCCTGAGTTGAGTCGTCCTACCATGGTACGAGCCTCATCTACTGTAAATGACCCAGAGATGACTGCTTTCCCTAATGTAATTTCTTCATTTACTGTTGGTGATGAGATTGGTACACCATCTAAGAAGATTGCGACTTGTTTTCCAATATTTGCCTTTGTTATTTGTGCAAAAAGTTTTGCCCCAGTATCATCAAAGGTTAACTCTACCATTGGACGATTAGTTGTTTGATCAAAAGCAAGTGATGATCTTTTAAGATACGTTCCAGTAAGACCAGTTCCTTCATAGTTATTAATCATCTCGAAAACGGTGGATGATGCATTTAATTCTTTCGCATCTTTTTTAAGTGTCTTAAATTCAAGTACAGGAGTTTCTCCAATTAACTTCGCGGCTTGATCAACATCAGCAACACCAGGAAGTTCTACAACAAGACGCCACTCATTAGCTAGTCGACTAAACGAAGTCGTAACAGTCGGTTCACGTACCCCAAAAAGGTTTACACGTCGTTCGATAACGTCTCTTAAAGCTTCCACACTGTCTTGAACATTTGCATCCTTAGGGAGCGAATTTGTATCAACTGTGTAGGTAAGCGCAGCCCCACCAGCCAAATCAAGCCCTAAAACGAAGTCTTTTTTAAAGTTACCATTTAATAGAGTATCCCCTTTCCATAGCCATACACAAATGAGTGCCACAGCCATTATCAACCAAAATGCTTTAATCTTTGCTTTCATAATCAGGGTATTCTACCATAAAATACAAGGTGATGTAACAAGGTGTTTTTATGCAATCACAAAAGCTCTGTACTTACAAATACATTTTTAGTATTTATTAGAAATATGGCTGTATCTCACCTTCAATTTTAATTTTAGATGAGGCAGCTTGATTATGGATACTCTTCCAATCAAGTAATTTCTTTTTTAGGATTTCAACTTCTACTGGGTATTTAGCAGCTACATTTATTATCTCTTTTGGGTCATTTACAATATCATATAATTCTTCATCAGGAATAGTTACTTTAGTGTGGGTAAGTAATCCCCACCATGAAACTTTTTCAACTCTACTTTTGTCCAAACGCATAATATATTTCCATTTATCACTACGAATTGCAATATCACCAGTACTCTTGTGCTCAAGCATAATACCATTTTCCTTAAGCGTAGTTATTACAGGATCAGGCACTTCTTCCCATAATGGATTACGTTCCATGTATGCCTCGTTTCTCAACCCATCCTTTTCATCTCCAACAATTACAGGTAACAAGGATCTGCCTTCCACTTCTTGTGATGGTGTGTCACCAAGAATTTGATAAATAGTTGGAAGAATATCTACAGGACTTGCAAATGATGAAATTTTTTTGCCTTCTTGAGCATTTGGATTATAAATAAGAAGAGGGGTATGTGTCTCTTCTTCATTAATATCATAATGGGCAATATAACCACGCTCTCCTAGACTTTCACCGTGCTCTGATTGAATAATAATAACAGTATTATTAAGTAATTTTTTCTTTTTTAAAATGCTAAGTACTTGGCCAAGAAAATCGTCAAAGCCTCTCACTCCATTATCATATTGATCAATCACATACTGTAAATCTTCGTTTGTAAATGGTGTCTGCTCAGGATATACCTTACCTTGGTAAATGTTTTGAAAATCAGGCCACTGTAAATATCTTCCTTTTAGGTATCCTTTATAATTTTTATCTGTGTATACATCTTTTTCTTTATAAAACGGCCAATGAACACCTCCGATTGGAAGCCAAAGAAAAAATTGTTTACTTTCAAGAGAAATAAACTCTTGATTAATTCTAGAGGCAGTTGGATAACTTCGTTGCGGTCCAACAAATGCATAAGAATCAAACCCGCGGGAGAATGAATCTTTAAGTGCTTCATTTACAATAAATTCTGGAGAAGTGATAAGAGCTGACGTACTAAAATTTTTAGTTTTAAGATATTCAGTTAAGGTGCGTTTACTTAAAGGAAGCACCTCATTAAAGTTAGTAACTCCGTGAGACTGTTGATATAAGCCGGTATGTACCGACATTTCAGAAAATGGCGTCAAAAATGAGGTTGTGTAGAAGTTTTCAAATAGTGAGCTTTTTTTAGAAAGCTTGTCAAAGTTAGGCGTTGTATTTCTTGAATACCCAAGAGCTCCAACATGATCTGCTCGCAGACTATCTACAGAAATTAATATAATATTACACTTGGCACATACTCCTATAGATATTATTTTTGATCTTTTATTGTTCACATAGACAAAAAGAGTCATAATTACTGCCACACATGTGAATACTAGTAGGTATTTCTTCTTAAACATCATTAGAGATTATTTACATTGATCACCATACACTGGTACGCATCCAATTTTCCATCCCCCTAGAGGCACTCCGCCCATGTCACGTATATGATCAGTTACTTTCTTTTTTAATGTAGCTGCAACATCAGGATAATCTTTGATCACATTTTTTAATTCACTAGGATCTGACGATAATTTATATAACTCTTCTGCACCCGTTTCCATAGTAAGCACATACTTCCACCCATCAACTGTTCGAATCCCTCGCTTGTGCGTGTAATCTCTATAATCTGTTTCAATAAAAACATCTTGTGCAGCCCCTTTACCAGTCGTGAGATACGGCACAAGACTTTCACCACGTTGTTGTGAACTAAAAATTTCTCCTGGGTTAATACCTGTGAGTCCAATCAGAGTTGGAGCAATATCAAGCGTAGTAACTTGATCATTAATAATTCCTTTACCTTTCATCCCAGGCACAACAAACACGAGAGGCACGTGTATGAGTTCATCATACAAAGAAAACCCATGATCAAACCGCTTATGTTCATAGAATTCTGTTCCATGATCAGAAACAAGGACTACAATTGTTTTCTTAGTAAGACCCAATTTTTCATACTCTTTCCAAAAAGATGCTAGCCGACTATCCATATCATAGATTTTTGAATCATACCACCCTCTCCAAAAATCAACATCTTGAGGTGTGAGCGTTATATAACCATCACGAAGTCCTTGTTCACGCAAAATTCTTTGCTCTTCTGCTGTACCCGTATATGGACCAGTATACTCTTTTGGCTCAAACTTTCCCTTGTAATCTTTAGGTAAATCAAATTGTCCATGATTATCATATCCATGAAGAAAAATAAACATCTTCTCGTTCTTATGTTCTTGTATCCAAGGCAATGCGTGAGCTGAAGCGTTCTGAATAGAGCCAAAAGACTTTTCGTCAGTATAAATATCAAACCCTTTGTTATATCCAAACGCACCACCAACACCAGCATCTCCTGTGAACCCTCCTGTTACATATCCATTTTTCTTAAATACCTCAGCAAGTGTCTCAACTTGCGGAGAAAGTTTACGTAAGTCAGTAATAACTTGTTTATCTTTCGTGAATGTACTAAATTTATTTACTACTTTATGTTCTGTTGGGAATAAGCCAGTAAACATAGACATAAATGATGGCACAGTCCACGGCGCTGCAGATATCGCAGTTGAAAACGTAATCCCCTTTTTTGCGAACATATCAACCGTTGGGGTGGTTTTGTTTTTATTTCCAAGTAAAGACGTATGTGCTGCACCAAGCGCATCAAGACCAATAATAATAACATTACAATCTTGACACGGTATTGAAAATTTAGAGGTGTTTGTAGAATCAGAACTTCTTTCTATAAAATAAATCCCAATGCCAACAATTACTAAAAAAATAAACACGAGAAAAGCATTAATCTTATGTTTCATATATTTATATGTTAACACGGAAGATATAAAATAAAGATGAAAAAAACTCGCCGATTTTCATCGACGAGTTTTTGCTATTAGAACTACCTTGACGTCCAGCCAATTACTCTCAGATCACCAAAAGCTTGATCTGCAATATTTGCCGCAATCCTTTTATACCCTAAAGCGTTTGGGTGCAGCCCATCAGAGGATGTAAATTCATTTACCCCAAGAACACCTTTGAAAGCATCCGGTAGGAGTAAAACACCTTCTTTACCATCAGTTACTTCTTTTTGAACATTTATCATTGAGTTTAAATATGCTGGAGCAGTAGCAATAGAACCCTTGAAGCCTAAAAGAATGACGAAGATTTCCTTTTCCCGGAAGGAACGGATAATTCTTTCTAAATTACGCAGTGTCACCTTTGAAGAGACACCCTGAAAAGCATCATTTGCTCCTAGGCCAATAATTACAACTTTTGGATGTAAGTCAACCACTTCTTCAGTGCGCATTTTTGCAATCTCAGTGGTATTACCACTAATACCTAGATTACACACTGAATAGTTGATTATTTTTGATAATTGAGAAGGAAAAGATTCTTCTTGACTTGCACCCATCCCTTCGACCAGACTATCACCGAATGCGACAATGTCACATTTTTGCGGTACATTTTCTTTTGCTAAATATCTCTTGTTATTTGAATCGCCTGTCTCAAGTTTCTGGCCATTAGCTATATAAGGCACCTGATTTACTGCGACTACCTTGTAGGTCGTTTCTCGTGACGGAGACTTTGCATAAACTTCCCCGTAACCTTTTTGAATGTAACTTTCCCACTCAGTTTGCCTAAAGGCATCAAAATAGACCTTAGCTCTTCCTATTGTGACTTCTCTACCATCATGAAGGTCCTGACGAACAGATGTAAAAGTATAAGTTGCTAATTTTGGTTTACAGCTATATAACTTTACATAAAAAGTCATTTTCCTCTCAAGTGTTTCCCCAATGTTTGGAGCAACACACACGTGCCAAACACATTGATTTGGAATCGGTGGTGGAACAAATATAGCAGCAGGAACAAATTCTTTACAGTCGTCTGTATAAACCACTGTGCCATTTGCTGTTTCTGTTATCTCTCCTTTATAACCAAATACTTCGCCGGCAAATACGGGCACCCCGTTCTTTAAATTCGTCACAACAGAGATTTCATCCCGCCGCCGTGGTAGGTTATTACTTTGGCCATGATCACCATCTTGCAAACTCAAGTATTCTAGTGTACTGACCCAACGAGAACCAATTCCAGGCACAGTTAGTTCAGAAGAAAAGAGGTCTGCACTTAACAAAAGTAGAAAACAAAAAGTAGCCAATTTTTTAAGGAACAACATGACAAACTCCCAATTAATTAAACATTTTTAATTTTAACACTAAATATTATATTTGTCAAATTTATACTTTCATTTAATTTTTACCCCTAGAACTTGATCTATTCAAATTATTGTAATATTTAAGAATTTCGAAAGCTGTCTTTCCTGAAAGACCGATGTAACTCTTCTCAAACTTCTGATTTTTAAAAACTATTAATGATGGGACTTCATATATTTGATTAATAATTGCTATTGCCCTATCATTTTGTACTTTATTTTGAATATCTACACTTTTAATACATTTATTATAACGTTCTATATCTAAAACTAACTTTCTTCCGATATTTTCATAGAAAACATCTTCATATTTTCTGTCAAAATTCAAATACACAACATCAATGAAACTAAACCAAGCAGGGAGGCCTTGCTCTGCAATACATTCACCTAAAACAGCTTTGTATGCTGACTTTCCAGCATTTAATAAAGGAAAATTTCTTACCACTAGATTAATATTGTCTAGTTTGTCCTTGTTATTTTTTTTAAAAGCATGAAGATCTCTGCAATGATAACAATCAAAGTCAAAATATTCAACTATTGTATATTTAGCATTTTTTGAACTTAATTCATATCTATCACTATTTGATAGCGTGACTGAAGATTTAGATTCATTGTCGGTTGAAGTGCGCTTTAGTATAAGTCCAAAAAAATTTATTCCAACAAAAAGCACAAAAATAATGATTATCCCAAGAAGTGTTTTCTTAGAATAACTAGTCTTAGTTAACTTCATATGGTTTATCAAGCACTGGTGAGGAATTCGAATTAAAACTCCTTTCAGGTGTATTTTTGAAAAGTCCTGGAGTTATAATCGGCAATCCTGAATCATTCCAACCAGCTAGCCCATGTTCTATTCTTTTTATATTTCGATATCCATAATGTTCAAGATATGAATACGCAATTCCAGCAAGTCTTCCTCCTGTGCAAATTAAATATATCTCTTGATTATTATTTTTTGGTAGCGGTATGTTTTTAGAGTTTTTTATACCATGAGTATCATCATACATATAGTGTATCGGTAAATTTACAGCTGTAGCTGCATGTGCATCATTGTACTCACCCTCTGACCTTACATCAATTAAAATATATTTATTTGGGTCTTTAAGGAGATTTTCATACGCGACTTTTGGTGAAATATCTATAATCGGTGGTTTTATAAGTTCTGTATACTTTACTTGTCTAAAAGTTAAAGAAAAAATAACACCAAAAACAAAGAATAGAGTGGCTACAATAATATAATTTTTTTCTGATTTACTCATCTATTTATTATAGCAGAAAGAGAAAAATTAAATACTATTCTTATAAACTTTCAGTTCATCATTTATTAACCCTTCCTTAATCCATTCGTTGTGTGAAAATGGCTTATAGTTTTTTATATTACAAATATTTTTTTCATCTACAACCTTAAAATAAGGACTACCATTTAAACTTATACTAAACTTAAACTCAATACTATTAATGTCCTTTAATAGACACTCTTGCTGTGCAACAAACCACGGCTCATACGGATCACATCTATAAAGCGCCCCTGTAGATGTTTTATTTTCAATTCTTCTTTCTCCTGTTTTTAAATTATATATCTTTTCTAGAACACACTGTTTATTTGTATTAAAAATATAGAACCCATACCTCTCACCTTCCCCTGTAATATGTGAATCTCCGTTAATAAATAAAGGAACAAACTGGGCAAGTGCAAAAAATAACAGCAGACCACAAAGTGATGTTTCTTTAAATAAGCGAACAAAGGAGAAAACCTTATGCTCTGATATATAAACAACAAATAATAAAATTATGCTTACTTCCGGAAATCTAAAACCAACCAATATTTGCGTATAAATGTGAAATATGAAAAGCAGGGCAAAAACCACTTTTTTTACAAGTCTATTTTTATTCCATATTAAAATTGATGATGCTAGGAAAAAAGTAACAATGAATATTGAGTAAAATTCATTAAATTTTTGTGGTAATAAGGGTAACCCAAGTTCTAATGTATTAAAAAGATTACCTTGCAAATACCCTGGATATACTTTGATAATTGCCGAAAAAAAATAGAGAGCCGATAGAAGAATTTTTAGTGAAAAAATTCTGTCTTTACTTAATAACAGTACGATAACTACTGCAATTTCAATTACTGTATAGTTACCTGAAATATAGTAGGACAAAAAATATACCATTATTATTTTAAACAATAATGGTATTAAAAGAAAAATAAGGGCTTTCTCCCATTTTTCAATTAACGAATACCAAATCGATATAAAAAGTAATGACCCTAATCCAGCATAAAGAATTGAAAGACTATAACCCAATGGAAGCGAATTGAAGATATGAAAATTTAAACAAGACTGAAAATACGGCGGACATACAGAAGTAAAATCACTCACGTTTCCTTTTGAAAGATAGCCTTTATTGAGCCAGTCACTAAATGTTACAAAAAAATTAAATACAGCAAAATAGTATAATAACTTAATACTGTTGCTCATTCTAAATTCATTTAGATTTTCAAAATATGCAGTTTTAAAAAAGTTAAACATTAAATGTTTACACTTACTGCTTAATTTTATCTATAAAGAGTTTTACACCCTTATCATTTTTATATAACATATATATACCTGGGTATTCTTTAGATAAATCGGAACTTCTTAAATAACTAAAAACCATTGGTGTTGTTGCTTGTTCTGAAAATATACGGAAAACCTGCATTGCTTTTTCTTTATTATTGTTAGCTGCTAGAAAATTAATATAAGTAAGCATCGAGAACTGTTCGGTTATGGGATTTAGATTTTCCTGCGCACCCTTTATGGAAGTTTCTAATAGTCCCGAGATTTCGTCTACAGAGGAAAGGCCAAATTTCTCATACGCAAAAATAAATAATGTTGCTTTAGCTGCAATTAAATTTGGAACTAGGTAGCTACTACCAGCGCCATCTTGCTGGATCTTAATGTCGGAATTAATTTGACTTGCGTATTTATAAAATACTGCAGAAGCTTCCTCCTTTTTACTTTTATCTAATTTTGAAAGAGTGTCTATACCTAAGAATACAGATGAATGTACTGTGGGCTGAATTGTGTACATCTGCTGATACACAAAAAGT
>CAZEXZ010000019.1:4568-11581 GCA_964516655.1 uncultured Candidatus Saccharibacteria bacterium | reverse complement strand
GCAAAGGACAGTGTTAACAATACAATTACTGTATCTCATGATGCACCTGTAGATAAAAAAGGCGAAGTCATAGTTTTAGAAAATTGTAATTGGACAAAAGAAATTAAAAAAGGAGAGGTTTACGAGGCACGGGCGAGGTACAGAGCACCACTTGCAACAGTTGAAATACTAGATGAAACACATATAAAAGTATTGCAAGGAGAAATAACACAAGCATCTGGTCAGTCTCTTGTGCTCTATGATGCAAGCACTTGTATTGGTGGAGGAATTATTGTGTAAGTTTTTTAATTATAACGTTAGTCGTGAGTATGGTTTGTGGAATGCGGGTGTTTTTTGTGGAAAGTAATCTCAAGATAAATAATCCATAAAACAATCGCTGATAACGAAGAAATGCTCGCAATTTCTAATGCTTGAAACTGTGCATCATTAAATTGTTTACCTAAAATATAAATAAGTGTTGCTGCGATGGGAGAACCAATTTGGGCCGCAATCCCATAGAGAATTGTTTTTTTGATTGATAAACCAATGCTTCTAAATATCGTAAGTGTGCCAATAATTTTTGGAAGTTCGTGTGCAAGTATTCCAATAGTTGCTGCGTACCCAAGGATTGGGTTTACAAGATAGGTCGCACCAATCACAGCTCCATCTAAGAGTGAATGAAAGGCCTCGCTCACGATGATTCCTTTCGCACCTCCTTCTTCTATATCATGCTTATGGCCGTGTGAAAAGCGAGACAGAATAAAAAGGGTAAGTAACCCAGCTCCAAGACTAGCTAGTCCATCTTTCCAGGTGAGCACTCCACTGTGTTCTTTGATTGTATCTACTACTGTTATCGTTAGTAATCCAACACCAATACACAGGAGGACTATTTTTAATTTTCCTTGAAAAAGATTTCTGCGTAATATAAGTGCAAGAAATGCTAGTAATGGAAGTGCACTAGCACTTAGAATCATGAGAAAAAATGAAGTATTGATATGGATCATAAAGATATGTTTATTCTACAATTTATGCGAATTATTTGCAATATCTCTTGTCGAGCATATGCTCGCTATGGTACTATACTTTTATATGGCATTGTATACGCAAGAAGAATTACGGGACATGTTGCAAGAATCTGACCTCAGAGTTACTGACCACAGACTGAGAGTTTTGGCGGCGGTAGCAAAAGTAAAGCAACCAATTACTGTTTATGAATTAGTAGATATTTTGCGAAAGAAAGATGATATTGACCAAGCGACTGTCTACCGCAACCTATCGTCACTTCATGAAGCTGGGCTACTTCGAAGGCTTGATTTTAATCATGGTCATGCTCACTATGAGCTAGAAACAGGTAGAGCGTCACATCAGTTGGTTTGTCAGACATGTGAGACTATTGAAAAAATTGAAGGAGTATCAGTAGATGATGCAGTTAAAAAGATGCTAAAGAAAAGTAAAAAGTTTAAAAATACCACCACCCATTCAATTGAGATATATGGACTTTGTAAGAGTTGCGCCTAGGTTTGCTATACTTAATATATGTTAAAAATAAATCAAAAAGCACCTCCATTTTCATTGGTTGATCAAGATGGAATCAATCATACATTAGAACAATATAAAGGGAAGAAAGTCCTTCTATACTTTTATCCAAAAGATGATACTCCGGGGTGTACCACAGAGGCATGTAACTTTCGAGATAATTATGAGGAACTTACAAAACTTGGATTGGTAGTTCTTGGCGTAAGTAAAGATACCACAAAGAGCCATAAAAAATTTGCTGAAAAGTTTAATCTCCCTTTCCCGCTTCTTTCAGATGAAGATACTTCTGTCTGTCAGGCATATGGTGTGTGGGGGATGAAGAAGTTTATGGGGAGAGAATATATGGGTATATCACGTATGAGTTTTTTAATAAATGAAAAAGGGGATATAGAAAAAATATACGAAGAAGTAAAACCAAAAGAACACACCCAGGAAGTTGCTAAAGATATAAAATAGACAAATAAAAAATGGTGAGAGCAATTGCTCCCACCATTTTGTTGGTGTGGTTACTTGGCTAATGATTATGCAAGTGCGAGTTCCTCGCCGCGAATCTGAATATTCCCGACAACTTTCTGGAAGTGAACTTCCGGGAAATTAGTAATTTTTTCCCGAATGGTCGCCTCTACGCAGGCGGTTGCCCACTTGATGATCTTGTCAGCATATTCTCCGCATGTTGCATACAGCTGTTGCCCGAAGACCAGTCGTACGCACATGCCATGTGTTTCACTTTCGACAATTGAGACAAGGCTCAATGCCTCCAGGTCTACGGTCTCCTTTTTGTCTACCTGGTCACGACGTAACGGGTTTTTGCCGCCACGTGGTGTTACCATTTGATCGATTGAAAGCGTGAAAGCCGTCCCTTCTTGTGTAGCAAGTCGTGTGAGGGACTGCTTGAGTTGGTGAACGGTTTTTTCTTGAGAAGTTGCCACGTTTGCCTCGGTTCTTGATTCGGAATGTACAATGTGACTTTACCTTTTTTGACTAGGTATTGCCACTCTCTTTTTTTGTGGGTGGCCCGTGTATATCGGGTGCCACATGACTATACTACTCCCGTCAAGTAATCTTGTAAAGGAACATTAGTACAATATGAATGTTTCAGTGCATATACATAAAAATCACCGTAGATTAGTACGGTGATTTTTTGATATTCGTTTAAAACTATCGAGCTAGTGCATCCTCAACAGCGGCAGCAAAGTATTCATACTGACGTGCTCCGTCTATATGAGAAACAACTTCGTATCCTTTTTTAGCTTTAACTAACACAAATGTTGACGGTGTTCCTTGTACTCCAGCTCCAATTCCGTCTTGTGTGCTTGCGTTAACAGCATCACCAGACTCAGGTCCGGACATGCATGTTGCGAGTGCTTTTTCATCAACACCAATATTTTTTGCAAGCGCTTCTTTACCACCTTTTGGTAGTGTCATATTTTGCTTACTTGTTTTGTATGTGAAAATCTCATCAATATATACTCTTCGTTTTTCTGCCCCAGCTACTTTGCCGACACAATAGAGTGCCCGCGCTTCATCATAAGCATTTGGATGGATTTGGGTAAGTGGGAAATATCTATACACAAAAGAGACTCTTGACCCGTACTCATCCTGCAGTTTCTTCATAGAAGGGTATACCTGACCACAGAATGGGCATTCTGTATCTGAATATTCGACTACAACTACATCACTTTTTACTTTTCCTGTTGCAAGGTCAGTTTCGTCAATTGCTCTACCGTTAAAAGTTTCAAGTGCTGTTGCTGGACCTGATTTTGCGATGATCGTCGCGTACGTAATGTGAGAAACTGAAAGCATGAGAGCTCCAATTAGGATGGCAACAGGCGTTGTTATCGCTGTACCGCTGAAAATGTTTTTGAAAAAATGTCGTATTGTGTTCATATCGTTTATACTATACTGTACATCATATCATGAATCAAAAAGGTAGCCCTATTTTCTCAAAAAAGATTTTTCTTCATATAATAGGTTCGTCATTACTTGAATTTGGTCCAGTACTACTTTTTTTAGCCTCGTATCGAATTTTAAGAGTATACGAATCAACAATGCTGCTAATGGTTGCTACTATTATTTCAACAATTGTTACCTATCGAATTCAAAAACGAATCCCGTATCTTGCTCTATATGTTGCGTTAATAACTATTGTTTTTGGTTTTTTAACACTGCATTTTCGTAACGTCAAGTTTATTCAAATGAGAGATACCTTATATGATGCAACGTGCGCACTTACTCTATTACTTGGGCTGCGATTTAATCTTAGTTTTCTGTCACTTGCTTTTGATAAAGTGTTACCAATGTCTGTGCAGGCATGGGAAAAATTAACATACTTATGGATTACTTATTTTATATTTATTGCAGGCGCAAATGAAATTGCTCGAAGGGTGCTCTCTGTAGGGGATTGGTTTGCTTTTAAAGGAGGAATACTTTTACTTACGTCAGTATTTGGGTTCTTTTCGCTTTATGTTTGTTATGAAGCAAAACATAAAAATAGCAAATAGATTATAAGCTGTGGTAGAATAATGCACATTATGACAGAAGTAAATGAAGTACACACCACAAGCGAAGGAAGCTTTTTAAGGGTTCAGGAAGAAATACCAACCATTACTGCTCCAGTTCTTGGAAATGTTGGACCATTAACTATTGCAACATCCTCGATAACTATCTTACTCATTACGATATTGTTACTAGGGCTATGTGTTGGTGTTTCAAGGTCAAAACTAATTCCTACAAGATTTCAGCACCTTGTGGAAATGCTCTATGAGATGATTGAGTCGTTTATCATCTCTATTATCGGGGACAAGCATAAGGCGCATAGAATTATTCCTTATGTTGGTGCACTTATGGTTTATCTTTTAGTTGCTAATTTATTACCTATGATGCCGGGAGTGTCTGGATTCTCAATTGTAATAAACGGCGAACATGTCCCGCTTTTCCGTGGGGCAACTACAGATTTTAATACCACATTTGGGTTAGCTCTTGCTATTATTACCACCGTCCAAATTGTTGGTATGAAAGAGCAAGGAGTTACAGGGTATTTGTCACACTTCATTCAAATTAGGCAAGTTGTGCATGGTTTTAGAAAGAGTTTCGGGGAAGGAATGATTGCAATCATTGGGTTCTTTGTGGGGCTTATCGAAATTGTTTCTGAGTTAGCTAAGACACTCTCACTCTCACTTCGTCTTTTTGGTAACCTTTTTGCTCATGAAGTGCTCACGGTTGTCCTTCTTGGTGCGTTTGCGTTTGGGATCCCTGCGTTATGGGTTGGGATGGGGGTACTTGTGGGAATAGTTCAATCTATTGTGTTTACTGCGTTAGCTACGGTATATTATTCGCTCGTCCTTAAAAAAAGCGGAGGGCACTAAGAAAACGCTACTAGTATCCTGATGCAATAATAAGCAATATTTGCTATACTGCATCACAAAGCCGAGTAGGCTCATTTTTATTGAAACAGGGTAGTATTATTGAATATAAAAATTCAATGTAAATACTATTTAAAACTACTAATTAATTATTATTATGACACCAGAAGCAGCAATTTATAT
This sequence comes from uncultured Candidatus Saccharibacteria bacterium, assembly GCA_964516655.1. GTDB lineage: Bacteria > Patescibacteriota > Minisyncoccia > Phycocordibacterales > UBA5272 > UBA11704. Next base: position 6,521 of record CAZEXZ010000019.1, on the reverse strand, counting down.
CGCAAAAGGAATGTGTATCCTTGCAATGATCGGAACAGCAATTGGACAAGGGTATCTTGTTGGAAAGACAATGGAAGCAATTGGAAGAAATCCAGACATTGAGGGATCTCTTTTCTCAAAGATGATTATCGGTGTTGCGATGACTGAAACAACTGCGATTTTTGCACTTGTTGCTTTCTTCCTTCTAAAGTAACAGCTATTGGCACTTAGCAATTAGTTTGTAGCAATTCTGTAAGCCAAAAGCTAACCGTTACAATCTAAAAGCTTTTCGTAATTACTATGTCTGAAATATTAAACATCTTAGGGTCTGTTGGATTTAATTGGCACGTTGCACTTGCTAATTTTTTCAACTTTCTCATCATTCTTTTTCTCTTAAATAAATTTTTCTTTAAGAAAATTGGAGCTACTATTGATACTCGTCACAGTATTATTGAACGTGGCTTAAATCAAGCAAAAGAAGCTGAAAAGGCACTAATACATGCTGAAGAACAAAAGAATGAAATCCTAAAATCTGCAAAGAAAGAAAGAGATCTCATTGTTGCAAACGGCGAGGCGCTTGCACGTGACCTTGCAGTGTCGATTGAACATAAAGCTCAAGAATCTATTGAGAAGCGAATGCACACGTTATCTGAACAGGAAGCACATATTACTTCTAATGTTGAAAAAGCTTTTGCACTCCGAGCTCCTCATCTCGTTGCGTCATTATACGCTAAAACACTTATGAAAGAGCTTACTGAGGAGGAAAATAACAAGCTTATCGCCCACATGAAAGTGTAATGTACTGTACTTACTATGCCACTATCTCGTACACTAGCACTCTATATTTTGGAAGGAAAAGCCACACTGCAAGATGTTGTTGATGTGCTTGTGAAGTATGATCTTGAGACACTACTTCCATTTATTAAGCAAGCACTGATTCAGATGTCTTCCGGTATTCATGCATCTACAACGATTTTAATTGAATCACCTTTTAACCTTTCAGATGAATCGATACGTACAATCAAAGGGTTCATCGGAGAAACAGAGGCTCCTCACTCGGTGATACTAAATAAAAATATTCTTGCCGGATTTAAAGCAAAGTATAAAGGGATGGTGTACGACGGAAGCGCAGAAAGAATCATTAAACAGATTACAAATTAATATATTAACCATTATCACAACCAGTATGTCAGTAGAAAAAATAATCCAGGAACTTGAACAAAAAATCGCTCATGCATCCACAAAAGTAGAAGTACACGAAGTGGGAACCGTTGTTTCAGTTGGTGACGGTATTGCACGAGTTTCAGGATTACTTTCGTGTGCAAGTTTGGAAGAAGTCTCTTTCGCTTCTGGTGCAAAAGGGCTTGCTCTTAACCTTGAGTCAGACATGGTGGGTGTTGTGATTATTGAGGGGGCAGATCTTGTAGCGGAAGGACAAGAAGTAACTCGTACAAAGCGAGTGCTCTCGATACCTGTAGGAGAATCACTGCTTGGACGAGTTGTTGATCCACTCATGAATCCACTCGATGGAGAGCCGCTTTCAGACCTCAAAGATAGAGAGCTTGTAGAAAAAATTGCACCTGGAGTTATGGAACGTGAGCCAGTAAATCAGGCGCTTCAAACAGGGATCAAAGCCATTGATGCAATGATTCCAATCGGCCGCGGCCAACGAGAGCTCATTATTGGAGACCGACAGACTGGTAAAACAACAATTGCAGTAGATACAATTATTAACCAAAAAGGTACTGGAGTTATCTGTGTCTACGTAGCTATTGGTCAAAAGGAATCTAAAGTTGCTCAAATTGTAGAAAAACTTAAGGAGGCTGGAGCGATGGAATATACTGTTGTGGTTTTGTCCGGAGCATCACATTCTGCAACGCTTTCGTATCTCGCCCCATATTCTGGAGTTTCAATTGCTGAGTATTTTATGAACAAGAAAAAGGATGTTCTTGTTGTATACGACGATCTTTCAAA
>CAZEXZ010000019.1:0-4558 GCA_964516655.1 uncultured Candidatus Saccharibacteria bacterium | reverse complement strand
CCCACCAGGACGTGAAGCATACCCAGGTGACGTATTTTATCTTCATTCACGACTCTTAGAGCGCGCATGTCGTCGCAATGAGGCTTCTGGTGGAGGATCAATTACAGCTCTTCCAGTTATCGAAACTCAAGCAGGGGATGTTTCGGCGTATATTCCAACAAATGTGATTTCTATTACTGATGGTCAAATATTTCTCGATGCGAATCTTTTTTATAAAGGTATGCGACCGGCAATTGATGTTGGGCTATCAGTTTCTCGTGTGGGATCATCTGCTCAAACAAAAGCAATGAAGAAAAATGCAGGCAAGATGAAACTGGCAATGGCACAATATCGTGAGCTTGAAAGTTTCTCACAATTTGACTCAGATCTTGATGCTGATACAAAGAAAACAATTGAACGAGGAAAGAGAACAGGGGAAATGCTTAAACAAGCAAATGGAGCACCTCTTTCTGTTGGGTTACAGGTGGCGTCAATTTATGCCGCAAACAATGGATTCTTAGATGTCATCACTCCTCTTGAAGTTGTAGCGTGGGAAAAAGGGATGCATACATTTATGTCAGCATCACATGAGCCGCTTATCGCTTCACTCGCAAAGGATTGGTCAGGCGACCTTGAGAATTCGCTTAAGGAAGCACTTACATCGTATGCTTCGATGTACACTAAACCGGAGTAGTGGTATGTAGTGCGTGTCCTTTATTGTGCTAAGTGTTGAGTTAAAAAATACACATGCAAACAAAAGTAATTAAAGAAAAAATTAAAAGTGTCGGAAGTATCAAAAAGATAACCAAAACAATGGAGATGATTTCTGCTACCAAAATGAAGAAGGCCATTGATAATACATTCCTTATTCGTCCATTTCATGAAGAGGCTCAACATATTTTGCATGACATATCTCTTGACCCACACACACGACATGAGCTCCTTAAGCATAATGGTGTACCAGGTGAAGTGGTTATTTTAATTTCTTCTAATAAAGGTCTTTGTGGAAGCTATAACACTAATGTTTACCGTAAAGTTCTTGCCAGCTACACAGAGGAAGAGCGTAAGAATCTTAAGGTTATTGCTTTTGGAAAGTATTCAGAAAAAATTGCAAAAAAACTAGACCTTGAAGTAATGGCATCATTTACCAATTCTCATATCACCGGAGATGATGCGCATGCTACTTCAACACTTATCGTTAATTGGTACAAAGAAAAAAAGATTGGGACTGTCAGTACGATCTATACTCATTTTATGTCTGGTAGCTCATATGCCCCAACGCGCCTTCAGTTACTTCCTTTTTCTTCAGAAGGAGAACCAGATACACGCGGGGAGCCACGATATGCATACGAACCAGATCAAGACACTGTTTTATCAAGTATCATTCCTATGATGCTTCATAATATTATCTATGGTGCAATTCTCGAGAGTTATGCCTCAGAACATACAGCGCGAATGCTTGCAATGAAGAGTGCTGCGGATAACGCAAAGGACTTACAGGATGAACTTAGATTACATTATAACCGTGCACGACAAGGTGCTGTGACACAGGAAATTGCAGAAATTAGTTCCGGGGCAATGGCACTCCAAGCATAAACACTATGAAAAAAATTCCTGATCATGCAAAAAAAGTCTTCGAAGGTGTGCTTCATGATGTCTATCACTGGGATCAGGAAATGTTCGACGGTTCATTTGCAGTATTTGAAGCGCTAAAACGAAGAGATGCTGTTGTGGTCATTGCAGTTACAGATTCAAAAATTATACTTAATGACGAAGAGCAACCTGGGTTGGAGCCATTTATCTCTCTTCCGGGAGGAAATTCTGAAACATCAGATTTTATGAGTGATGCAAAACGTGAGTTACTTGAAGAATCAGGTTTTGAAAGTGATTCTTGGCATCTGTGGTTTACTGTTGATATTTTGGATTATCACAAGATGGAATGGAATAATAATTTTTTTATAGCCCTCAATTGTAAAAAAGTTGCAGAACAAAATCTCGAAAATGGTGAGAAAATTACAACAAGACTTATAACATTTGATGAATTCCTAGAATTACGTAATAATCCAAAATTTAGAAATAAAGATTTAATTCCAGCGCTTGAGAAGGCTGCAAACAATGAAGAAGAGAAACAAAAATTGAAAACATTGCTCGGAATTACCACATAGCCGAAGTCAAAACCATAAATTTATTAAAACAAAATTACTAACATCACTATTATGAACAAAGGAACAATAACACGAATCGTAGGCCCGGTAGTAGACATTACATTTACCTCTGGAGTGCCTGCACTTAAAAATGCACTTACTCTCACCAACCCTAATGGGATAATGCTTACACTTGAAGTAGCTCAGCACCTTGGTTTCAACGATGTGCGAGCAGTTGCCATGTCTTCAACAGATGGGCTAACTCGTGGGATGGAAGTACATGACACAGGTGCACCAATTCAAGTTCCTGTTGGAAATGAGATACTTGGGCGCATGTTTGATGTGACTGGTGTTCCAATAGATCAAAAAGGTGATGTAAAAACTGCAAAAACATACCCAATTCACCGCGCAGCTCCAACATTTGATCAGCAGTCAACAAAGGCTGAAGTTCTAGAAACAGGTATCAAGGTGATTGACCTCATCTGTCCGTTCCTAAAAGGAGGAAAAGTTGGACTCTTTGGTGGAGCGGGAGTAGGTAAGACTGTGGTGATTCAAGAGCTTATTCGTAACATTGCGAGTGAACATGCTGGGTATTCTATTTTTGCGGGAGTAGGAGAGAGGTCTCGAGAAGGGAATGACCTGTATCGTGAGATGGAAGAATCAGGAGTGCTCGATAAAACGGTTCTTGTATTCGGTCAGATGAATGAGCCGCCAGGAGCGCGCGCTCGTGTTGCACTCTCAGCACTCTCAATGGCTGAATATTTCCGTGATGAAGAAAAGAAAGACCTTCTTCTTTTCGTAGATAATATTTTCCGATTCACTCAAGCAGGCTCAGAGCTTTCAGCGTTGCTTGGGCGTATGCCTTCAGCCGTTGGATACCAGCCAACACTCGCAACAGAAATGGGACAACTTCAGGAGCGTGTTACCTCAACTAAGAATGGTTCCATTACATCTGTTCAGGCGGTCTATGTACCAGCGGATGACCTAACTGATCCTGCACCTGCGACTACGTTTTCACACTTGGATTCAACAGTGTCACTCTCTCGACCACTTTCAGAACTTGGTATTTATCCAGCGGTAGATCCACTCGACTCCTCGTCTACAATTCTGCAGGCAGACATTGTTGGCCAAGAACACTACGACGTTGTGCGTGGAATTCAAAAGGTACTTCAACGATATAAAGACCTTCAAGATATTATTGCTATTTTAGGTATGGAAGAACTTTCAGATGAAGATAAATTAGTTGTGGGGCGTGCTCGTCGTATTCAAAAATTCTTGTCTCAGCCATTTTTCGTTGCTGAACAATTTACTGGTGCAAAAGGTGTGTATGTAAAGCGCGAAGATACAGTACGAAGCTTCAAGGAAATCCTTGAAGGAAAGCATGATCATGTACCAGAGTCTGCGTTTTATATGAAGGGTTCGATTGAAGATGTTCTTGCTGCAGCTGCAAAAGCATAGATTTATATTACTGTATGTTAAAACTAAAAGTAATCACACCAGATAAAGTTATCACTGATGAAGTTGTGGATAGCATCACTCTTCCAACTACCAGTGGCATGATTACTGTGCTTAATAAGCACATTGCTTTAGTTTCAACTATAAAAGCAGGGGAGATGGTAATTAAAAAAGGAGGTAAAGGTGTTGGCTATGCTGTTTATAAAGGGCTTGTTAACGTACGTCCAAATTTTAAAGGAATTACTGAGGTGGTTGTATTACTTGAGCGTGGTGAGATGATTGAAGAACTGGATCATGACAGGGCAGAAGAGGCACTTAAGCGAGCAATTGCATTAAAGGAAGAAAATGCGGAAAATGTTGACTTTAGTTTCTTTGAAGGACATGTAGAGAAACAATTAAATAGAGTAAAGATTGCAAGGAAATATAGGAATAGTGGTTTTAATCCTGGAGGTGCTTCAAATGTATAATTAAGAATAATTACTACAAATATAAAATACACCCAAGTGCTGGGTGTATTTTTCTTTACAGTAATATGAAAAGCAGTATGATTCCAACGATTATTCTATACCAGCCAAAAATTCTAAAAGAATGTCTGCGTACATACTCTAATGCAAATTTTATAACAACAAGAGCAACAGCAAATGATATTACGGTGCCAATAATAATTGGGCTCACCGAGTCCAATGTTAATTCCTTATGCTTCTTAAGGATTGTATATAGTGTTGCAACAGTCATTGTTGGTACAGCAAGTAAGAATGTAAATTCAACCAACAGCTTTCGAGATAGTCTTCTCCATAGTCCTCCAACAATCATGGCACCTGACCTAGAAACCCCAGGAATGATTGCAAGCGTTTGGAATAAACCAAGAATAAGTGCATTTTTATATGAAATTGTAGAAATTTCTATAATTTTTCCATCCTCAGTATCTTTCTCATATTTCTTCTCAACGAGGAGAATAATAACTCCACCTATAATAAGCA
>CAZEXZ010000018.1:1572-13157 GCA_964516655.1 uncultured Candidatus Saccharibacteria bacterium | reverse complement strand
GGAGAGACTCGAACTCTCACACCTTGCGATACACGATTTTGAGTCGTGTGCGTCTACCATTCACTGGCCGTCCGCTTGCTAGCTTCCGGCATCTTCGCAACCAAGTTGCTCGACCACTCCTACCTTTTGTGCCGAGAGAGAGAATCGAACTCTCATGGGTTACCCCGCACGATTTTGAGTCGTGTGCGTCTACCAATTCCGCCACCTCGGCATTCTGTGAGACGTATTCTAACATATCCCGATTATACTGAACACATACTTTGGACTGTCCACAGTTTGAATTTATTTACAAAAAATGAACTAGTGTGGTAAAGTAGACTTTCTCAGATATCTGAGAGAAGTAGTACTCAAACTAAAAAAGGATACGAAATGCATACCGTGCGATCAGATGGCAAAGAGAAAGCTAGCTCAAAAGTTAGCACCGTGGATCTACTACAAGCAATCAAAGACCTCAATGAGCGTCCAGATTATGGGAGCAAATATGGAGCAACACTCCATCCAATAATGCAGCTTCTTTCATTCAGGCACCCAAATGAAATTATTGAGTTTGCGTGTTTCATTAAAGCACGTGATGCATCACTCGCAGCTGGACTGATAGTGAAAAATGAACTCCGCTACTTTCTTACCGAAGCTGGAGAAACACACCTCCAAAAAGAAACAACTGTACAAAATAGCGACTCTTCAGAAAATAAAAACGCTAACCAAGAAGCAATTATTTGAAAAAAGTATGCTACAAACCTGACACATAGTCAGGTTTTTTATTTGCTAAAAGCTTAAAGCGTGGTAGTATAGTATTCTGACTTTCCGGTTGTTCGGGAAGCAGAAACGAGGAGTTCATGAATGGCTAAAAAAGCTGACAACGCGAAAGCTCAAGATGAGAAAATGCGCGGGGCAATTGCTCTCGCACTCATCTCAGCACCTACCCCGTATGCATGGTGGGAACGCACAATGTCAATTGACACGCTCGTCGAAGAAGTTCGAAACCTTCTTGACTTGCCGAAGAACCTTGCCAAACGTATTTTGAAAGTTCTGAAGAAAGCCATTGCCGAATGGTCACCTGTCGGATGGCTTTCATACAACGAGAAGAAAAATTGTGTCTCCATCAACAAAACTGCTGAGCCGATGTTAAGCAATATCGCCGAAGCGGCTTGCTAGAACACTTTTAGTCTTAGGCTACAAAAAAACAACAAACGTATACCACACCGGTATGCGTTTTTTTTATTTCAAATCCTAGAAAGAATACTCACTCGCGTAATCAATGATTTCATCTGACTCTTGGATTGCAGTGTTTGATGTAGTGTCGTACATAAACGGCATGGTCCGAGCAGAGTGTGATTGTGCTTCCTTCAAATATTCAGTATTTTTAATATTCCTTTCTTCATACACAACTCGTCGTTCTGAAAACGCTTTTTTAACATTATCACAATACCCGCAATTGTCTTTCGTATAGAGAATAATCATACTAGTTTGCTAAATCAATAATTACTTGTAGTATATACCTACCATGAAGCAATCATCAAAAATATTCGTTGTTGTAGGCCCGACTGCAAGTGGAAAGAGTGATTTTGCTGTAGAACTGGCACTTACTCACAATGGGGAAATTATTTCTGCAGATTCTCGACAAGTCTATAAAGGACTTGACATAGGAACAGGTAAAATAACAGAGGAAGAAATGAAAGGTATAAAACATCATATGCTTTCAGTATATGAGCTGGGGGCGGAAGTACGCGTCGCGCGCTTCGCGCGCGCCGCCTCCCCCACCATTGAAGCTATTTTAAAAAGAGGTAAGACCCCGATTATTTGTGGCGGCACAGGACAATACATTGATGCACTTATCTATAACACTTCACTTCCAAAAGTTCCTCCAAACAAAACACTTAGAGAGCGACTCGAAAAACTCACAACAAATGAACTCTATACAAAACTTGCAGACCTTGACCCAAAGCGTGCAGAAAAGATAGATATACATAACCGCGTTAGACTCATTCGTGCATTAGAAATTACAGAATCACTCGGGGCTGTACCACAACTAGCCACACCAGAGCTCAAATATGACACAACATTGTACCTGTTGGCTCCAACACGAGAACTTCTACGTACACGTATTACAAAGAGACTCGAAAAACGAATAGCTGCGGGCATGGTAGAAGCAGTAAAAACTATTTTAAAGAAAATAAAGACACTATATGGCCAATCTTCTGACACAGAGACCAAAAAACTTGGGCTCGAATATGTAAGTATTGGAAAATTTTTAGATAATACACTATCTGAAGAAGACATGAAGAAAGAAATCATTACAAAAAGTTGTCAGTACGCCAAACGTCAAGAAACATGGAATAAAAAATATCTTCCAATTGCAGAAATTATCTCTGTTAAAAAATAAAAAACAGGCACCATGTGGTGGTGCCTGTTTGATCGTAGGTGTACGGCCTTTTAACTGTACTTTTTATAAAAGAAGCGCGCATAATACGCATAACTCTTAAGATGCAAATCACGCGATGAGTCGTGCTTCAAACCAAAGAACATATGTTTCCAAGCAAAAAGCATTCGAGCAAGACGTACATACGTTTTCCAATCCTGATCCAATCGTGAGATCTTTTCAGGATTCATGCGAATTTCTTCAAGCAAGTAATACACTTCCTTCTTGCAAAAAGCTTTCTTTTCATGGGGTGGCCCACCTAAGGAAGCAATGCGAGCAAACGTCAACATGATTGTTGTAAAACGAGCGTGCTCATCTCCAAGTATTTCTTTGATCAGCTTATGTGCAAGTGCATAAAAGTAAGTCCTGTTATCGTTAGCACCACGAAGCTTTTTACTGAGCTCAATGACGCATGCAAGAATTACCTCCTTTTCACCTGCGTCAAGAGTGCTACTGCCATTTTTTGTAATCTCAGCCACCACCTCGCGAAGCGACAAGAGTAATTTCTTACTTTTTGACGGCATTATTTTATACAACGGATTATTACTTGCAGAAAAAAGTGTCGACGCATACGTCATTGCTTTTTTCATAAAGTCCAGCCTCAACTGTTCAATTCGCTGAACAGGAGACTCGATGGTTTCTATAGCTTCACCGTAAAGCGAGTTTACATATGCTTTGTAATCCACTCTGAATTGGTAGTAGGAATCTCTTGCATTTTCGTAATTGAGTTGAGCAACTTCAAGTGGTCTTTTATATACACCACCCCAAATATCTGTCGCATCAATAGTTGAATGAAGAGAGGAACTAACGCTGTTTGTCATGTAAAGAACCTCCAGTCATCATGGCTTTTGGAACACCCAAAAATGGGCCAGAGACATAGTTATTTATTATACAACTTATATTACTTTATGTCAATTTTAGTATTAGATCATCGTATCACAGTTAAGATGTGTCAATTCCCCTATAAAAAATGGTACTTATCTGATAGAATATACCCTATGTCTATCCCGTATATCACAACTATAGGTCTTGAAGTCCATGCAGAGCTCCACACTAATTCCAAGATGTGGTGTGGCTGCAAAAACGACCCTCAAGCCGAAAAACCAAATACCAACATCTGCGAGGTCTGCATGGCTCATCCAGGTACTCTTCCTGTGCCAAATAAAGAAGCTATTCGAAAGGTTGTTCAGGTTGGTCTAGCGGTCGGAGCAAACATTGCAGATTTTACAGAATTTGACCGAAAGAACTATTTTTATCCAGACATTCCAAAAGGATACCAGCTCTCTCAATACAAACTCCCTATCGTTTCAGGCGGCTCAATTAATGGTGTTGAACTTACTCGTATTCACCTTGAAGAAGACACGGCTAAGTCTTCACACACAAGTGGCATGACTCTTGTTGACTACAACCGCGCAGGAGTTCCTCTTATGGAATTAGTTACAGAACCTGTTATTCATTCCGCGGAACAAGCAGGAGAGTTCGCACGTGCGCTTCAGCAGATACTTCGCTACGTAGGCGCATCAGAGGCCAACATGGAAATGGGGCAAATGCGTATCGAAGCAAATATCTCAGTATCACAAGATCCGAAGAAGTTCGGTACAAAAGTCGAAGTAAAGAACATTAACTCATTTGCATCTGTCGAAGGAGCTATTCGCTATGAAGTGGAGCGTCATATCGCACTCATCGAAGAAGGTGGTGCAGTTGTGCAAGAAACTCGTGGATGGGATGAGACAAAACTTGAAACTTTTTCACAACGTAAGAAAGAAAATGCGCATGACTACAGATACTTCCCTGACCCTGATTTGCCAAAACTCTATCTTTCAAAACTTTTCGATATCGAAGCAATGCGAAAGGAAATCCCAGAGCTACCTGTTGCGCGTAAGGCTCGGCTCATAGGAATGGGTGTAAAGGAAGATATGGTAGATATCATTGTTGCTGATCCAATTGTTGCATTCTATTTTGATGATATTACAAAAGGTAAAGATGCTGCATTTGTTACCTTAGCGTCAAACTACCTTGTGGCAGATATTTTTGGATTATTAAAGAAAGAAAATAAAGAATTAGTAGCCGAGAACTTTCCAAAAGTAGAAGCATTTGTGACATTACTTGAAATGATCGGCAAAGGCGAGCTCTCTTCACGCGGCGCAAAAGATCTTCTCCCACTTTTGCTTACCGATAAAGAAATCGATGTTAAAAAAGTAGCAGAAGAAAAAGGTCTCATCCAAAAAAATGACCCGGAACTACTCAAGAAGATTGTTGATGAAGTCATTGCAGATAATCCTACTCAAGTAACAGACTACAAGAGTGGTAAAGAAAGCATGTTCATGTATTTCGTCGGCCAGTGTATGAAAAAATCTAAAGGGGCTGGTAATCCAGGAGTGTTCCAGGAGCTATTGAAGGCAGCTCTTAAATAAAGACGTCCGACTTTCAGACAATCTGACTATCAGACTAAAATTCAAAAGCGTGTCCTTCGGACACGCTTTTGAATTTTTGTATTTATCTATTTGTCTGAAAGCGTAGCGGTCATACTGTCTGATGTCTGCATTCCTACTTCTTCTCCAGTTTCTTCACCAAGAGGTCACCAAATGCTTTAACACTGTTATCTTCATAGAGTGACAACGTGACCACTTCTTTTTTAGATGCTTTTTCAAGTGCTTTAATCTTCTTTGCAATTTCTTTTTTGTCTTCAATCATGTCAGTCTTTGAAAGTACAACAATCTCATCAAGCTTAAGAAGCATTGGATCATACTTACCAAGTTCTGCACGGATGGTTGTGTAGACTTCTGCAACATCTTCGTTGTCCGCTGCAATAAGATGCACAAGAGACTTCGTGCGAGTAATATGACGAAGGAATTTATGTCCAAGACCTTTGCCATCACTTGCTCCTTCGATAAGTCCTGGAATATCTGCAAGTACGTAACTAAAGTAAGCCCCAAGGTTAGGCTCAAGAGTAGTAAAAGGATAGTCTCCAATCTTTGCTCCAGCTCGAGTGAGAGCATTTAAGAGCGATGACTTACCGGCATTAGGTAATCCAATTAGTCCAGCATCCGCAATGAGCTTAAGTTCAATATCAAATGTTGCGAATTCCCCTTTTGTACCTTTCGTAAATTCTTCTGGTGCGCGATTAGTTGCTGTTTTGAACTTTTCGTTCCCTTCTCCTCCCTTTCCTCCACGAAGAACAATAAAATCCCCTTCATCCATAAATTCATAGTGCTTATCGTACTCGCGATTATAAACAACAGACCCGATAGGAATCGTAAGATACAAATCTTTTGCATCAGATCCATGCATACTACGTTTTTGTCCAGCTTCGCCTTCTTCTGCATCCCATTCTTTTTTGTGTTTATAAACAGCAAGCGCCTGGATATCTCGCACAACTCGAAAATAGACGTCCCCACCACGTCCTCCATCTCCTCCTGCAGGACCACCATATGGCACGCCTTTTTCACGGCGCCACCTAACGACTCCGTCGCCTCCCTTTCCTGCTTTTATTTGAAGTGTTACGTGATCGATTAACATACATTGAGAGTGTAAAATGGAAAGAAGAAGTTGAAAATACAATTACAATTTATATTTGTTTTCTCAACTCTGTATCTACCACCTTCTACAGTATAACTATAATACCATATTTAAAGGGTTTTTGCAAGTTTTTCAGTCCAAAAAATCAAAGGAGTTGACATAAGTGCAAATGCACAGTAAAATGTTATTCTTCCTCTAAATAAAAGGGTGGTATGGCAGAAGAATACTTTGGCTTTGTAAGTTGTTCAATGTGCGGCACGGTTACAAGGAGATTACAAAGTAGCTGCAAAGATGTACATTGCCCCAAAGAATGTCATCTAGTTTCGGAATCTGAGATTGGGATTGAAGCTATGTGTGACTATTTCGGAAGAAACAGCCTACCTAAGAACCTTCAACACCTACTCTTTGACCCAGAAAAGACACAGCCGATAAGACCTTATGGTTTTGATGGTGAAAAAACACAACCAATCCCAGGTGTAGTAGAACAATACTAACCACAAAGTCGCAAAATTTGCGGCTTTTTTTATTTAAAATGCAATGATATTTCTATTTGTCAATTCTTGACCTGTCACACAGAAAGCATAGAATACGTATATATGAAAGCAATAAAACACTTATTTTTTGGACTTTTTCTTACTATTGGAGCGGTGACTACTGTGTCTGCTAGTTACTTGTATCCTTATGTTCAAACATACCCAACATACACAAACAATTCTGTCTATACAGTTAGCCCATCCTATTCGTACACATCAGGATGCTATACATATTGGTACAACGGGACAACTAAGCAGGTGTCAATTATAGGATACACCTGCACCAACAATACATACCAAAATTCATATACCAATTACACGTATCCGACTTCTAATCAGACATACTACTATACTGTTCCAACAACATATTATACATATCCTTCATATAACTACACCTACCAAACAACTGATTGGTATCAGCCAACATACTCGTACTATTACACCACAAGCTACACAGATACAGGTTATAACAACTACAATGCCTACGACCCTTATTACAATTCCTATAATAATGGGTATTCCTATCAAAACTCATGCTACTGGCAAAATGGATACCAAGTGTGCTATTAATAAACATAGTCTACTGTGGTCTTTAATCAGTAGAGTGTAACATTAGATACGAAGTAAACAAAAGAGCGAGCACTACGTGCTCGCTCTTTTAATTTGACCTATTATTATAAAGATACTAGAATACAGCAAGATCTGTTCACAACTACAAGAGGAACTTATGAACACCCTCATATGTGCTTTCGCGCTTGTTTCACTCGTAATTATGCCTTGTCTGATTGTTATTTCTATTTTTGAAAATAAAATTCAAGAAAAAATATGGAGTACTCCATTACATCACCCAAAGCAAGAAATGTACGGCGCAATTATGAACCAACTCGAACTAACACATGCACTTCTTTCGAAACTATTATTTGCGCTATTCATAGTACCAATAATTATCCTGGAAATCATTAGGTATTGTGTTTAATTTTTCTACACTATCAGCAAGCACTTTGCATTAGTAGCGCTTCTTTCACAAAAAACCGCCCATGTAGGCGGTTTTTATATATTGCTTAGTAGTTTCTCAATCTCTCACTCTTGTCATGTGAGCGAATCTTCTCATGAACCTTCGCCTCAATCTGACGGATACGTTCACGGGTAACACCAAATTCTGCCCCCACTTCTTCAAGCGTATGCATAACTCCATCGAATTCTCCAAGACCATTACGCATCTCAACAATCTTTCGCTCCTTAGGAGACAAATCATCCAGAATTTCATTTATCTGGTCTGACAAAATACGATGCGAGGCCTCAGCGTCAGGTGAAAGAATCTTATCATCTGCTATAAACTCTCCAAGTGTACTCTTATCATCATCGTCCCCGATTGGCTTTTCAAGTGACACTGTATCTTGGTTGATATTTTCGATGATGTGAATTTTATCGACATCAACATTCATTTCAACAGCAATCTCTTCGGCAAGAGGGTCACGTCCAAGATCTTGAGAAAGTCGACGAACAACTTGCTTATATTTAGCAATTGTTTCAACCATGTGCACAGGAATACGAATGGTACGCGACTGATCAGCGAGCGCTCGAGTGATTGCTTGTCTAATCCACCATGTTGCATATGTTGAAAACTTAAATCCCTTGGAGTAGTCGAACTTTTCAACTGCCTTAAAGAGACCAAGATTGCCTTCTTGGATAAGATCAAGTAACGTAAGATCGGAACGTCTTCCAACATACTTCTTGGCAATAGAAACAACAAGACGAAGGTTTGCTTTTGCAAGGAGTGTCCACGCTTCGATATCTCCTTTTTCAATACGAATAGCAAGCTCTCGCTCGTTGTCTCCAGAAATAAGTGGATACTGTCCTATTTCCCGAAGATACATCTGGATACTATCATGGGTACTATCTCTCCCTTCCATTTTAAGGAGGTCTTCATCCATATCAAGGAGGTTTCCACCTTCTAGAATATCAATACCTGCTTGGTTTATTTTTTCATATAATTCTTCAAGATATAAAATATCAAGCTCAATGTTAGGGAAGTAACGAATGATCTCATCATACGTAATAAAACCACGCTCCTTTCCTTTTTGGAGAAGCTCTTGTTCATTTTGGTCACGTGTTGTGACTTTTTTGGGTTTTTCTACAACCTTTGGCTTTGATGGGCCAGTTTTAATAGTAAAAGCCTTTGGTTTGTACTTTGGCTTCACTTCAACATCCTTTACTTTAGGAGTTGGTGTGGTTGTTTTTTTTACAGAAGCTTTTTTAGGAGCTGGTGCTTTTTTAGCTACTTTCTTGACTGGAGCTTTTTTAGCTACGACTTTCTTAACTGTCTTCTTTTGTACTTTTTGGGTAACCTTTTTGGTAGGTGTACTAACGCGCTCTTTTTTTATTTGAGTCGTTTTTTTAGTAACAACCTTAGTAACTTTTGATTTTTTTGCTACGGTTTTGGACGTAGGTTTTTTTTGTACACTCTTTTTTTGTGAAGATGCTTTTTTCGCCATAGAAACGGTACCTGGGATTATAACACAAAGAGACTATATAGTCTATATAGTTTTCCCCAAATTTATAATGTAGAAATCAACTCAATAAAACAATTCCTACACCCTGCTGTATGTAAATTATTCAACTGCTTTCTTAGCATGCTCATATATTTGCTTTAGAATCGCTTCGTGGTCTGCACCATCTTCGCGTAGTTTTTTCTGCAGCATCATGAGGTGTGCTTTATGCTGTTCTCGCTTATGTGTTGTCATAAGATCTTTAAAATAATTCTCTTTATCTGCGATAACTCTTTTCTCTAATTCAAACATTTCCTCCTGGATGATAACATCGGGGAATTGTGCTCTATCAATACCAAGTGAAAGAAATTCTTCATGGTTTTCCTTTCCTGTAAGCATTGCGTATGCAATTATTTCCCTTTCAAGACGAACCATTCCTAGAAGAGGAGCTACTAGATTTTCTTCGTTGCTCTCTTCTTGTACCAGTATACCTCGACTTAATTCTTCTGTTAATGTTTCTTCGGGGATTGAAGACTTTTGTGAAATAATTCTCAAAAAATGCGATCTATCTATTGGCGATTGCACTGCACGCAAGAAAGGAAGGACATCGGAGACAATCTTCTTTCCCCGTTCTCGTTCATCTTTTACTGATTCAAAAACTCTTTCTGTAAGCATCTCGATTACATGCTTTTTCTTTTCTATTGCATGGACCCATTTAGTTTGATCTTCATTAATTAAATCGGCTGGATCTTTTGTACCAATATCCTTCACTACATACACATCAAGTCCTCCCAGGAGGCAGAGCATAGCCGTTTTTTTAAGGGCATTTTGGCCAGCGTCATCCATGTCAAAAGAAAGTATGACTGCGTCACAAAAACGTTTTATAAGATGAATGTGTTCATCAGTAAATGCAGTACCTGACACCGCAACTGTATTGTGAATTCCAGCCTGATAACTCATACACAAATCCATCTGCCCCTCAACGACGACAACACTTTTTACCTCGGCCATTTTTTTCTTTGCAGTATCATATCCGAAAAGTATTTTGGATTTATGGTATAGCGCTGTTTCAGGTGTATTAACATATTTACCTTGTGCCACTGTCGGGTCAACCAAAGAAGGCATAATACGTCCAGAATAGCCCACTGTGGCGCCAGACACATTACGAATAGGAAACATGACACGACCTCTAAATCTATCGTACCAGCCCTTGGTTTTACCGTTGTCATCTTTTGCCTCAATAACAACACCCGCCTCTACCATCTCTTCTGGCTGATAGCCTTTTGACGACAAAAACATAAAAAGGTCCCGCCACTCATTTTTTGCATAGCCTATATGAAAAGTTTTAATTGTTTCTTCGGTAAGCCCACGTCCTAAGATATATTCTCTTGCTTCAGGAGAGGAATTGAAATTTTTTTCTAAGTGTTCTGTTGCATCTTTAAGTAACGCAATGAGTCGAGACTCTTCCTTGTTTTTTTGTGAATCCTTAAGTGAGACTCCGGCTCGATCTGCAAGAATTTTAAGTGCTTCCACAAAAGGAATATTTTCTATTTTTTCTACAAACGTGAAAATATCTCCATGAACCTGGCATCCGAAACAGTGAAATGATTTTCGTTCAGGTGAAACATAAAAACTGGGTGTTCTCTCATTATGAAATGGGCACCGTGCACGGTATTGTGCCCCCGACTTTTCAAGACGAATATAGGTAGAAACAACGTCAGTGATAGAGAGATTTTCTTTTACCTGATCTTTGGGGTTCATATGACTATTTTAGCACGCTCTCATAATTCCCCTAAAACAAACATATAAAGAAAAAAGACCCATTTCCTGGGTCTTTTTTAGTTGATATTTGATATATTTACCTATCGATTAAATAATGATGGTGAAGAAAGAAATGAACCTTTGATAATAAAATACATCAGCAACATAAATACAGCAACCATGACCACAGAGCCGAGTACTGCATACATACTGGTGCCAAGTTGAGATTGATGAGCGTTTGGTTTTATTTTTGGTGGATAAAGCCACACAACAAAAAAAATAACAATAAAAACGATGTCGAAAAGCAGAATCAACCCATGTACACCACTAAACATGGTGACATTTTCTGATAGATAGTTCATTTGAACCCTCGCTTTCTATAAAGAGCAAATATGAAGGAAAGAATTACTACTATTAAGTATACAGTGTGAAGGATAAAAGAATAGGTAGTTATTCCCATATATAAAAGCCCTACTAAGTAGGGCTTTTTACATGTAGGGAACATGCACCATGACACGCGGTTCAATAGGTGCAAGTTTTCTGACCGTTAAGAAGCAAAAGTGCTTTATCTGCTTCTATAAATCGTGCACTCTGAAGGTGTGCAATAATGGCATTTTCTGCCTGCTCATACAGGGAAGAATCAGGTTCGGCGGACGTTGCAGAGGAAATCATTCCGTCTGGAATACCGAGCATCCGAAGCCTGTTCACGACAGCCACTTGATGTACAGATAAGCCTTCAATTTGCGACTGAATCACCGCTTTTGTTTCTGGGACACCAAGCGGTTTTTGTTTGATATTCATAGAAGCCTTTCAAAGATACTTTGGAAATCCAAAGTTTCATAGTGAATACTACACTAAAATACT
>CAZEXZ010000018.1:0-1562 GCA_964516655.1 uncultured Candidatus Saccharibacteria bacterium | reverse complement strand
GAAGCCTGTTCACTACAGCTACCTGCTGAACTGACAAGCCCTCAATTCGTGCTTGAATCACTACCTTGGTTTCTTGGACACCAAGCGGTCCTTGATTGATGTTCATATGCAGACCCCTTTCAAAACATACCTTGGAAATCCAAAGTTTCAAAATAGATTCTACACTAAAAAGCAACAAAGTAAAAGCGCGACACTACAGGTCCCGATTTTATTGGCAGTTAACTTATTGAAAAAATGACCGTATAATTTCTTTAGATTGTTCTTCAAACCACTGTTTATCGCAACCGTCACAGCCAACCCCTTTTAAAGTAATTGAAAAGTTAAGTGCTGTACCTAAAACAGAAAGAATAAAAAACACCAGAAAATATTTTTACCTATATTTTAAATTTTTTAATAAAAAAGTAGATGTTGATTTTTTACTAAGCAAAAATACGATTAGTGCTACTATAAATAAAAGAAATATGACCCAAGTATATGTATGGACAAAATAGATAGAATTAACAAGAGTTTCCATAAGCCACACGGCGAGTGTAACAAAAAATAACAAAAGCGCGACACTGTCGCGCTTTTGTTATTTTTATTTCTTACAATATTTTATAAAACGTCAGCCGATTAGAAAATTACGCAAGATTCGAGGCTGAATCAGCAGATTCACGTCTTGGACGCAGGAGAAACGTTTTCAATCAACGTAGGTACTACTACGTTGACGAGCACGCGAGGCTCCGCAACAAAGAAGATTGTGTGATTTTGTAGTCGGTGTTATGCTTTCTTACCACGCAAACCAGTACCAGCTGGAATCAAGCGTCCAATAATCACATTCTCCTTAAGACCACGTAGTCCATCCATCTGACCACGAGTAGATGCTGTGATGAGCACACGAGTGGTATTTTGGAATGATGCACTAGAAAGCCATGAATCAGTAGAAAGTGCCACATCAGTGATACCAAGCACTAAGTGCTTACCTTTCGCTTCAGTTTTACCTTCTGCTTTTACGCGGTTATTTTCACTTCTAAAGTTAGAAACTTCAACAACATCTGACTGTGTGAACTTTGTATCACCAGGGTTGATGATTTTCACACGACCAAACATTTGTTTAATGATAACCTCGACGTGTTTTCGAGAGATCGCAGCTCCTTGAAGTTCGTACACTTTGTTAATTTCACTCACGATGTATTCTTCTGCGACTTCCTTACTTGCATAATTAAAGAGTTCATCAATATCACATGACCCGTCAGTGAGGAGTTGTCCTTTCTTGATTGTGTCTCCTACTTTTACAATGAGTTGACGGCGGAACGGTACTGTATATTCAACATTTTTACCATTCTTATTTCCTTTTGCCATAACCTCATCATCAGCAAGTAACACAATAATTTTCTCCTTTCCTTCTTCACGCACTGCAGTGATTGTACCTGCTTCATGAGCTATGATAGCTGGGTTCTTAGGCATACGACGTTCAAAGATTTCTTCAACACGAGGAAGACCTTGTGTAATGTCCACTCCAGAAACTCCTCCGGCATGGAATGTACGCATAGTAAGCTGTGTTCCTGGTTCACCGATAGCTT
>CAZEXZ010000017.1:0-13498 GCA_964516655.1 uncultured Candidatus Saccharibacteria bacterium | reverse complement strand
ACAAGTAGAGACAGAAATTAATCTACCGTTTATCACTTCTGGTGCTGATGGACCAAAGCACTTAGTTGTAAAAGTAACACGAGCAAAGCTTGAAGAAATTTCAAAAGAATTTGTTGAAAGATCAATTGAAATCACCAAGCGTGCTATCGATGCTTCCCCGTTTAAGAAGGAAGAAATAAATGAAATTATCATGGTTGGAGGTCAGACTCGTATGCCTATGATTGTCGAAGCTGTGAAAGAACTTTTTGGAAAGGAGCCGAATCGTTCAATAAACCCTGATGAAGTGGTGGCTCTTGGTGCAGCAGTACAAGCCGGAGTTCTGCAAGGAGATGTAAAGGACCTACTTTTGCTTGATGTTATTCCACTATCACTTGGTATCGAAACAATGGGAGGGGTTGCTACGAAGCTCGTCGAAAAGAATACTACTATTCCAGCGTCTAAGTCACAGATATTCTCAACAGCCGCTGACTCACAGACTTCTGTCGAGATCCATATTACACAAGGAGAACGTCCTCTTGCTTCAGATAACAAATCACTTGGCCGATTTATTCTCGATGGTATTCCACCGGCACCACGTGGCGTTCCACAAGTAGAAGTTACATTTGATGTTGATGCTAACGGTATCTTAAACGTAAAAGCAAAAGATAAGACTTCCGGGAAGGAACAATCTATTCGTATCGAGGCATCAAGTGGATTATCTGATGAAGATATTAAGCGTATGCAAGAAGATGCAGAAGCTCATGCTGAAGAAGATAAGAAGAAGATGGAACTTATCGAGACAAAGAATCTTGCAGATCAGATGACTCATACTGCAGAGAAAGCAATCAAGGATGCAGGAGATAAGATTGGGGATGATGTAAAGAAGGAAGTGAGTGATGCAATTGAGGAAGTTAAGAAAGCGCGTGCAGGTGAAGATGGTGACGCTATCAAGAAAGCTTCAGAAGCACTTTCTGACAAGATGATGAAGATAGGGGAAGCAATGAAGACTGCTAATGATAATGCAACACAGAATGCACAGTCAGAATCTACTTCTACCACTGATGCTAAAGAAGAAGCAAAGGCCGACGAAACAAAAGAAGACACAAAATAGCATATTTTGAGTTTAGTAAAAAAGAGTAACCAAGGTTACTCTTTTTTATTTAGAATACAAAAAACCAGTGAAGTCATTCACTGGTCTGTTCCTCGGCTAACGAGATTGTTTTCTGTATGTATTCTTCAGAGAAAAAAAATTCTTTATCCAAAAAGTAGCTTGCAAGATTGGAGGCATTAACATATGCGTGAGGGTCGCGTAGGCAACAGTTAAATTTTGGTTTTCCAGAATTTAAGTGAAACCTAGTCTCATCATATTGCTTTGAAATAAAAGGAATCTTCTCTCGTAATGCTGCATCTCTGCAGGTGTGATTAAAAAGAGTGCTACACATAAAGGTTGTCTGGAACCCAAGACCTCTATTGTAGAAGTAGTATCTTTGCAGTCCTTCACGTACCAAGCTAGAAACCTCATCATTAGTAGCTACAAGTCGCTTTAGTATATTGACGATTTTTGGAGCAATGGGGAGAAGGTCAAATTCACTGAAATAAAGCATCTCTCCGACAGCTTCCGAAACCGTCAATTCTTCAACAAGTAATTCACCATCATCATCTATGACGTAGGTTGCAACGAGCGCTTGTCGAGGTGAGGTAGAGTCAAATCCAAAGTGTCTTTTTTGTGGTAAAGAGATGAATGGATAAAACCGTATACTTGCATTGAATTTTTTATTTGTGAGCTGTTGCCCCAAAGAAAGATGTAGCTTGTCTACAGAAATATTTCTTACAGGTGGAATGAGACATGCGATATCAATTTGCGTCCTACCGGGGACTTCAGATATTCTAAGCATATCTTCACGAACATGTGTCCCATCTAAATCCACGCAAAATCCTTTGATTATTTCGCCATTGTGAGGCGACATGAGATACTCACTCATATGTAACCTCTCAAAAAGTTCACCTTTTAACATTATGACATAAAAAGATTCTTTAGTCAAAGAAAAACTTGCACAGTTTTTATATTATATGGTATAACTAATATACTAAATTATATGGCAACTAAAGACTTTTACAAACTATTGGGGATAGAAAAAAATGCATCGAAAGATGAAATTAAAAAGGCTTTTTATAAGTTGGCTGCTAAGTATCACCCAGATAAAAAAGATGGAGATGAGGCGAAGTTTAAAGAAATAAACGAAGCCTACCAGACACTTTCAGATGAAAAGAAACGAAAGGAATATGATACGTATGGTCAAACCTTTAACGGACAAGGACCATCAGGTGGAGGATTCGGTGGTGGATTCAATGCCTCAGACTTTAGTGACATGCAATTTGATTTTGGAGATCTAGGAGATATATTTGGAGATATGTTTGGCGGAGGATTCGGTGGTGGTAGTCGCCAAAAAAGAGGGAGGGATATTTCTCTTGAAATTGATGTGCAATTTACAGAAGCAATTTTTGGAACAGAGCGAAATGTTCTTCTTTCAAAAGTAAATACATGCAAGACATGTTCTGGAAGTGGTGCAAAAGTCGGAGCAAAACTAAAGACATGTACAACGTGCAACGGTCAAGGTAAGGTTCACGATGTTAAGAAAACATTCATGGGTAATTTTCAGACTGTTAAGACATGTGAAATATGTCGCGGAACAGGTAAGGTTCCTGAAGAGAAGTGTCATGATTGCAAGGGTCACGGTGTCGTCAATAGCCGTGAGGAGGTCAATATTGCAATCCCAGCAGGTATTTCTAATGGTGAGATGATTCGTATGTCAGGAATGGGAGAAGCTGTGTCAGGAGGCACCACAGGAGACTTGTATGTAAAAATAAATGTGAATCCTCATAAAATTTGGAAAAGAGAAGGAAATGATCTTGTCATAACACATGAAATAAAATTAACTGACGCTCTTCTTGGTTCATCTCATGTTATAGAAGGGCTGGATGGAAAAATTGAAATTGATATTGCTCAAGGTGCATCAACCGGAGAAGTACTTCGAGTAAAAGGTAGAGGTGTTCCACATGTCCACGAGAAAAATAGACGAGGTGATGCACTTATCAAACTTAGTATTGCAATGCCAAAGAAACTTTCTAAAAAAGCAGCTGCATTTATTGAAGGCCTAAAAGAAGAAGGGTTGTAATAGACAGTTCACCACCCCAAAGAGTGTCTACTTTTTGGGGTGTGTTGTATTTAATTTAGGTTTCTTTATTTCCTATTTTTTAGTAGTATTATGTGAGTGTGTTTTTGTACATTTCGTCCTTTAACAGTAGTGTGACTTTGGAGGTTGTATGGTTTTTCATCTAAGCTCCACAAAAAATAGTTCGAATGCTTTTGTGTTTGAAAGAGAAAAGTACGATGGGTATTCACCACAGGAAATGAAGGAACACCTGAAGCTGGTCGTTATGGATATACAAAATAAGACACCGTTATTTTCAAAACTTAACGAGCTCTCATATTATGTTGTCGTAGATGACGACACAAATGAAATATTTTTTTTAAGTGGAAGAGAATTGGTTCACTTTTCTGTGGAAGTCCCAGATGTCGAATCACTACGAAAAAAAGTTCTATCAGAAGGGATTCCTAGATCTGACAGGTTTGCAGTTTCTCAGGCGGTGGAACTTGAGTATGCAGAATCTCTCGAATCAGCATATGAATTAATTAAATGGTATGCGTACGCACTTGCCAGACTCCACGAAGTCTCGTCTCTAAGTCGAGAAAAAATTAATATCCTTTTTGATAAGGAATGTAGGTCGATGGAATATGATAGGTCCAAATTAATTGTCGCAAGGACATCAAAAGATACTGCTATGCTTGCATATAGTATTCTTTTACACCAGTCCAAGATAAGAGTGTTGATGGCAGCTTTACAGCATATACCATGATACAAAAAAAGAGTTCCGCGGAACTCTTTTTTAATTGTAGGAGTGGTCTTAAGATGGAGTTATA
Organism: uncultured Candidatus Saccharibacteria bacterium; assembly: GCA_964516655.1. GTDB lineage: Bacteria > Patescibacteriota > Minisyncoccia > Phycocordibacterales > UBA5272 > UBA11704. The sequence goes on along the minus strand of CAZEXZ010000017.1, from coordinate 9,537 downwards.
TAGTGATTTGCATTATTATATTCATTTGATTAGAATAAGGGCCATTGTTCATTGTTTATATCTATAACGAAGGAGAATAAAAGATGAGTTCCTCTGACGTGCAGAAATTATTTGGCATAAAGCCCTACAGTACAGCTAACCACAAGTTCATTACTCAGTTTATTGCAGTACTTAGAGAAAAACCGTACATGACTCCAGAAGAGATAAACGCTGTTATTGCTGGTCATGTTGAGTTTCTGTATGCGCAGTATGGCGTTCAGCCTTTAGAGCATAGTGATTGGGTGCATACTGGATGTACTTGTACTCATCCAGAGAGAAATGGATACATACTAACGAAAAATTATCCAAGACCTCTTAATTCCTGGGCGCTGAAAAATCCAGTTGTTATTATTCCTTCAAACAGTGATTTAGAAAAAATTGCAGAATGGAGGAGAGTGTTTCTTTTTAAAAAAACAGGAAAGAATTCCTTAACCCCAAAACCGTTCCAAGTTAGAAATCTTTATATCGTGAGTGCTGTACAACAGCTTGAGGTTTTACGAGAGCTCCTTGTCCTTTGGAGAAAGGCTCATAATCCAACCGATCAATCAGAATGTCAGTCTTTACGTAAGTCAAACGTGTACACCTCAATTCTGGATCAAAATAAAAATATTTTGCTTGCAAAAGATGCATACAAGATGGTTGTTGACAGCCATGGGCCAGAATTTCTAAGAGACGCAGTCCAAGGTGTCATCGCTCAGGAAGAGGGGATACGTGCGCAACTTTACGTTGCTATAAAGTATTCAAATTAAACTGGACAGTTACTGTGTAGGTAATACTACAACAACCAAAACAAATTGTTTTGGTTGTTTTTTATTGTAGTTTATAGTTTTTATGGTCGTGATATACTTATACCATGATCATAATAGTAGCTATTGCAATTTTCTTTCTATTGGCTGGGCTTCGTGTCGTTAATCAGTACGAGCAGGCAATTATTTTAACTCTTGGTAAGTTTGATGGAATGCGTGGTCCTGGACTTACATGGATTTTTATAGGAATTCAAAGTATGACAAAAGTTGACATGCGTATCGCTACTGTTGATATTCCTCAGCAAGAAGTTATTAGTAAAGATAATGTTCCTCTTAATATAAACGCGGTTGTCTATTACCAAATAGAAGATGCTAAAAATGCAGTGCTTAATATTCAAAACTATGCAGGGGCAGTTGCAGACTTTTCTCAGGTAGCATTATGTGATGTAGTTGGAGGATTTGAACTGGACCATATACTGTCAGAGCGTGAAGTGATTGCATCCAAAATAAAAGAGATAGTTGATGTTACGACTGAGACATGGGGAATTAATATTACTGCTATTAAGTTGCAAGATATTGAATTACCTGCGGACATGAAGCGCATTATGGCAAAACAGGCCGAGAGTGAGCGTGAGCGCCGTTCTATCATCATTCGTGCAGATGGAGAGCTTGAGGCTTCTAAGAAGCTTGCAGAGGCAGCGAAGGTGCTTGCTGACACAAACGGAGGTCTTGCGATGCGAACACTCCAGACAATTGAAAAATCAAGCAATAATACAGTGTGGGCAATACCTACAGAAATTTTACAAGGCTTGGCAGGATTTAGAAAATAATATAAATGTAACTGGTATGGCACAACAAGTACTTCTTTCGGGGATTCAGGCGACAGGTAAACTTCACTTTGGTAATTATTTTGGAGCGATGAAGCAAAATATTGATTTAGCTAATAGCGGTGACTACGATGCATATATTTTTATTGCTGATTATCATGCACTCACGACAGTGAAGGATAAGGATGTACTTAGAAATAGTTCTCTTGAAATTGCAGCTGCATACATTGCATGTGGACTAGATATTTCTAAAGCAAAACTCTTCCGCCAGTCACGCGTCCCAGAACACGCAGAGCTTGCGATTATTTTTAATAACGTTGTGACTATGCCGTACCTTATGCGTGCCCATGCATTTAAGGATCATGAAGCAAAGGATAAAGAAGTAAATGTTGGACTCTTCGATTATCCAGTACTCATGGCGGCAGATATTCTTATTTATAAGGCAGATGTTGTACCTGTTGGAGCAGATCAAAAGCAACATATTGAGTATGCGCGTGATATTGCAGGATTTTATAATCGTGCGTGGAACGTGGAAGAATTTCCTTTACCAAAGGAAGTGATTCTTGAGTCAGTTGCTACTATTCCTGGGGTAGATGGTGAGAAGATGAGCAAGAGTAAAGGTAATGTCATTTCGCTTTTTGGAACAGATGAAGAAGTGAAGAGAGCAGTAATGGGAATTGTAACAGATAGCGCATCACCTGAAGAGAAGAAGAGCCCTGATACAAATAATATCTATAACATTCACAAACAGTTTCTTAATTATGAAGACACACAAGCTCTCCGTGCTAAATTTGAAAATGGCGGCTATGGATATAAGCAGGCAAAAGAGGAGCTGTTGGCAACTATTATGAAATGGCGAGAAGGGAAGAAAGAAGTTTTTGATGATCTTATGAATAATCCTGAAAAAATAGCTGCAATTCTTGAAGAAGGTGGTGCACAAGCACAAATAAAAGCACGAGAGACGATGAACGAAGTGAGAAGACAGATTGGCCTTTAGTTTCTTTTAGAAAATTGATATTTCTGGTAGTATAAGATAACTATGCGTACATATATTAAAGATATTTCAACAGCTGTTGGAAATGAGGTTACCGTGAAAGCCTGGGTGGATGTAAGGCGTGACCAAGGAAAAATGGTCTTTTTGGACCTTCGGGATGTCACTGGCAAAGTCCAAGCTGTTGTACTTCCAAATCACACAGAAGCATTAACTATTGCTCAAACACTTCGAACAGAATGGGTGGTTGAAATAAAAGCGCTCGTAAATAAGCGTCCAGAGCGCAACATTAAGGCTGGAGTGATCAATGGCGATGTAGAGCTAGAAGTGCTCACAATCACAGTGCTTAATGAGGCAACAACTCCTGGGTTTGATATTTCTACAGATGGGTACGAAGTTGGCGAAGAAGTTCGTCTTGAAAAGAAGTATCTTGATCTTAGACGAGCCCGTCTTCAGAAAAATATATTGATTCGTCATAAGGTGATTAAATATATTCGTGACACACTTGATGAGCAAAACTTTTTAGAAATAGAAACACCTCTACTTACGAACCCAACACCAGAGGGATCACGATCATATCTTGTACCGTCACGATTATGGCAAGGAAATTTTTATGCGCTCCCTCAATCCCCGCAACAGTATAAACAATTGCTCATGTCATCTGGCTTTGAGAGATATTTTCAGATAGCAAAATGTATGCGAGATGAAGATACTCGAGGTGATCGTCAGCCGGAATTTACGCAGATGGATTTTGAGATGAGTTTTGTAACTCGTGAAGATGTAATGAAGATTAATGAAGAGATGCTTATAGGTATTGTCACAAAGTTCTTTCCAGAGAAAAAAATTCAACAAGTGCCATTTCCAGTTTTTACGTATAAGGAAGTAATGGAAAAGTATGGTTCAGATAAGCCAGATATTCGTGAGGACAAAAATGATCCTAACCTTCTTGCTTTTTTATGGGTGGTAGATTTTCCAGCATTTGAAAGAACTGGAGAAGATAACGTGGATGACACTGGAGCTTGGACATTCACGCATAATCCATTTACCGGAGTAAAGGATGAGTCGCTTCAAGATTTTATTGATGAAAAAAATATCGCTGATATTGTTTCCACACAGTATGATGTCGCCTTAAATGGCTATGAAATAGGAGGTGGAGGAATTAGACTTCATAAGCCGGAACTCCTCAAGAAGGCTTTTACTATTATGGGGTATTCAGAAGAAAGAATTGAAAAGAACTTTGGACATATGTTAGAGGCACTTGGTTCAGGCACTCCTCCACATGGTGGTATTGCGTGGGGACTTGATCGACTCCTTATGATTCTCCTTAACGAGCCAAATATTCGTGAAGTCATGGCATTTCCAAAAACAGGCGAGGGAAAGGACTTACTCATGCAAGCCCCATCTCCTGCAAACACAAAGACACTTCGTGAACTTGGTATTGATATAAAAAAATAAAGGTAAGTAACAAGTCATAATAATTGACATTTTACACATAAATGTTATAATTAAATTTGTTCTATATTCAAAGGAGAATCTATGTATCCAGAGTCTTCGCGTCTCTTGGAGATGCTTATGATGTTATTTGCAACATCGGGGTCGCACGCAAACATCGTTCAACAACCAAACCTTACCATTCGAGAGCCACATGTTCTTGCGGTTGGGGAGTTTCAAAAAAATGAAGGCTGCGTTGCTGGATTTAAGAGACTGGGCTATAAGGTCACTGTCACACAATGTTCTGAAGCTGCTATCAAAGTCGGCATACAGCCAATTTGGTCTAATGCAAGCGGTAAGGTCATAATTGATGTTCCTGTTAATGAAGGTGACCCATTTGCGGTTATTGAAAAAAATGGGAAAAAAATATTTATGCTTTATAAGCAAAAATGATCAGTATAAAAGCGTTCACCAAAAAAGTGGCGCTTTTTATTTTTGAATATTTGATGTACTATAAATATATGAGAAGGCATACTACACTTTTTAAATCATTTCTAACTTTATGTATATTCCTTGCTTTTGCTGAGGTCACTTTTGCCTCGACATTTGATAAAGCTGTTTGGATACCATATTGGAGAAAGACCGAGGGAGCGAGCACAACAATTCCTAATTTGGACAAGTTAACTCAAATTAGTCCTTTTGCATTTGAGTTGCAGCCTGACGGGACAATAAAGAATGCAATGAAGTTCGAAGAGGAACCATGGACTACACTTATTGCGGAGGCAAAGAAAAAGAACGTAAAAGTATATCCAAGTATTTTGTCATACCCGCATAACGAAAATGAAAAAAACGCTTTTTGGTTGCTTATGGCACAGCGTAAAAGTCGTACTGCACACGTAAAAGAGATCGTGGCACTTGTGAAGAAATATAAAGTAGACGGAATTGATATAGATTACGAAGCAAAAACTGCAGAAACTGCACCATACTTCAGTGCATTTTTAACCGAGCTCTCAAAGGAGCTTCATAAGACTAATAAAAAATTAATTTGTACTGTTGAGGCTCGAACACCACCTGAAAGTAGATACGCGACAACTTCGCAAGCTGTGCTTTCAAAAGTAGAATATGCAAATGACTACAAGGTAATAGGTAAAGTATGTGACCAGGTCCGTATCATGGCATATGACCAAGCGGGAGACGATGCACAACTTACAAAACAAAATAATGCACAAGGAAATACCTATAAGCCAGTTGCTGACATTGATTGGGTAAAAAAGGTAGTAACACTAGCTCTTTGGGATATTCCTGCGAAAAAAATTATTCTTGGCATGCCAACGTATGGTTATAAATATGAAGTAGTTCCAGCAACAGCAACAACTCCTTTCCACTACTCTAGGATTGGTTCAATGAACTTTAATTATGCAGATGCGCTTGCAAAAAGTCTTCATATAAATCCTGACAGAAATAGTGCAGGGGAATTAAGTTTTGGATATAGTACATCAACTGATGTTGACGGTAATTCGTATGGATCTATGAAACAATTTCTTGTCTGGTATTCAGATGCTACAGCTATTGCTGATAAGATTCGTATTGCAAAATTATATAAGCTAGGCGGTGTTGTGATCTTTAAGATAGACGGCGGGAATGACCCGGCAATTTGGAGTGTTCTTAAATAACTCTTTACCTAAAAGTGAGCGTATTCACTAGCCACTAGCTACTAGCCGCTATATACTGAGTAGTATGGAATTTACGCTTAAGTTAGACAGGTTCGAAGGACCATACACCAAGCTCCTTGAGCTCATAGAATCTCGTAAGCTTTCAATTACAGAAATATCACTCGTTGATGTTTCTGATGATTACATTGCATACATAAAAACATTTGATCAAAAGAATATAACTGATATATCACAGTTTATTGTCGTTGCTTCTACGCTTATGCTTATGAAAGCAAAGTCTCTTTTGCCAGGCGTAATATATACCGAAGAAGAAGAAAAGCAAGTTCACGATCTTGAGTTTAAGTTAGAGCTGTACGCATTACTTTCTAAAGGTAGTGAGAAAATTAAATTACTTTATGGAAAACATGTTCTTTATGCTCGTCCACACTTTAAACAAAAAAATTTACATGTATTTGTTCCAGATGCTCGTGTAACACCCGAATTTCTTCAGTCAGTAATGTCTCTCACACTTATGTCTTTTGTTTCTCCGAAGGCGCTAGTAAAGGTCGCAGTTGAGCAAGCACTTCGAATAGAAAATGTAATTGAAAGTTTATTAAACCGTGTTAAAAATGCACAATCAGTAACTTTGCAAAATATAGCAGGGGTAGCTGAGACGAAAGAGGATCAAAAGAAATTACTTATTGTCAATTTCCTTGCACTTCTCGAATTATTAAAAATTGGCTCACTTCAAGCAACTCAGAGCCAAGAAGGAGGGGAGATAATTATCGCTGCTCCGGAAGTTATACCTTCCACATCTGTCGCATAACTGTGTGGTACACTACTATGTATGCTTGAAAAGGTTATTACACTTTTATTCCTCTCTGGAGATGTTGTTCCTGTAAAGAAATTAGCAGAATTTTTAGGAATCAGTAAAGAGGAAGTTATTGAGAATACTCCATTTATTAAAAGTAAATTAGAGGAAATAGGACTAACATTGTTGGTGAGTAATGAAGGTGTTTCTATAGTCACAAAACCTGAGCAATCACCACTCGTTGAAAGCTGGACGAAAGAAGAATTAAAAGGGGATCTTACGCCTGCAGCGTTACAGGTGCTTACACTTGTTGCATATCTTGGCTACCCAACACGTGAACAAATTTCTTATATTAGAGGTGTGCAGTCATCTCAGTCTATTAGAGTGCTTTCTGTTCGTGGGCTCATTAATCGTGTTGGGGAAATTTGCTCACTTACCTCAGAATCATTAAAACAGCTAGGGATTACAAAGGTAGAAGAATTACCAGAGTATGAAAAAATGCACAATGAATTATTGGAAAAATTACAGTCACGGGAATTGTAGCATTGTATTGATATATGAAATTTAATTTGAAAAATGTAAAAATTGATATTTTTGTTATATATGGTCTCTCAGTGTTTATCATACTAGTTGTTTTTACATCATCATATCTAAAAAATTTTACTACAAAGCAAAAGAAAGTATCACCTGTTGAAACAAGTACACCACAGCAGGTTTCACTGTATAACAAAAGTGCATTTGATTCTGTAGTCGTTGATGCTAAGGCTTATATTGTGTACGACATTGTGACACATGAAGTTATTGCTTCAAAAAATGAAACCATGCAGCTACCTTTAGCAAGTATTTCTAAAGTAATGATGGCGATAACCGCTACATCACATAACGACAAAGAAGGTAAGGTTACAATTACGCCGCAAGGTATAGAAGATGGCTATGATCTAGGGCTAAAAAATAAACAAATTTGGAAATTGTCTGAACTATTAAAATATACACTTGTTTTCTCATCCAATGATGGAGCTATAACTATCGCTGATACGTTTGGAGGTCGTGAAAAGTTCATTTCTCAAATGAACTCAGATGCAACTTCGCTTGGCCTTAACTTACTTTTCACTGATCCAGCCGGAAGAGATTTAGATGGTAAAATTGGAGGACTTGGAAGTGTGCTTGAGGCAGCAAAATTATTTTCAATAGCTCGAGTTAGCATTCCAGAAATTTTGGATGCAACTACAAAAAAGAGAGAAACTGTGATTGCAAATACCGGGAGAATAAGCGGTGTTCCAAATACTAACCAAGCAATAGAAACACTGTCTGGTGCTGAAGCTTCAAAAACTGGATATACAGATATGGCTGGGGGTAATTTAGGAGTAATTGTTGATGTAAGTGTTGGGCATCCCGTTGTTATTGTGGTACTTGGTTCAACAAAAGAGGGGAGATTTAAGGATATGAATACGCTCTACGAGGCCCTTAGATCTAGTATTGAGAGTAAATAACGTAGCTTTAATTGCAAAAAGTAATACCACCTAATCTTCTGGTTTCTTGTGATATAATTAGCACATGTTAGCTTTGGATCCCTTTAAAGTACTGTTACCTGCGGTTATCTCTTTTCTTATTGGTATCATTATTGCCCCAACAATTGGGCATTTTTTAGTAAAACATAAGCTCTGGAAAAAGAAGAATGTTAAAACCACAATTGACGGTAAAGAAGCAACAATAACAGCATCACTTCACAATGATGAAAAAGCCCCGGTCCCTAGAATGGGTGGTCTCGTGGTAATTATATCTGTTTTTGCAACTGCGCTCCTTTTTTGGTCACTTTCAAAAGTATACCCGACAGTATTTACTGAGAAACTTGATTTTATTTCTAGAAACCAAACATGGCTACCACTTTTCGCTATGCTTGTTGGTGCTCTTGTTGGTGCGTTAGATGATTTATTGGTAGCAGAGGCATTCTCTGGGAAGCTAAATTCATATATCGGTGGAGGACTTTCCTTTCCTGTTAGATTACTTGCAGTTTCGTCACTTGGTCTTTTCGCTGGGTGGTGGTTTTATGCGAAATTAGGTGTTGACTACGTATATTTACCATTTTACGGGAATTTCCATTTAGGAGGTCTTGTTTTTATTATATTTTTTATACTTGTTACGCTCGCAACATTTTCTACAGGAGTAATAGATGGGGTGGATGGTCTGTCTGGTGGGGTAATGTCAGCTGTTTTTACCGCGTACGGAATGATCGCCTATGTCCATGGACTTGTTAATATAGCTGCGCTTTGTTTTGTAATTGTCGGAGGAATTATGGCATTTTTATGGTTTAATATTCCTCCCGCCCTGTTTTATCTTACTGAAACAGGAATGCTGGCTCTTTCGCTTGGTCTTTCGGTAATTGCATTTTTAACAAATGCAGTTATCTATCTACCAATAATAGCTCTCCCTCTTCTTGTTACGACCTTATCAGTTATTTTACAGCTTGTCTGGAAAAAAATATTTAAGAGAAAACTTTTTTTAGTTGCTCCACTACACCATCATTTTCAAGCTAAGGGTTGGCCAGCACATAAAGTTGCAATGAGGTATTGGATAGTTTCTTACATGTGTGCAATGCTTGGGGTTGTAATAGCCTTAATTAGTTAATGCCTATGTTTGAACGAGTTGATAAACCACTCCTTATTACTATTGTTATTCTTCTTTTTAGCGGTTTAGTTATTTTTAGTTCAGCTGCGCTAGGTGTGCTTGCGAGTAACGAAGTAAAATTTTTTGCAGTAATAAAGACACAGTTAATTTACGCGTTACTAGGTGGTGGAATTGCACTATGTATTGGTGTATTGATACCATATCAATTCTATAAAAAATATGCGTACGTTCTTTTCGCATTAGCTCTCTTGCTGACTGTTAGTGTTTTTATTCCTGGTCTATCTAGATATCATGGTGGAGCTCATCGATGGATTGATATTGGATCGTTTTCACTTCAGCCTAGTGAAGCATTAAAATTTGCATTTGTGGTCGTGGTTGCTTATTGGTGTGCAATGTATAGAAATCAGTTCAAAAA
>CAZEXZ010000016.1:0-14645 GCA_964516655.1 uncultured Candidatus Saccharibacteria bacterium | reverse complement strand
AGAGTTTTCTGCGAGTAGCTCAAAAAGTTCAAGTCTGGCACGAGTACCTGCACATATATAAAAATACTCTATTTGTAATCAAGTAGAGTATTTTTATATACAGTGTTCGTACGAAGTAAAGCACCTGCGTGCTTTACGTAAGGACTTGAATACGGGCCGTCTACAGGTGTCGACTAATTTACCAATCGACTTTGCGAAACTACTTCGAGCAACGCTGATTAGTAAATCACGTCGGGAGACGCAAGGAGTTTCGTGACTAAGTCCTTTCCCGGGCACAGCAAAAAATGCCTATATATGAACTAGTTCATATATAGGCATTTGATCTTTTTAAGATATAAACTAATGGAAGCTAGTGACTTCATCAAAATCTTTTGGATCATTATCGTAGTATGGTACAAAATACCATAACAGAAGATATAAGAAAAAGAAAATGAAACCTATTATTCCTGGAAAATATTGATATCCAATTACACATAAGATTAAGCGTATAAAACCTGGTGGCACACAAAGTTTGTATGCAATTCCAGCACACACACCACCAATAGTGCGATGTTGATTGGCAAGTCGAAACGATCTAATCATGAGGCTACTCCTGCAAATGAGCTAATGGTACAAATATATTATACTATATTATTTTAAAAAGTCAATATTTACTATTCATACATAAAATAGAAAAAGCACCCAATCTTCGATTGGGTGCTTTTGAGGCAACATTGCATTGCCTCAAGGGGTGGCGTATCAGCTGTGCGAGCGTGCCTTGCGGTTGCTGCGGGGCTTGATGTTGGCCTTGTCCGCGAAAAGCGGGACAACATCGCCGTGAGCCTGCGCATGCTCGGCGTCGACTGCGGCCATGGAGGCAACAGCGTCTTTCGGCGAGTCATTGGAGATTGTGTCCCCAAGTACTTCGGCGTGCTCGGCGTTGACTTCGGCCATGGTGGCAACTGCCGGAGCAGGTTCCATCAGGCCGGCCGCACGGAATTCCGCACGGAGCCATTCACGAAGCTGACGAGCCAGGGCTGCTTTGCCCTCGACCTGCCCACCTTTTTCGGTCGGGAAGGTTGCCACGTCGTAGCGGGTGCAGAAGATGTTCTCCGCTTCCATCACTGCAAGAGGATGATCTTCGGGTGCGTTCTGCACTCGGAAGACCGTACCACGGTCCTTCGGTCCGTTGCCTACCCAGATGTCCACGCCACTTTCATGGCTGTAGACCCCGTAGTTTGCACGGAGCAGGTCGGCAAGCGCCGCAAGTGCCGGCGGTTTGGCCTTCACAGGTTTCACCGTGGTGTCGTACTTGGCAAGGAGACTCTCACGAGTGCTCGCCACCTGCAACTTCTTGGTAGCAGCCCGCTCGGTTTTCAGCTGGACCATCGCTTCATGGAGGGCTTCCTGCGCGAGCAGGAATTTCACCATGAACATTTGGTCATCATCACGGAATCTGTATTCCGTGTTACCGGCTGCATGCCAGAGCATGTTAACCGGAACAAAGTAGCCTGGGCGAATGCCGGCCTTGCGGAGTTCGCAGGCTTGCGTTCCGCCAAGGAACTTGATGAGAGCAAACTCGCCTGACGAGTGTTGTTCGACGCAGAAGTCTGCTTCGAACAAGTGATACTCGCCGAGCTGGCTGTTGAGCAATTGCTTGCACGACAGGATGCGGTCCTCATGTGCAAGCACCTGGTCCAGTGGGTCCACCTGATGGAACCGTTGGACACGGCCGGCTTGATGCCGGTCTTGATTGTGGCCACGGTTGCCCTCGGCATATTGCCGACGAGCTGCGAAATCAACACCGTTATCACGAAAATTACGATTCGACATTTGAAATCACCTTTAGTTGATTGCTTTCCATATTTTAATTATGGTTAGCTGTTTAGAATTGAAAGGACAATGATGAGAAGGGGTTACTTTCGTACCCAAAACCATCAGAATATATTATACACGAAAAGTAGTACTTTGTCAAGATACTTCTGTGTATATATGTTCAATAGCGGGATTAGGCAAAGAAAAAAGCCAGCAACGTTAGACGTTGCTGGCTGTGGCTACTCTTTGGTAGCCTTTGTCGCTTTAGGCGACTTTTTTCAAATCCGGACCCTTGCGAGCCGGCAGGATCACATGGCGGGCTTCGAACTGGCTACGGATGTAACCAATCAAGACATTTCCCTTCTTCACCTCGTCTTGCGACAGGCGCAGATTGGAAGCATCCATCCGGTCGATCAAGCCTTTCATGACTTGACCACCGTACACGAAGTTGCCCACGTTGATCCCTGCGAGACGCAGTTGATGGTGCTCGCCAATGTAGGCGACGGTCACCACGTGGTCATTCCCGCTCTTGCCGAAGAGAACCATGAGTTCGCCCGACTTGTCCGACATGTCCACATACCCGAGCTTGCCACTCACCGCTTGGATTGGCTTGATGGCCTGCGCCTGCATGACTGCAAGCGTTGTTGCCACGGTCGCCTTTTCGGTTGCGCTGGCAATCTTCATTGCCCTACGCTTGACAGCCTTCGCCTGTTCCTTCGCGCCGAGCTTTTTCACCGGCTTTGCTTCAGGATTGGCAGCAGGTGCGACAACCGGTGCGATCTTCTCTGCGATCTCACGCAGAAGATGGTAGATGCTCCGTTGCTGGATCATCACATCTTCTGGGAGGTCGCTGCCCAACTTCTTGAGTTTCATCACATGAAGTGGGAGGAAGATCTGGGATACGGCGATGTCCGGAATCGTGGATTCCACGATCTCGACGACGGGGTACTTGGTCTGGTAAACGCCCAGGACTACCGTACCTTTGTCGTTGGTATACCGATACAAACCAGATACACCATCGAGGCCCGCAGCCAAGTCTTCGCTTGGCTCAGCTTGGTGGAGTTCTTCGGCCGGCACCTCGTCACCCATGACGTCGCCTTGCGGGGAAGCCATGAGTTGGCTAAAGTAATGGCAGATGAACTCCTGCGTTGCTGCGTTCAGCCGGTCAGGGCTACGAGACGTAAAGCCATTCCCGAACTTCTCGATGTAGAAACACGGAAGGAAGGTCTGCGGGTTGAAGATGGTGCCGTGACACTCGTGACCTTCTTGGATTGACTCCAAGCGGATCACCGACATGGCGCCTTTCGTCCCCACTTCCTTCTGCACATTGAAGTGCATCGAAGGCAGGCCATCACCAGGAATGGCATAGTTGCCAATCTGGCCGGCGCACGCTTTCACGATATCGTTTGAGCGGTTTGCATTTACCCGGAGGTAAAAGCTACCGTCCTTACGCTCATCTTCGCGACGTGCATCGAGAAGCGCTGCACGCTTGCTTTTTTGCTGGCGTGCAATCTCGGTGCGCTTGGTATTTTCACCGACGCTGCCTTGACGGCCGGCGTTGCCGCCGTTTTTATTGCTGCCGTTGGATTTCGCATTCGTTGTCTTGCCCATGATTTTCCTTCTGCGCTAATAATAAGTGCGCGTTGTGGGTTAATTGAAAGAACTCCAGATAGGAAGAGGATTTGCACCCTAAACCATGAGTTTAGTATACACTAAATTGAACTTTTGTCAAGTAGTGAAGCTAGCCATTTTAAGGTAGGATAGGTAGGGGTTTATGCACTTTTATAAGGAGTTTTTGAGATGATGCCAGCTAACTTGTATATTGTTCGCCACGGTGAGTCAATCGGTAATCTCGCCAAACGAAAAAGTGAACAAGGTGATAATTCATTACTTGAAAGACTTCACGGCACACATACTGCTCAGTGGCCGCTATCCAAAAAAGGAATAGAACAAGCTAAAAAGACTGGCGAATTTTTAAATAAACTGTGTAATCGAGAAAGAATGTCATTTGATAGGATGTATGTATCGTCCTATGCTCGTGCACTGCAGACGGCAGCAGGGCTTGACCTTATTCGTGCAGAATGGAGAGTTGATACCAGAATCACTGAGCGTGACTGGGGGGATTTGGACTCAATGACTGAAGATGAGCGTAATGAGAAGTTCGGTGAGTCACTCAACATTCGAAAAGTTGAACCATTTTTCTGGGCACCTCCAAACGGTAGGTCATTCTTGGATTTGGTTATTCGTATTCGTGATTTCATCGATAGTCTTCATCGTTCTGAAGCGACAAATGTAATTGTTGTTTGCCATGGTGAAGTGATGAAAGCCTTTAGAATTATTTTGCAGCAGTTAACTCCCATGGAGTATGCTGAAATGGAATTCTCAAAAGATCTTCTTAAACGAATTCATAATTGTCAGGTCGATCACTATACGAGACGTAACCCAAGGACCTTAAAAAATGAAGAGCGACTGGAATGTCTCTACGTATATCGACCTTTTGAATTAGGAGACAAAGCGCTTCTTGAGATAGCTATTCCACAAAAACGATTTAATAGTTCTGAGCTACAGCAGATGGCAAACAAGCTGTCATCGGGCTTCAGCTCACTTACTGTCTAAACTCTTTAGTGTAATGTTTGTTAATATAACAAAAAACCACATAGTATGTGGTTTTATTTTTATCTATTTTATAGTTAGTTATCACTCAGTTCACTTTGTACTTGTTCTTCTGGACGATTGATTTTTGCTTGATACTCTTCATTGGCACGTTTTTCTTTTCGAAGGAGCTCTTCTACATGGAGTCGATTCTTTTCTCCAAAATCTATTTCTACTTCGAAAAATGGAATTACTTTTACAGGGAGTCGCTTCATAACAAAATGTCGAAGCTCACTTCTCATGCGTTTGGCGAAGTTAATCGCAGCATCTTCTTTTTCTTCAGGTAAAACAGTAATGAAAATAGTTCCATGCTTCATGTCACGAGATACTTCTGTACGAGTAACTGTTATCATAGAAGCTCCAGAACTTTCACGCTGAAAAAAGTCTTGGGTGATGCCGAGGACTTGCTGTTCTATTTGGAGCTGACGCTGTGATTTTGGAATGTTTGCATCCATATGTCTAAATGCGGAGTTTTTCTACTGTGATTGCTTCGACCATGTCTCCTGGAACCATTTCTACTTTACTTTCAATCATGAGACCACACTCTGTTCCTTCCATAACGGTATTTGTTTTTATTTTTTGTGATTGTAGTTCTACGATTCTTCCTTTTCCAACAACAACATTACGTCTCAATACACGAACAAGAACACCATTGTCTATTCTTCCTGTTTCTACACGTCCGCCGATAACATGTTTGTCTTTTTGTGAGCTAAAGGTGCGAAGAATTTTGAGTGTTCCAAGAATTGTTTCTTTTTCTTCATATGGAAGGCGGTCTGTTACAACGGTCTCGAACCATTCTGACAGTTTATAAATAATATCAAAAATCTGTGGAGTGATTTTGAACCGGTCAGCCTGATCTCGCGCCTTTGCTTCCATTTTCACTGTGAAACCAAGAATCACCGTTTTTTCATCAGATGAGGCAAGCATGATATCACCCTCTGAGATGTTGCCAACTCCTTCTGCAATGATTTTTACTTTAATGTCGTCGGTCTCATATTTTTTTACTTCTGCTTTCACAGCGTCAAGTGTTCCGAGTGAGTCCGCCTTGATAACAACCGGAATAACAACTTTTGCATTTCGGTAGATTCGAGGGTCCATGACTTGTTTTACTTTTGCCTGGCGAGTTTCTTCTACCAACTTCTCCATTTCTTTTTTATCTGATGAAGAAACAAAAATTGCACCAGAAGCTGGTATTTCATCAAATCCTGTGACCATAATTGGTTGGCCAGCATGTGGGTTCTTGATTGGTTTGCCAATGAAGTTTTCAATAATACGAATAGGGGAAAGTGCTGTGCCTGCAACAATCGCACCACTTGCACTCAGTGTCCCATCTTTTATGACAAGTGTTGCAGAAATACCACGCTTCGCATCTACAAAACTTTCAAGCACATGGCCTGTTGCTTCTGTGTCTAAGGTTGCAGTAAGTTCATTCATCTCTACAAGAAGAAGCAGGGTCTCTAGAAGGAAGTCAACACCTTGACCTGTTTTTGCAGAAATTTCAACACATGGAATATCACCACCGTATCCTTCAATATAAATTGCATTTTCAACGAGAGAGTTTTTTGTTTTCTGAATGTCTGCTCCCGGCTTGTCTATTTTGTTAATAGCGACTAGATACGGCAGCTTGTGCGCTTCGATGGTTTTCCACGCTTCTAGTGTCTGTGGCTTCACGCCGTCTTCTGCTGAAACAATAAGAATAGCAATATCAGCAATCTCTACACCACGTTCTCGCATTCCTTGAAAAGCAGCGTGTCCTGGGGTATCCAAGAAGGTTATTTGTTTTGATCCTCCATCTGCTTGCTTGTGTTCAACCTCGTACGCTGAAATTCGTTGTGTAATTCCTCCTGCCTCCCCATCTACAATGTTAGATTTTCTAATGTAATCAAGAAGTGAAGACTTCCCATGATCAACGTGACCAAGTACAGCAATGATAGGCTGACGAGATACGATTCCTTGTGTTGTTTGCTTTTTCGACATAATGATAAAGGCAATTATACCACAGAATGTCAATAAATGACAGACTTTGGACCTTAGACCGTAGGCTGCATCTGAATGTATTACAAAATAAGAGGGGCACCTACGGTGCCCCTCTTATTTTTGTGTATTGTAATTCTAGCCTACACTTTTATCTACAGTCTATTTACTATTCTGGTGTTCTGCTCGTGCATCATCTAGTACTGCTAATTCTTCTTCGGTGAGTTCATAGGTACTTTCATAATTTTGTATAGGTTTCGCAAAGGTGCTCATCCGGTCTCTAGAGTGTAATGAAGAGAGTACAACCCCATTTCCCTTTTCGTTAACGAGCGCAATAGAGAAGCTTTGATTGGAGCCGTTTGCATCGAATGCTTTGTATCGCATTGTTTGAGCATTTCGGATAGCGTGAGATATTTTTGTATCAAGGAGAGATGCATGCTCAGTGATGAGTGTATTTCTTTTTTCGATAGCTTCTGCGTTTGTAATGCATTCTCTAATGACGTCTTCAAGAGATGCTCCACTTTTACCACGAGTAAGAACAACAATCTTATGATCAAGATAGAGTGCATAACAAACAACAATGAAAAGTGCGAGTGCTAGAAAAAAAGTGGGGGTGTAGGCTATGTTTTCGATGTAAGAAATAAACTGCATGCATTGATTGTAGCATGTGAAAAATTATGGGATGTGAATAGGGATGAAGAGTTTTAGATAGATGATGGTTACGAACAAAAGTTTATTTTTCAGCTTATTTTTAGGTGTCTATATCAATGCTTGACAAATATTTACTATATGCTATACTGTAATTCTGGTTGCGTGCGTCGGAATTTTTCCTCAGATTTGCGCCGGTTATTTGTACCGGCCCGATCGTACGAGGGTTACGCATGCTACCTGTGAGCAGGGATATGCCGCGAAAGTTGTCCCTACAGAGTGGTTCATTCACATGGCTTAACCGCCACACTTGGCCAAAGAAAGGAGAAGTGACATGCACGATCCCCCGAAGATGGGTCCCGCAGAGTTCAAACTGATTGACCCGGGCTGGATCGGCGGCCTGGCGTAACAAGCGCCTGCTGCCGGCATTCGTACGCAACTGCCTGCCTAACATGGAAGGGGTGAAATTTAGAATGACTTGCTAACTTATAACCCAATCTGCTTTTGCAACGGGCTGGTCAGTTAGCACACAAAATCTCCGCGCTCTTTCAGTAAAATTTCGGTACGCTATGACAACAACGAACTCATAGCAAACATAGTAGTAGTTCGGGCTACTGTGTTACCAAAGTCCGAACAGCCTCACCTCGCATCCGCGTCGTGAGGCTTTTTCTTTTGTACAATAATGTCCACAGGGCATGTGTATTATTTTTATTTTGATGCTAGACTAAAGTGGTGAAGATTTCTTCACAACTTTGAGGCAAGAACAACATTCGGGCCGAAAGGCATCAATGTTCTTTTGCTCCAATTCATTGTTAGTTTTCACTGGAGATATGCCATGAAAAAGACTTTGAAAATGATTACGGTTATCGCAATCGCGAGTGCAGCGCTCTTTATGGGGCTGGCACATGCTTTGGAAGCACCAACTGATCCGATGGCTAAGACGTTCTATGTGGCTCCGGCTCCGCAGGATGGTGCAACCGTTCTGTCGGCAAAGGCGTCCCATAGCGTTCCTGATCTGAACCAAGGGGCTGTTGCTGGCAATACTAAGATGGACGGCGCTGATGTGGTGGCGGACCTTCAGTTTCCGCTTGAAGACTACGCAACTGATCTCGCCCGCCTTATCCAGAAGGGACTCAACAAGCAGGGTCACGGCGGCGGCTCAGGCGGAATCAGGCAGCAAAGCCTTGGCCAAAACGGCGGCGGCAGTTCTTGCATTACGGGATGCATCCCCATTACCTGATATTGGGTGACCATATGGTACATGCACTTGTTATATGTTCGATTATCGAACCTCTGTGACAAGTGCTTTTTGTTTTTTATGATAGAGTACTACAATAGATACTATGATTTCATTTTTAAGAAAAAAATTTTCTTCAGCAAAAAAAACTATTGAGCATAAAAGGGTGTATTTGGATAATGCGGGTGCGACAGAACTTGGAGGGCGCGCGAAGCGCGCCCTCCTTGAGTCACTCGATACATATGGCAATCCATCAGGTATACACAAAGAAGGTGCACATGCAGGTGTGCTGCTCGATAAAGCACGCGCTTTGTGTGCGACGACACTGAACGCTCACGCGTATGAAATTTATTTTATGTCATCAGGCACAGAGAGCTGTAACCTTGCTGTAATGGGTGTGTATGAAGAATTCAGACGTCTGACTATCAGACTGTCTGACAGTCAGACAGTCCCGCATGTGGTTACAAGTGAAATCGAGCACCCAGCAATTCTTGAACCCATCAAACAGTTAGTACGTGAGAAAAAAATTCGCGTCACCTATCTTCCTGTTTATGATGACGGTATTGTGAAAGTAAAGGATGTACGCGAAGCACTGTGTGAAGAAACAATACTTGTGAGTGTTATGTATGCAAATAACGAGATTGGAACAATCCAACCAGTAAAAGAAATTGGTCGTGCGATAGATGAATGGAAAAAAGAACAAGGAAGAACATTTACATCATATCCATATTTTCACACTGATGCATGTCAGGCGGCGAATTATTGTAACTTAGATGTGCTCAGACTTAAGTGTCATTTGATGACAGTGAACAGTAGCAAAGTATATGGTCCGAAAGGTTCTGCGCTTTTATATAAACGAGAAGGAATAAAAATATCAGCCATATCTTTTGGTGGAGGACAAGAACGAGAACTACGAAGTGGGACTGAGGCTGTGGCACTTCAGTATTCATTTGGTGTGGCATTACAAGAAGCACATGAGATGAGAGAAACGGAGAGCGCGCGCTTGCGCGCGCTCCGTGACGAAACCCTTGCGCTTCTCCAACAAGAAATTCCTTCAATTATTTTCTATGGAGCATTCGATAAAGTCAGACAGTCAGACACTCAGACAGTCAGAGATCAGACGAATACAAACGGGGAAATGAGGAGACTTCCAAACAATATCAACTGCCGCGTACCGGGTATATCTAGTGAAGAAATGATACTCAGGCTCGATGCGAAAGGGTTTGCGGTCTCACATAAAAGTGCGTGCGCATCTATGGAAACAGAAGGGAGTTATGTTGTGATGGCTCTCGGTGCATCAGAAGAAGAAGCGAACGAAAATATCCGAATCAGTCTCGGAAGAACTACGTCAAGGCCAGACCTAGACAGATTAGTTGAAGCCATGAAAGATATTTCTACAAAATACATCAAATAAGTTGTATACTTTTAGCATCAACACGTTATAAATTTATATATACACATTATGCAACCATATACAGCAAAAGATTTTTCACATTTATTAGGAACGCCAGGATTTAGTGACACACTTTTAAACAATCATTTCACGCTCTACCAGGGGTATGTAACTAATACCAATAAACTTATTGAAATTCTAAAAACAAAAGAAGCTGGGACTCCAGAGTATGCAGAACTTCATCGTAGGTCTGGATGGGAATGGAATGGAATGAGATTACACGAACTCTACTTTGGTAATCTTGGGAAGCACGGTGTTCCGTTAAGTGAACGAAATCTTAAGAAGATGATTGAAAGTACTTGGGGAAGTGTAGAAGATTGGCAAAAAGAGTTTGTTGGCATGGCTTCTATGCGAGGAATAGGATGGGTTATTCTTTGTCATGATAAAAAAGAAAACAAGCTGTTTAATGTGTGGGTAAACGAACATGATGGGGGTCACCTAGCTGGTCTTACACCGCTTCTAGTTATGGATGTGTTTGAACACGCGTTTATGGTTGATTACGGACTCAAGCGAGCAGATTACATTAATGCATTTATGTCATCTGTTGATTGGCATACAGTTGAAGAACGAATCTAATCTCCTGGTTAAAATCTTTGCTCATGTAAAAGAAAAAATGTTTTTTTCATGGAGCACTTTCATTGAGTATCTGCTCTTCTGTTTATTTTTTATGTACAGCGTGGCGCATTGTGTGGCACGAAAAGGTAAGAAATTGGAATATAAAATGCCGACAAGTACTTGTCGGCATTTTTCGATTGATTTTATTTTTGAGATTTCATTGGCAATTTTGTTTTCTCAGAATGTTTTGAGTGAGAAGATTTATATTTGCGCTTAAAAAATATATAACTATTGTAGATAATTCCTCCGAAAATAATAAAAAAGGCTGATATAGCTATTGCTATAAAGGTTAGAGCGGAGTAGATTGCTTTTTGAAAGTAGAATCCTACCTCCACCATAAACTTCTTTAGAACCTCTGAAATCATGGTTCCTCCCGTGTTGAAATGTGCTATGATTTATAGTATCACTATTTTAAAATACGTCAAGTTGACTTCAGTTTTTAATTTTGGCATTGTGGGTGTATACCGACCGACAGTAATGATTGAATATTCTGCTACCAAATACATGAATTCGTTAATTCACACAACTGAATTCCTTTATCCTGATACACTGTAGATACCCCTGAAATATTCTGAAAAGAAAGAAAATGTTGAAATAATTCCGACTAGAATGTGTACTAATTATATATGGGTACGTATCTATTTTACTAACCCCTATAACAAACTTGAACTATGCCTCCATCATTTAATAATTTTACAACCAAAGCAAAAGAGGTTATTCGTCGCGCACATGAACTGGCAATAGAGCGCGGACAAAACCAAGTCAGCCCACTTCATTTGATGGGTGCACTTCTCACACAAGAGGAGTCTCTTGTTCATGCCATATTAGAAAAACTTGAAATTGATATTATTCACCTCACTGACAGTATTATCGATGCTATAGAAGTACCGGGTGCTTCAGCTACTATGAGTCCGTCGTATCAGATGTATCTGACTCCAGAGCTTGCAGCAACACTCGAGACTTCTCTTAAGGTAGCTCAGTCATTTAACGATGAGTTCGTTTCGACGGAACATCTTTTCTTAGCGATACTTGAATCAACTGGCCAAGTACGAGAAGTGCTCGCACGATTTAGAATTGAAAAAGACAGTGCGTATCATATATTAGAAGAACTTCGTACACAAAATATTACCGAAGCTCAAGGTCCAAAGAAAAATAAAGCACTCGCTAAGTACACTCGTAACTTCACGGATCTTGCACGTGCTGATAAGTTAGATCCAGTGATTGGGCGTGACACTGAGATCATGCGACTCATGCAGATTCTTTCTCGTCGTACAAAAAATAATCCTATCCTAATAGGTGAAGCAGGTGTTGGGAAGACTGCGGTGGTGGAGGGACTTGCTATTCGAATGGCACGAGGTGATGTTCCAGAGAGTCTCAAAGGAAAGGAACTTGTGTCACTTGATCTTGGGATGCTCATCGCTGGCACAAAGTTCCGAGGGGAATTTGAGGAACGTCTAAAAGCTATCATGAAAGAAATTGAACGTTCTGAAGGTGGGATCATTCTTTTCATTGATGAGATTCACACCATTGTTGGGGCTGGAGCAACCGAAGGATCAGCAGATGCTGCAAACCTTCTAAAGCCTGCGCTTTCTCGTGGAGAATTACGAGCAATTGGTGCGACAACTCTCAAAGAGTATCAGAAGCACATCGAAAAGGACCCAGCGCTTGCGCGACGTTTCCAGCCAGTATTTGTTGAAGAACCGAATGAAGCAGATGCGCTTGCTATCTTGCGAGGGCTTAAAGAGAAGTATGAACTCTTCCACGGTGTTCGTATCACAGATGATGCACTTGTGTCTGCTGTGAATCTTTCAACACGTTATATCACGTCTCGATTTTTACCTGATAAGGCGATTGACCTAATCGATGAAGCCGCATCATCTCTTCGTATTGCACTTGAAAACAAGCCACCAGTACTTGAAGATGCTCACCGTAAGATTATGCGTCTTGAGATTGAAAAAGAAGCTCTTACAAAAGAACTCATTGCAGATAGTGAGAAAGAGGGTGTCTCTTCCACGAAGAAACGTATTGCAGTTATTGACGAAGAGATTGCAAATGTGCAAGAAAAAACACGTGAGCTTGAACTAAAGTGGAAAAATGAAAAGAAGACGCTTGCAGAAATTGGAGAAATTAAAAAATCTCTTGAGTCCCTTCGTACAGAAAGTGAAAATGCAGAATTACGTGCTGATCTCACACGTGTGGCGGAGATTCGTTATGGGCAAATTCCAGAATTACAACGTGAATTAACTGAAAGAACAGAGAAGCTTAAGAAACTCCAAAAAGTTCGTCGTATCTTAAAAGAAGAAGTAACAGAAGAGGAGATTGCTTCTGTCGTTGCGCGTTGGACAGGTATTCCGGTCGTTCGCATGCTTGAAGAAGAGGAGGCAAAACTTTCACGTATGGAAGAGGAGCTCGGTAAGCGAGTGATCTCACAACGTGACGCTATCAGTAAAATAAGTGGTGCGGTGCGTAGAAGTCGTGCGGGGATCAATGACCCAGGACGACCGATTGGATCGTTTATGTTCTTGGGTCCTACTGGCGTTGGAAAGACAGAGCTCACAAAAGCACTTGCTGAGTTTATGTTTAATGATGAAAAAGCTCTCATTAAAGTAGACATGAGTGAGTACATGGAAAAGCACAGTACAAGTAAACTTATCGGTTCACCACCAGGATATGTTGGCTATGACGAGTCAGGACAACTTACAGAAGCAGTTCGTCATAGACCATACTCGGTAATTTTGTTTGATGAAGTAGAAAAGGCGCACCCAGAGGTATTTAACCTGCTCCTCCAAGTTCTTGATGAAGGAAGACTTACTGATAGTAAAGGACGCGTTGTTAACTTCAAGAATACAATTATTATTATGACTTCAAATATTGGAAGTCAGTATATACAGAAGATGGAGCAAATTGGATTTTCAAATCTAACTACTGGAGGAGAGTACACACAGGTAAAAGAAAGAGTTATGGAAGCAGTAAAAGAATTCTTTAAGCCAGAATTTTTAAATCGTCTCGATGAAACTATAATCTTTGATGTTCTCTCTAAAGATGAAGTAAAAGCAATTGTTGGTCTCCAAGTAGACATACTTGCAAAACGACTTCTTGAAAAGGAAATTATTCTTGAGGTGACACCGGAAGCAGTCTCTCATATTAGTGAGAAATCGTACGATCCTCATTACGGGGCTCGTCCAATTAAGCGGTTTATTCAAACTCATATTTTGAATCAAGTAGCGTCACTCATGCTTTCTAAGAAGTTTGCAAAAGGAAGTATTGCTGAAGTGTCACTTGATAAGAAAGGGGAGATAGTTGTAGAAGCTAAGAAGCCACGAAAAATTCCAAGTCCGATAACTAAAGCAGAAATAATGAAGAAGAGTTCGTAAGTTATAAATTAATATAAAATACGAAAACAAAACGAGCGCCTACGGCGCTCGTTTTCTTACTTCCCAATGAGACTTTTTTGTGCTATTATTTTGTAACTTGCGTCGGTGGTGGAGTGGTCAATCACAATAGACTGTAAATCTATCGCCCTTCGGGCTTCGCTGGTTCAAATCCAGCCCGGCGCACAATTATAAAAACACCTTTAGGTGTTTTTATTTTGCCGGACTGGATTTGAACCGCTGATTAGTAAATCATGCCGTGATGCAGATGATTAGTAAGCTGAACTGTGGGGATGCGTTTATTGTCAGAAAAGATGAGGTAAAATAACATATTGAAAATCTGATTAGCGATTTTACTGAGAAGAGGGATACTGTTTTCTAGGGTCTTGGTGCTGTTTAAGAATGAATATTTCTAACTTAGTAATTAATGATGGTGATGGCGCTCTTCTTTGTCTTCTTGCACGCGTCCGTGAAGCATGTAAGAAGCAATAAGAGTAGTTATTGGTACCCCAAGGATAAGACCGATACTACCAATAAGGATACGTACAATCTCAGTAGAGAAAATTTCGTTGTTGACAATAAACAACACTCCAGTAGTTGAGTTTTGCATGAGAAGTAACAGTGGTAGTGATGCCCCAACATACGCGATAGCAAGAGTGTTTACTAATGCACCAATATGCTCTCTTCCAATACGAATACCACGTTTGTAAACCTGTGATCGTGTTAAGTGTTTTCCTGCTCGGAATAGCTCCTCTATTGCGATTGCTTGGCCAATTGCTATGTCATAGAGAACCCCAAGTAGTCCAATCATGATTCCACCAAAGAGTAGTCCAACCATATTAATAGCTCCACGAGTATTAAGATTTAGAAATGTACTTTCTTCTGAGCTGTAACCACTTAA